>CAYVPC010000102.1:0-11709 GCA_964453555.1 uncultured Hyphomicrobiales bacterium | reverse complement strand
TTCACCCGCTCGCCAATATCACTCATCGTTTCCAACCTCTTCTTTCAACGCGACCTGATCAATTACGTTTCGTCCCCGTCGTGGGCGACGGCCGCGGGTGGACAACGATCAGAGGCGGACACATCCGCTCTGCGGCTCCCCCAGCCAACTCACGGTCCGGTTACCACACTTCAATTGCGTTGACCAGCGCGGCCGCGTGGCATCCTTGCGCACCGTATCGCCTTCAAATCATGGCCATTCCGCCGTTCACATGCAACGTCTGCCCGGTCACATAAGCGGCCTCGTTGGCGGCCAAAAAAACGGCGGCGGCGGCGACTTCCTCGACCGTCCCGGCGCGGTCGGCCGGAATTCTCTCAAGGATGCCGGCGCGCTGCTTGTCGTTGAGCTTGTCGGTCATCGGCGTGACGATGAATCCAGGTGCGACGCAATTGGCGGTGACGCCGCGCTTGGCATATTCCTGGGCGATCGATTTGATCATGCCCGTGATACCGGCTTTGGCGGCGACGTAATTGGCCTGTCCGGGATTGCCGGTCGCTCCCACCACCGAGGTAATAGCGATGATGCGGCCGAAGCGCCGGCGCATCATGCCGCGCACGGCGGCACGCGCGAGCCTGAATGTTGCGGAGAGGTTGATGGCGATCACCTGATCCCAGTCTTCGTCGCGCAGTTGCACCAGAAGATTGTCCTTGGTCACTCCGGCATTGGCGACAAGGACATCAAGTTGGCCCATCGCCGCTTCGGCGCGCCCAACCAACGCGTCCGTCTCGGCGCCATCGGCGAGGTTGCACGGCAACACATGCACGCGGTCGCCGAGGTCGGCGGCAAGACGATCGAGGATTTCACGTCTTGTTCCCGAGACGGCGACGGTAGCGCCCTGCGCGTGCAGCGCGCGCGCGATGCCGCCACCTATCGGGCTGGTGGCGCCAGTTATCAAAGCGGACTTTCCGGTGAGTTCAAACATGACGTCCTCGCGACGCGAAAATTCAGGCTTGAGCGGTCTTGAATCGGGCTACATCGTCGGGCGTACCGATCGAGGATGCGCTCGCGTTCTCGGCGATGCGCTTGATCAACCCGGTGAGCACTTTTCCGGCGCCCAGTTCGTGAAACACGGTCACGCCCGCCTGCACCATGAAGAGGACCGACTCGCGCCAGCGGACGGTGGATGTCACTTGCGCGACGAGGGATTGAATGATGTCGGCGGGATTCTCGATCGGCCTGGCCAGCACATTCGCGACCAAGGGCACCTTCGGCGCCTCGACCGTCACCTTGGCGAGCGCTTCGGCTATCGCATCGGCGGCGGGCTGCATGAGAGCGCAATGAAACGGCGCTGACACCGGCAGCATCATCGCCCGTTTGACGCCGCGCGCTTTGGCGATCTCGACGGCGCGCTCGACCGCGGGCTTGGCGCCGGACAGGACAACCTGGCCGCCGCCATTGTCGTTCGCGGCCGCGCACACGCCGGAGATCGCTGCTTCGGCGGCGATCGACTTCGCTGCGTCGAGATCGACACCGATGAGCGCGGCCATAGCGCCCTCCCCCACCGGGACCGCCTTTTGCATGGCGCGGCCGCGAATGCGCAAAAGCCGCGCCGCGTTGGACGTCGAGAGCGATCCCGCAGCAGCCAGAGCGGAATATTCCCCGAGCGAGTGGCCGGCGACAAAGGCCGCGTCGCGACCGAGATTGATACCGGCCTCGGATTCCAGAACGCGCAATGCCGCGAGCGAGACCGTCATGAGCGCGGGCTGGGCATTTTCGGTCAGGGTCAGCGTCTCGGCCGGCCCGTTCCACATGGTTTGACTGAGGTTCTCGCCAAGCGCCGCATCGACTTCCTCGAATACGCGCCGCGCGGGCGCAAAGGCATCCGCCAGTCCCTTGCCCATGCCAACGGCCTGGCTGCCCTGGCCGGGAAAAACGAAAGCCACTGTCATGAATTGCCTCTAAGAAGGGGCGAAAGATACCGCGTTCCCTGCTGTGTCAAGTCAAGCGAGTTCGGTAAGGAAGCGAAAACCGGAAATGGATAGTCTCCAAGCGTTGGGACCTGCCGCTGGATCTGATTGACGTGTCCACTCTGAAGAGCCCCTATTCGCCGGTTACTGAGGCCGATCTTGTCCGCGCCCGGCAGGATCCGGCATTTCGGCACAAGCTGTTGCAGCAAAGCCTCGACGTCCTGCTGAGCAAGCTGCAAAAGCAGCGGCAAGCTCCCAATTCCGGCAACTCGAATGCCACGCAGATGCGCGAAGGCGTGACGCTGGCGGTGCGGCTCGCGGAACTCATCCAGACCGGCGCCTCCGGCCCGGCGCGGAAGCCCTGATCCGCCTTGCCTTTCCCGGCGGCCCGCGTATAACGCCCCTCTTTCCGCTCGACCCCGGCCGGGGGCTGAACGGACGGCCGCGCCGCTTGGCATGGTAGGACCTCATGGTCCGGCGTCCGGTGTTCCCGCCTTCAGAGCATTCGAGCCTTTCCCGAAGGGTTCGAGGGGCTTAGCGCCGGGAGCGAGCGAAGACACGGTAGGAAAGGGCATTTATGTCGCTCTATGAGCACGTCTACCTTGCGCGCCAGGACGCCAGCGCGCAGCAGGTCGAAGAATTGACTGCGAACTTGAAAGGCGTCGTCGAAGGACTGGGTGGGACCGTCGCCAAGACCGAATATTGGGGCGTGAAGTCTCTGTCCTATCGATTGCGCAAGAACCGCAAGGCGCATTTCACCCTGATGAACCTCGACGCGCCGTCAGCCGCCATCAATGAAATCGAGCGGCTGGAGCGTCTTAACGAAGACGTCTTGCGCTACCTGACAATTCGGGTGGACGACCACGAGGAAGGTCCCTCGGCGATGATGCGCCGGGCCGAGCGCGACCGTGATCGCGATGAACGGCGCGGCGAACGGGGCGACCGCGGCGATAGATTCGACCGCGGGGACAGGGGCGACCGCGGCGACCGGCCGCGCGACCGCGATCGGCGCCCAGCCGATAGTTCCGACGAACCCGTAGCCGTGACGGAGGACTGACGTGGCCATGTCAACGCAATCCGGCGGGGCACGCCGCCCGTTCTTCCGCCGTCGCAAGAGCTGCCCCTTCTCGGGCGCCAACGCGCCCAAGATCGACTACAAGGACGTGAAGTTGCTGCAGCGTTTCGTATCCGAACGCGGTAAGATCGTGCCGAGCCGCATCACCGCCGTCTCGGCGAAGCGGCAACGCGAACTTGCCCAAGCGATCAAGCGCGCGCGCTTTCTCGGCCTGCTGCCATACGTGATCCGTTGAGCAGGGAGACCTCGCGATGGAAGTGATCCTGCTCGAACGCATTCCCAGATTAGGTCAAATGGGCGAAGTAGTGCGCGTCAAGGACGGCTTCGCACGCAATTTCCTGTTACCGCGCGGCAAAGCGCTGCGGGCGACGGCCGAAAATCGCACGCGCTTTGAAACGATGAAGGGCGAACTTGAGGCGCGCTCGGCTACGCTCAAGGGCGAAGCGGGACAGCTCGCCACAAAGCTCGACGGCAAGAGCTTCACGGTTCTGCGCCAGGCGTCGGAAGCCGGTCAGCTGTTCGGATCGGTTTCGCCGCGTGACCTTGTCGGGATTTTCGCAGCCGCGGGATTCACCGTGAACCGCAACCAGATTGCGCTAAACACGCCGATCAAGACGATCGGCCGCCACGGCGTCGGTGTCGCCCTGCACCCGGAGATCGAGACGTCGATCGCCATCATTGTCGCCCGCAACGACGAGGAAGCGGCGCGCATCGAGCGCGGCGAAGACCTCACGCAGTTGCGTCAAGAGCCGACAGCCGAAGAAGCCGCCGTCCTTGCCGCCGAAGCTTTCTTCGAGCCCGAAGCAGCTGAATCGCTGCGCGCTCGTGAAGGTGCGGAAGCGGACGAAGCCGCACCGCAGGCCACCGAGAAAAACTGAGGCAGGCTCGGTTCGTATTCAGTCGGGAATATTGTCGCGCGGCACCGGCGCATCGTCGCCCGGTTCGCCAGGCGTCACTTCGGTGGACGCCGCCGGGCTTGGCGCTTTGCCGGGACTTGTTTCATGGGACGGCGTTTCGGCGGGCGCAGGTTCGGGCGCGTGAGCGACCGCGGCCGGCTCTGGCGGGAGCGGCGGTATTTTCGGTGGTTTGCGGGCGTTTCGGCCGGTCGTGGGGTGCTGCGATTGCCCCAGTTCCGGACCCATGATGCTCGGCAGCCGGCCCGGGCCGTCGTCGTCCTTCGGCTTTGCCGCCTCGCGGGCCGGACGCCTCAGCTTGGTATTGGCCGGCTTGCCGTCTTCGGGCTTTCCCGCCGGCTTTGCTTGCGGCTTCTGCGGTTTAGGCTCCTCAGTTGATGCGCTCGCCTGCTGCGTCTTGGGCTTCTGAGCGCGACCCGGTTGCGCGGCTCCGATCGGCGTTCCGCCGGTTCCTCCGAGCACGTAGGCAGCGAGCGCGGCCGCCTGATCGCTGTTTGTAGTGTAATGCTCGCGCAGGAAATCGGCCAATGCGCTGCTATTTTTGCCGCGCGCCAGCCCATGCGCCGCTTTGTGGCATTCCGAGCAGGCGCTGGCGAAGATCTGCGACGCGGACTTGCCCTGGTCGAGATTGGTCTGCGCATAGGCAGCCGCCGGAGCCAAAGCTCCCAGCAGTCCGATCATGGGCGCAAACAAGCGGTTCACCCTCAACTCCCTCAATCGCCGCAGCCTGGCATTCCTTACCCCAAAACCGGCCAAAAGCGAGCGGCCTTTTGCGACCCGTCAGAAGGCTTCCTCGGCCGCATTGCTGGTCAACGAGGATTTTGTTTTAATAACGGCAGGCGGAATTCCGCCGTCCCAACCTCGGTTCGCGGGGCTGGGCTGAATAAGGCGTCAGGCGTCGTAATTTGACGCGCCGCTTGTAACGGTGCGTGGAGGCGACTTTGGACCGGTTACTGTCGGTATTCTTGCGGCGGTTCATCCGCCACGGATCCCTGACCGTCACGACCGCTTCAGGCAAACGATACACCTTCGGCGACGGCAGCGGACGCCCGCTCGCCGTACGCTTTACCAGCGCGAAAGCGCAACGCGCCGTATTGTTCAATCCCGAGCTTCGGCTTGGCGAAGCCTACATGGACGGCACATTCGTAGTCGAGGAGGGCTCGATCGCGGACGTGCTCGCGGTCCTGATCCGGCAAGAGCACATCGCTCCGCCACGCTGGGCGCTCCCCTCGCGGCTCGGACGTTATTTGTTCCGGCGTTTGCAACAGTTCAACCCGCCTTCGCGGTCTCGGCGCAACGTGGCGCATCATTACGACCTTGACGGCCGACTCTACTCACTCTTCCTCGACGCTGATCAGCAATATAGCTGCGCCTATTTCGAGAGCGAGGATCAGTCGCTCGACGACGCACAACTCGCGAAAAAGCGCCATCTGGCGGCAAAACTTTTGGTAGAGCCCGGCAACAGGGTACTCGATATCGGCTGCGGGTGGGGCGGACTGGCTCTCTATCTGGCCGAGGTTGCCGGCGCAAAGGTCACGGGGATCACGCTCTCGCGCGAGCAATACGCCCGCGCACAGCAGCGTGCGCTTGAACGCGACCGGACGCAGGATGCGGTTTTCCGGCTCGAAGACTATCGCGACGTCGTCGGCCGTTTCGACCGGATTGTGACCGTCGGGATGTTCGAGCACGTGGGAGTTGGCTTTTACGACACCTTCTTCCGCAAGGCGGCCGAGCTTCTCGACGACAACGGCGTTTTCCTGCTGCATACGATCGGCCGCAGTGGCTCCCCCAGCGTCACTAATCCCTGGATCGCCAAATACATCTTCCCGGGCGGCTACATTCCCGCGCTCTCTGAAGTATTGCCGGCCGTCCAGCGCGCCCGGCTGGTCGCGACCGATGTTGAAATCCTGCAGCTTCACTACGCCGAGACGCTCAGGGCCTGGCGCGAACGCTTCCTCGCCCACCGCGAGGACGTCGAGCGGCTCTACGATGGGCGCTTCGTGCGCATGTGGGAGTTCTACTTGGCCGCTTCAGAAATGACGTTTCGTGAAAGCGACATGGTGGTCTTCCAGATCCAGATGGCCAGGCGCAAGGGCGTGGTACCGCAAACCCGCGACTATATCGGGCGCGCGGAGGAGCGGTTGCGCACGATCGAGGGCGGCTATTCAGCCCCGCTCCGCCTCGTCGGTGAATAGCGCGCCCCGTTCGACTGCCGAAAAAGGCCGGCCGTCAAGTGCGATCTGGCTCTGTGCACGATGCGTGCAGGCATACAGTGAGTAACGGGGAAAGCCGCAATGAGCATTTCCCAACCGGCGCTCGCTCGACTATCGACGATGTCCCGGTGATTGAGTGCAACGGGTCGCGATTCGTTAAAGTCTGGCGCTGTCGTTGAGTGATCCGCGATGTTGAGTGGCGATTCCAAATCAATTTCGTGCCGTATTTCGGCCACGCGCCGCAAATCGGCCACAGCACGCGACTCCTCTGACCGGGGCCCATGGCAATATTCGATTCGACCGCACGCAAGCAGGTGCCCGCGGAACCTTCCTTCCGCGCGCCGCCTCACAATATCGAAGCGGAGCAGGCGCTTCTCGGCGCGATCCTGGTCAATAATGAGGCCTTTTACCGCGTTTCCGATTTCCTCGAGCCGAAGCACTTCCTCGAAACGATCCATCAGCGCATTTACGAGCTGGCCGGCGGCCTGATCCGCGCCGGGAAGCTCGCCACGCCGGTCACGCTGAAAACGTTTCTGCCGGCCGACCTCGACGTTGCCGGACTCAACGTCAATCAATATCTGGCGCGGCTCGCCGCCGAGGCGACGACGATCATCAACGCGGGTGATTACGGCCGTACTGTTTACGACTTGTCGATCCGCCGCGACCTCATCACCATTGGCGAAGACATGGTCAACCTCGCCTACGAGGCACCTGTCGACGCCACACCGCAGAGCCACATCGAGGAAGCCGAACGCAAGCTTTACGAGCTTGCCGAAACCGGGCGGTACGAGACCGGCTTCCAGCGCTTTGCCCAGGCGCTTACCACGGCCGTCGACATGGCGGCACATGCCTATCAGCGCGACGGCAGCCTGTCGGGGCTTGCGACGGCGCTGACCGATCTCGACGCCAAGATGGGCGGCCTGCAGCCTTCAGACTTGGTCATCCTTGCCGGCCGTCCCGGCATGGGCAAGACCGCGCTTGCCACCAACATTGCCTACAACGTCGCCAAGGCATACGCGCAGGGCGCCGTTCGCGCCGACGGACACAGGGAAACGATCAATGGCGGCGTTGTCGGCTTTTTCTCGCTGGAAATGTCGGCCGAACAGCTTGCCACCCGCATCATCTCCGAACAGACGGGCATTCCCTCCAACAAGATCCGCCGCGGCACCATCGATGAAGCCGATTTCGAGAGGATCAAGGATGTCTCCATCGAGCTGCAAAATTTGCCGTTCTATGTGGACGAAACCGGCGGACTTTCGATCGGGCAACTCGCAGCCCGCGCGCGCCGGCTCAAACGGCAGCGCGGCCTGGATTTGCTGGTGATCGACTACATTCAACTCCTGCAAGGCACCAGCCGCCGCTCCAGCGAAAACCGCGTGCAGGAAATCACCGAAATCACCACCCGCCTCAAGGCGCTGGCCAAGGAGCTCAACGTTCCTATTCTGGCGTTGTCGCAATTGTCCCGGCAGGTCGAGGGGCGCGAGGACAAACGGCCGCAGCTTTCTGATTTGCGCGAGTCGGGGTCGATCGAGCAGGACGCCGACGTGGTGCTGTTCGTGTTCCGCGAGGAGTATTACCACCAGATGCGCAAACCCACCGAAGCGAACCGAGAAAAGTTCGCCGAATGGCTGGCGGAGGGCGAGCGCGTCGAGGGCAAGGCCGAAGTGATTATCGGCAAGCAACGTCATGGGCCGACGGGCACCGTCGAATTGCAGTTCGAGGCTGCCGTAACGCGTTTCGCCAATCTCGACTCCGTGCACCGTTCGCGGTCCTAACCGGCACGTCCGTACCCGCTTTACCGCCGCCGCCGCGCCGGTCATAACGCGGCCATGGCCGTTGCAGAACCGCTGCCCGAATCGGCGGGCCCGCATACCGCCCCCGAGACCGGCGGCACGCTTACCATCGACCTCGACGCCGTCGAGGCGAATTGGCGGGCATTGGCGCAACGGCTTCTCACCGTCGAATGCGCCGCAGTGGTCAAAGCCAACGCCTATGGGCTTGGCCTCGAGCCGGTCACCGCCAAGCTCGCCAAGGCCGGCTGCAAGACGTTTTTTGTGGCTGATATCGCCGAGGCGCGGCGGGCGCGCTCCCGCGCACGCAACGCCACGATCTATGTGCTCAATGGATTTTCACCCGAGGCCGGGATGGCATTTGTCGAGCTGGACGCGCGGCCGGTGATCAACAGTGCAGCCGAGTTGGCGGAGTGGGATGCCTTCGTTGCCGCGCGGAATTGGCGCGGCGGCGCCGCGATCCACGTCGATACGGGCATGAACAGGCTCGGAATTTCCCCCGACGAAGCGGCGGCGCTGGCGCCGCGCGTGCAGCAGGAGAATCACGGCATCACGCTGTTGATGAGCCATCTTGCCTGCGCTGAGATCCCCGACCATCCGCTCAACGCCAGCCAGACGCGGCTGTTTCGCGAGTTGCGCCTCCTCTATCACGGCGTTCCCGCTTCGCTTGCAAATTCGTCCGGCATTTTTCTCGGCGATGCGACGCACCTGGATTTGGCGAGGCCGGGCGCCGCCCTCTACGGCATCAATCCCACACCCGGCCGCGCCAATCCGATGCGCCGCGTCGTCGAAATGACCGGCCGCATTCTTCAGGTGCGCAAGGTGGCGCCCGGCCAGACCATCGGCTATGGCGGCAGTTGGACGGCGCGACGGGCGTCGCGCATCGCAGTCGTCGCGCTCGGCTATGCCGACGGGCTCATGCGGGCGGGCAGCGCCACCGACCGCAAGGACGGCGGCGCGGCCATCGTGGCGGGCAGCCGCTGTCCCATCGCTGGGCTTATTTCGATGGACCTCGCCTGCGTCGACGTTACCGATCTTGCCGACGGGCTGGTGCATCGCGGCGACGTCGCTACATTGATCGGCGAGAACATTCCCGTTGACGCTGTCGCCGCCGCCGCAGGCACCAACGGCTACGAGATTCTCACGCGGCTCGGCCCGCGGTGCCATCTCGTCTATCGTGGCGGCTGAGTCGCAAGGTGTTTGATGGTTGCTCGCGCGCAAACGTTCGTCTGCCAGAGCTGCGGCGCTGCCGCCACACGCTGGGCCGGCCGTTGTGATGCTTGCGGTGCATGGAACACCCTCGTCGAGGAAGGCGCGGTGACGCCGGCCCGCTCTTCGCGCAAGGGCCGGCTGGTCGTAATCGAGCCGTTGCAAAGACAGACGCTCGAAGCGCCGCGGCTTGCCTCGGGCATCGCCGAATTCGATCGCGTCACCGGCGGCGGGCTGGTCCGCGGATCGGTGCTTCTGCTGGGCGGCGACCCGGGAATCGGCAAATCGACGCTGTTGCTTGAAGTCGCGGCCGCCTACACGCGAAGCGGCCAGCGCGCGGTCTATATCTCGGGTGAGGAAGCGGTCGCCCAGGTGCGCCTGCGCGCGGAGCGGCTTGGCCTGTCCGGCGCGACGGTCGAGCTCGCCGCCGAGACCTCCGTTGAGGACATTGTGGCGACGCTCTCACACAGCCGGCCGCCGCAACTCGTTGTCATCGATTCGATCCAGACCATGTGGACGCAGACCATTGAGGCCGCGCCCGGCACCGTGACCCAGGTGCGTGGATCGGCGGGCGAACTCATCCGTTTCGCTAAACGCACCGGTGCGGCGGTGATCCTGGTCGGGCACGTCACCAAGGACGGCCAGATCGCCGGCCCGCGCGTCGTCGAGCATATGGTCGATGCAGTGCTCTCATTCGAAGGCGAGGGCTCGCAGCAATTCCGCATCCTGCGCGCGATCAAGAACCGCTTCGGCCCGACCGACGAGATCGGCGTGTTCGAGATGACCGGAGTGGGATTGAGCGAAGTGGCCAACCCTTCCGAACTGTTCCTTTCCGAGCGCGAACTCGGCAGCGCCGGGACGGCCGTTTTCGCCGGAATCGAAGGGACCCGGCCGCTGCTCGTGGAAATTCAGGCGCTGGTCGCGCCGACCTCGCTTGGCACGCCGCGCCGCGCCGTCGTTGGCTGGGACCCGAGCCGCCTCTCGATGGTGCTGGCCGTTCTCGAAGCGCATTGCGGCGTACGCCTTTCCGGCCATGATGTTTATCTCAACGTCGCCGGCGGGCTGCGCATCACGGAACCAGCCGCCGACGTCGCCGCCGCCGCGGCTTTGGTCTCCTCACTCGCCCACGCTCCGCTGCCCGCGGATGCCGTCTATTTCGGCGAAGTGTCGCTATCGGGGGCGGTACGGCCAGTGGCGCAAACCACGACGCGGCTCAAGGAAGCGCAGAAGCTCGGCTTCACGCGCGCCATCGTGCCTGAAGCCGCGCGCAATGATGCCCCCGAAGGCTTTGCGCTCTCCACCATCGGCACGCTGGCGAATCTGGTGGTCGATATTGCGCGGGACGGCACGCCCGCGCTCCGCCGCGTCGGCCGGCAGGACGCTTAATTGCGGGGCTGTTGAGCGCGCGAGAAAGGCGGATGACGCCGCCGCCCGGCCCGGCTATACACGCGGCGGGCCGCCTTTCAGGAACCGGCGCGAGCGAAACCATGCCGATTACGCTGCTCGACATCGGACTTATCGTCGTCATGTTGATTTCCGGGCTGCTCGCCATGGTTCGCGGATTCATGCGCGAGATACTCTCGATCATCGCCTGGGTACTGGCGGCGGGAGCGACGCTGTATTCGTACGGCAAGCTCCTGCCCTTCGCCCGGCAATACTTCAATAACGATATTGTCGCCGCGATCGCCGTGATTGGCGGCGTATTTCTGATCACGCTTTTGGTCGTTTCGATCCTGACTGTCCGGCTCTCCGACATGGTGCTCGACAGCCGGGTGGGCGCGCTTGATCGCACGCTGGGCTTTCTGTTCGGGCTGGCCCGCGGTCTGGTCATCGTCGTCGTGGCCTTCATGTTTTTCACCTGGCTCGCTCCCGACCGCAGCCAGCCGGAATGGGTCAAAAACGCCAAATCTAGAGTCGTGTTGAGCGGCGCGGGCGACTGGCTCAAGCAGCAGTTGCCGGAGGACCCGGAAGGCACCATCTTGAAGAAGCTGAAGCGGCAACGGCCGGAGGAAGCCGATACGCCGGACACCCAGCCGGATCAGCACGGCGAATTGCCCGGGGTGAAGGGAACGGTGCATTGAGATGACCGCAAACCGAGGCCGATGACAGAATCCGCCCCGCTCGATCTTGACGCCGACCGTCTGCGCGAAGAATGCGGCGTGTTCGGCATCTTCGGTCACCCCGACGCCGCCGCCGTCACCGCGCTTGGCCTGCACGCCTTGCAGCATCGCGGCCAGGAAGCCGCCGGCATCGTCTCCTTCGACGGCAAGCGTTTTCACTCCGAGCGCCGGCTCGGCCTTGTCGGCGACGCCTTCTCGGGACGCGAGGTGATCGATCGTTTGCCGGGCAACGCTGCCGTCGGCCATGTGCGTTATTCGACCACCGGCGAAACCATTTTGCGCAATGTTCAGCCGCTGTTCGCCGAGCTCAACGCCGGCGGCTTTGCCATCGGACACAATGGCAATCTGACCAACGGTCTGACCTTGCGCCGCCAACTGGTGCGCGAAGGCGCCATGATGCAGTCGACCACCGACACCGAGGTGATCCTGCATCTGGTGGCGC
>CAYVPC010000101.1:0-11723 GCA_964453555.1 uncultured Hyphomicrobiales bacterium | reverse complement strand
GCGGGCGAGGCCGGCGCCATTCCGGTCGGGCCGCTGTTCGCGCAGGCGATCGAGGACGCGCTCGGATTGCTGGATCAAAAAGTCGAGCTCAACGAAATTCCATTGAGCCCCGGCCGGCTGTTCGAGCTGACGGCCAAATTGCGGTGAGCTTCCGATGATTTTGGTCACCGGCGCCGCCGGCAAAACCGGCAAGGCCGTGGTCAAGGCGCTGGCGGCAAAGGGGGTGCCGGTGCGCGCCATGGTGCGCAAACCGCAGAACGTCGCCGCGCTGCAGCTGCTCGGCGCCGCCCATGTCATTGTTGGCAGCTTCGACGAGCCGGCGGCGTTGGCGCGCGCCGCTGACGGCGTGCATGCGGTCTATCACATCTGCCCGAATGTCAGCCGCGACGAGGTTGCCTACGCGCGGGCGGTCGTGACCGCGGCGAAGGCGCACGGCGTCGGCCGTTTCGTCTATCATTCGGTGCTGCATCCGCAGATCGAGGTCATGCCGCATCACTGGGCGAAGATGCAAACCGAGGAGCTGTTGTTTGCGGCCGGCTTCGATCTCACCGTGCTGCAACCCGCCGCCTACATGCAAAACATCCTCGGCGCCTGGCGCGGCATCATCGTCGACGGCGTGCTGCGCACGCCCTATCCGACCGAAACGCGAATAAGTCTGGTCGATCTGGCGGACGTCGCCGAAGCCGCGGCGCTCGTGCTCACGAAGCCCGGCCACCGGGGAGCGACTTATGAGCTGGTCGGCAGCGAGCCGCTGAGCCAGACCGAAATTGCCGCTGCGATCAGCGCCGCGCTCAAACGTCCGGTGCGCGCCGAGGCGGAAGCCGTCGAAGCGTGGGAGGCGCGCGCCCGCGACGGCGGCATGGGTGAACATGAGCGTCATACGCTGGTGGCGATGTTCCGCTACTATGCCGATCACGGCTTGATCGGAAATCCCAACGCGCTGTCATGGTTGCTCGGCCGGCCGCCCAAAAGCCTCGCGGATTTTCTTGCTCGCGTCGCGGCGACCGGTCTTGACGGCTGAACGGACCGCTCAAACATCCCGTTCGCGTGGAGTGTTGGCATGGCGCGCGATGACGTCGAGGTCGTGGTGGTCGGTGGCGGCGCCGCCGGTATTGCCGCCGCTCGCCGGCTGCACGATGCGTCGGTCGATTGCCTTCTGGTCGAAGCGCGGTCGCGGCTTGGCGGGCGCGCCTGGACCGTGATCGACGAATCAGGTCACGCGCTCGACCTTGGCTGCGGGTGGCTGCATTCCGCCGACCGCAACCCATGGCGCGGCATTGCCGTGGCGCAGGGCGCCACCATCGACAAGAGTCCGCCGCCCTGGGCGCGGCGGTCCTTTGAAATCGGCTTCTCGCGCGGCGAGCAAGCCGAATTCCAGGCGGCTATGGCCTCGTTCTTCGAGCGGCTGGAACGCGTTGCGCAGGACGCAGCCGACGTCGCCGCGTCGGCGGCTTTCGCGCCCGGCTGCCGCTGGAATCCGCTGATCGATGCGATCAGCACCTATATCAGCGGCGCCGAATGGGACCGCGTTTCGGCCAAGGATTTCGACCGCTACGACGACAGCGGCGTGAACTGGCGCGTGGTCGAAGGCCTCGGCACGATCATCGCTGCTTACGGCGCCGATCTGCCGGTTGCGTTCGACTGCCAGGTGCATGCGATCGACCACCACGGCGGGCGTCTGCGTATCGAAACTACGAAGGGCGCGATTGCGGCGGATCAGACTATTGTCGCCGTGCCGACAAACATACTCGCGGCCGGACATCTTTCATTTGCGCCGGCGCTGGCCGAAAAGCTGGAGGCCGCGCATGGCCTGCCGCTTGGACATGACAACAAGCTCTTCATGTCGCTTGCCGGCGCAGACGAATTTGAAAGGGACATCCGGGTATTCGGGCATACCAACCGCGCCGCGACGGCCGGTTATAGTTTCCGCCCGTTCGGACGGCCGCTGATCGAGGCTTATTTCGGCGGCAGCTGCGCGGCTGAGCTGGAAACGCAGGGCGACGCCGCCTTCTTCGACTTCGCGGTTTCCGAACTGGGCGGTGTGCTCGGCAGCGATTTCACGCGCCGGCTGAAACCGATCCGCGTGCATCGGTGGGGCGCCGATCCGTTCGCACTCGGCGCCTATTCATACGCGCGGCCGGGTTTTGCCGATTGCCGCGCGACGCTGGCCGCGCCAGTCGACGGTCGGCTGTTCTTCGCCGGCGAAGCGTGCTCGCCGCATGACTTTTCGACCGCGCACGGCGCCTTCCAGAGCGGAATTGCCGCCGCCGACCAGGTGATCGCCGCGCGCCGGGCGTAAGATCGGGTCATGCGGAGACAGGCGCGTTGCCAGCGCCTGCCGCCGCCTTGCCATGCGTGACGTACCACGCCCGAAACAGCAGCACGAACACCGCCGCGATGATCCCGCCGATGGCGATGACCATCATGATTTGGGCGGCGTTCCAGCCGGCGCCAAGCAGAGCGCCCGCGATCAGCGGACCGACGATCTGGCCGAAGCGGCCCATGGCCATGCCCCACCCAACGCCGGTGGAGCGGATCGGCGTCGGATAGATCAGCGCCGAGAGCGCGATTGCGCCGGCGGTGCCCAGCCCCATGAACAGCCCGACCAGTCCGATACCGGTCGCAGCGAGCGCGACCGACGACGCGCCGAAGCCGAGCAACACCGTCGCCGCCGTGCCGAGCAGGAATGCCGGAAACAGGACGGCCAAGATTCCGAAGCGCTGCATCAGCCGGCCCGCGGTCGATTGGCCAATGAAGGCCCCGAGACCGTTGAAGGCGACCACGAAAGCGGTGTTGGCCGGCGAAATGCCGTTGAGCTTCAGCAGACTGGGCGTCCACAACGTCACTACCGTCAGCACGCCAAACCCCATGAAGAATGGCACCCATAGAAACAGTGTGCCGAACAGGCGGCCCTCGGTGAACAGATGCCGGATGGTGGCGCCGACGAGCCGCTCCTCCTCGATCGCAAACTTTGCATCGGCGGCGAGATCGCGGATGCGAAAGCGCGCGACGATGCGCCGAACGGCATTGTTGTCGTTCCGGCGCGTCACCAGAAACTTGATCGATTCCGGCAGGTAGAAGAACAGCACGACAACGAGGATCAGTGGCACGAAACCGCCGATGTAGAAAATCGCCCGCCAGCCGGCGTGCGTGATCAAGTAGGTGTTCGACAGCCCGCCGATCATTCCGCCGAGCGGAAACGACGACCACATCAATGTCACCAAGGCGGCCCGCACGCGCGTGGGAGCATATTCCGACGTCAACGAAATGACGCAGGGCGTCGCGCCGCCGAGCCCAAGGCCGGCCAGCACGCGAAACGCGATCAGCATGGGCACCGACGTCGCCAGCGCGGTCAGCATGGTAAAGACACCGATGAACGCCGCGGCGATCAGCAGCAGCGTTTTACGCCCGAAGCGGTCCGCCAACGGACCGAATGAAGCAGCGCCGATCGTCGCGCCGACCAGCGCAGAGGAGAAGATCGGTCCGAAATTAGCGAGTTCGATGCCGAGCCCGTCAGCGATGAACGGTGCCGCGACGCCGATCGATTGGGTGTCGATGCCGTCAAACAGATTGACCAGCGCGCAGCAAACGATCGTGCCGATCTGAAAACCCGTGAGCGGTCCCTCGTCGATGAGGCGCGTGACGTTCACCTCATTGGCCGGACGCGGCATGGAACCTCCCCGACAGTTCTGCGCCCGCTCGCGGGGCGCTCAATGCAAGCCGGTACCGGCCAAATGGAATCCTAGCACGCCGTGATTTGGGAAATCATTGCACCGCGCCGGCGCCGGCTTATTCGTTGCCGGAATGCCAGGCGCCGAAATGAATCGCCGCGGCTTCGTCTTCGAGCAGCGGGCCGACCACCTCGACCGTACGCTGGCCGGCGGCGAATACGGTGCGGCAGGGCAAATCGAGCGTCGGGTTTTCCGCGTGCGCGCCGGTCGTCGCCTTGAGCCGCGTCTCCGACAGGCCGTACACCACGCGTCCGATGCCGGCCCAATAGATAGCGCCGGCGCACATCGCGCAGGGCTCGGCCGACGAATAGAGGGTGCAATTGGAAAGCACATTCGCGGCGAATTCCTTCGACGCCCGCGAGGCCAGCAACCGTTCGGCATGGCCGGTCATGTCGCGATCCGGCAAAAATCCGTTTTCGATTTCGAGCAACACCCGCCCAAGCCCGCTCACGAGGACAGCGCCGAACGGATGATTGCCATGTTCATGCGCGCGGCGCGCCACATCGAAGCTGCGACGCAGGAACGTTTCGTCGTCGGCCGGCGACCGGTCCATCGCTATGGCTCCGCGCCGCCGAATTTTTCCGCTAGCGCGGCAAAAATGCGGTCGGGCTTGAACGGTGTCTGGCAAAAGCGGATGCCGGTGGCATCGTAAAGCGCGTTGCCGATCGCGGCATTGATCGGATTGTACGGGCTTTCGCTCATCGATTTGGCACCGAACGGACCTACGCTATCCGAGGTTTCGGCAAAGTATACCTCGGTTCGCGGTACGTCGCCAAACTGCGGTAGGTGATAGTTGCGGAACGTCGGATTGACCACGCGTCCGCTGTCGTCGATCACCATCTCCTCGTACAGCGCGGCGCCGAGCGACTGCGCGACGCCACCTTCGACCTGACCACGGCATTGCATCGGATTGATGACACGGCCAGCATCCGCCGCGTGCACGCTGCGTAATATCTTGATCGCGCCAGTGCGTTTGTTGACGGCGAGCCGAAAGGCCTGGACGTTGAACGCCACCGAACGCGGCGTTCCGTCCGATCGTCCGCTGGCAGTCAGGCTTCGTCCCTTGGCTCGTGCCGCGGCGGCGAGCTCGGAAAGCCCGAGACGCCGACCGGCACGGACGACGACGCCGGCGGCGAGCGACCACGAAGCCTTCGAGCCGCCGGCATGCTCGGCGGCAAAGCTCAAGATTTCCTCGCGCAAGGCTTCGCAGGCAAGCTGCGTGGCTTGTCCGGCCACGACCGTTCCGGTGCTACCGTAGGCGCCGGTATCGTGGCCGCCGTTATCGGTGTCGGACTGCAAAGTCTGGATTGCCTCCATTGTTGCGCCGAGTACGGTCGCTGCAATCTGGCGGTGAACCGTACTCGTGCCGTTACCGAACTCAGCCGTGCCGACAACGAGCTGGTAGGTGCCGTCGTCACACAAGGCGACGGTGGCATCGGCGAAATGGCCGAAAGGCGGTGCGGTATCGATCATCCCGAGCGCGATGCCCTGTCCGGTCAGCCAGTCGGCGGATTCCGGCGCCGGCAGGCCACCGCCGCGGTCGATCGCATTCTTGACCAGCGTGAGGCATTGATCGAGGCCGTAGCTGCCGAACTGAACGTCATGGCCTTCCTCGGCGCCGGTGGAGATCATCGGATCGCCGGGATGCACGACGTTGCGCTCGCGGAATTCGATCGTATCCATGCCGATCTTGCGGGCGAGCTCGTCCATCGCCGACTCGACGGCGAAGTTGGTTTGCGGCAGGCCGTAACCGCGAAATGCGCCGGCGGGCACCATATTGGTGTAAACCGCAAAGCCGTCGATCTTCTTGTTGTCGCAGCGATAGACGCCGAAGCTTTCCCCGCAGGCGTGGTTGAGAACGGCAAAGCCGTGATTACCGTAGGCGCCTGTATTGGAAATGACATGCATCTCCATCGCCGTCAGGCGGCCGTCGCGCTTGGCTCCGGCCTTGATGCGCACCCGCATGGGGTGCCGCGTGGTCGCGCCGGTGAACTGTTCTTCGCGGGTGAATTCGAGTTTGACCGGCCGTCCGGTCCTGAGCACAGCGAGCGCCACGATGTCCTCGACCAACATCTCCTGCTTGGCGCCGAAGCCGCCGCCCATGCGCTCGCAAAACACGCGGACCTTGGCCGGATCGAGATCGAAAAGCGCGGCTAGCGCCCGCCGCGTCAGAAAGGGTGTCTGCGTGCTCGACCGCATACTGAGCCGGCCCGTTTCGTCGAGCCAGCCAATCGCGCAATGGGTCTCCAGATGCGCATGCTGGACCCGCTGGGTGATGTAGGTGCCTTCGTACACTACGTCGGCCTGGGCAAATCCCTCCTCGACATTGCCCACATGGCCGTGCAGCTCGCCGGCGATGTTGCGTTTTGGATTATGAATACGGGACTTCTCGTCTTTGTCGTGGATCACCGGGGCGCCGGGCCGCATCGCTTGTTCCGGATCGAAAACCGCCGGCAGGATCTCGTAATCGACACTAAGCTTGCGGCAGCCGGCTTCGGCCGCCGCCTCGCTTTCGGCGATCACGGCGGCGACACGTTGGCCGACAAAACGGACGATCCGGTCCAGCACGGCGGTGTCGTCCGGATCGGCGACCTCAAACTCGTGCCGCGCCGTTGAATAGAGTTTTGCCGGCGCATCTTCGAAGGTGAGGATCGCACGCACGCCCGGAACCGCCAGAGCACTATCTTTGCGGATCGATTTGATCCGCGCATGCGCATGCGGCGAGCGCAGAAGCTTCAGGTGCAGCAGTCCGGCCGGCGCAAAGTCCATCGTGTAACGGGCGGTGCCGCTGATCACGGCGCGCGCGGCCGGCGCCGGCACGCTGCGGCCGCAAGCCTCGCCCGCCTCGGCCTGTTCGATTGCGCGCACGCCACGGATGGCGTTTTCGATCGCGCCATAGCCGGTGCAGCGGCAAATGTTGCCTTTCAGCGCCCACGCGAGATCCTGCCGCTGCGACTGGTTGAGGCTCGCCGCGGTCATGATCATGCCCGGCGTACAGAAGCCGCACTGGAAGCCCTGGGCCTGCAGAAAGGCCTCCTGCATCGGATGCAGTTCGCCGTTCTTCGCCAGGCCTTCGATGGTGGTGACGGCGCGGCCTTTGGCGCGATAGGCGGGGAACAGGCACGAATGCACCGGGTCGCCGTCGACCATCACGGTGCAGGCGCCGCAATCGCCAGCGTCGCAGCCTTTCTTCACGCCGAAGCATCCGAGCTCGCGCAAAAATGTGCGCAGGCATTGCCCGGGCCGCGGCGCGGCAGAATGATTTTTTCCGTTCACCACGAACGTCATGCCGCATGCGCTCCGTTGCCACCGAGCTCGATGCGGATCTCTTCGGCGAACTGCAAAGTCACCTGCCGCCGCCATGCCGGCGCACCGTGGACGTCGTTGTAGTAGAGGTCGCGCGGAATCTCGGCTTCGAGTTTCTCGCGCAGAGCCGCGCGCGACGGTACTTTCGGAAACGTCAGCCGGACCGGACGCGGCGTTGACGCCGTGATCGTGAGTGCGATCGAGCCGTCGTCCGGCGAGCGCGTGCCGATCACGAGCGCGCCGGAACGGCCGAGCGGGCTCAGCGCAATCTGACGGAACGCCGTGCGCCGGCGCAACGCCGGGCCGGGCAGGTCGATGGCGCGCAAAAGTTCGCCCGGCTTGAGCGCGTTGCGTTGCGGCGCCAGCACAAAAACCATGACCGGGATGCGCCGTTCGTCGCCTGCCGGCGTCCAGATCGTGCACACGCCGTCGAGCGCCGAGGTGAGCGAGATCATCGGCCCCGCCGGCAGCGCCATGCAGAGATTGCCGCCGACGGTCGCCATGTTCCAGATTTTGAACGAGGCCAAAAACGAGCGGCAGCACTGATTGACCAGCGGCGCGGCGGTCCAGCTGGAAGGAAACGTCATTCCGTCCAGCTCGGCGATCTTGCAGGTCGCAGCGACGCGGAGGCCCTGCTCGGTTACTTCCAGTCCGGGCCAGCCCAAATCGGCAATGTCGATCAGCCGCGAAACTTTCAGCTGCGGCTCCGAAAACAACCAGGTGCCGCCGGCGAGCCAGGCGTCGCCCGCGCTCCAAGCCGGCAATTCCGCGCGCTGGCGCGGCCGTGCGATTTCGGTAACGGTGTTCAGGTCCATTATGATTTGATGCTGCACAATTCATGCCGCGCAGGCCACACCGCGGCGTCCTGCGTCGCGGCGCCGGCGCAGGCCGACCGTGTTCATCGCGATCACGCCCGAACCCACACTCACCATATTGAACCATTAGCGAATTGCGCGCAAACGCGGCGCGGCGGGGGCCCGGCGCGTGGCAAATTCGGATGCCTACGGGCTCTCGACAATAAGGCGGTCGATCTCGGCCAGCGCCGCGGCTTTCGCCGGCGCCGACATCAGCGAAGCCTGGAAGCTGTTGCGGACGATGGCCGCGATTTCATCGCGCGTGAGGATGAGCGCGTCTGACACGGCGTGGAAATTGTCGTTCACATAGCCGCCGAAATAGGCCGGATCGTCGGAATTGACGGTGACGACGAGGCCCTTGTCCAGCATCCGCCGCAGCGGGTGGTGCTTGATGTCGTCGATGACGCGCAACCGCAGATTGGACAGCGGGCATACGGTCAGCGCCATGCGCTCGCGCGCCAGCCGGCCGACCAGCGCGTCGTCTTCGAGCGAGCGGTTGCCATGATCGACACGCCCGACGCCGAGCACGTCGAGCGCCTCCCAGACATAGCCCGGCGGCCCTTCTTCGCCGGCATGCGCGGTCACGAACAATCCGGCATCGCGCGCGCGGGCAAACACGCGCTTGAACTTGCTTGGCGGATGCCCGGCTTCCGATGAATCGAGCCCCACGCCGACGATTTTGTCGCGAAAGGCAAGCGCCAAATCCAGCGTCTTCTCGGCGTCGGCCTCGTCTAGGTGGCGCAGAAAGCACATGATCAGGCTCGCATCGACGCCGAGCTGCCGCTTCGCATCGGCGATGGCGCGGGAGAGCCCGCCGATCACGGTGGCGAAGGCGACGCCGCGGGCGGTGTGGCCTTGCGGATCGAAGAACATCTCGACGTGCCGGACATTGTCGGCGCGCGCGCGTTGCAGATAAGCGAAAGCGAGGTCGTAGAAATCCTGCTCGGTGATCAGGACCGACATGCCGCGATAATAGATGTCGAGAAAATCCTGCAAATTGCCGAAGCTGTATGCCTGCCGCACGGCCTCGACCGATGCATAGGGCAGCCGGATGTTATTGCGCCGCGCCAGCGCGAACATCAGCTCCGGCTCAAGGCTGCCTTCGATATGGATGTGCAGCTCGCATTTCGGCAGCCGCTCGATCAAGCCGCGCGCTTCCGACATCGCGTTTCTTTCCTTGCGTTTCTTCAGGTCTTGCATCGGCAGGGAAGACCTAGCAAACTCGCCGGTCGCCGCAAAGCATGGCTACGAGTTAATGTGTTTGCCTGAATCCGGCCATCGGTCGGTCATCGCTGCGTCGAGGTTCGCGGGCATCGGTGATTCCCGAGGGGAACGTCCATGCGACGCTGGTGGTCCGACGCGCGCCACTTTCAGATCGCGGCGCTTTCGACGCTGCTCGCCATCAATTTTTTCTGGGTCGACTTCGGCGCCAAGCCGCTCTACTGCGCGCTGGCGATCGGCGCCGCGCTGGCGACCCAGGCCGCCTGCGCGCGCCATTTCCGCCTGCCGCTCGATCTGCGCTCGCCGCTGATTACCGGCTTGTCGTTGAGCCTGCTGTTGCGGGCGGATGAACCGTGGCTGCCGGCGATTGCCGGCATCGTCGCCATCGCCTCCAAATTCGTGCTGCGTATCGACGGCAAGCACATCTGGAATCCGGCGGCCTTCGCGATCGTGCTGCTGCTGGCGGTCTCGAACGGAGTCTGGATCTCGCCGGGGCAGTGGGGCGCCGATGTCTGGCTTGGATCGCTGATCGCGTTTCTTGCCTTTGCGGTGTTGCGCGCGGCGCAGCGCGCCGACATCGCGCTGTTCTTTCTCGGCTGCCACGCCGCGCTGCTGTTTGCGCGTGCCTATTGGCTCGGCGATCCGGTGGCCATCCCGGTGCATCAGATCGAGAGCGGGTCGCTCCTGATCTTCGCCTTTTTCATGATTTCCGACCCGCGCACCGCGCCGGATTCGCGCGCCGGCCGTTTTCTGTTCGCGCTGTCGGTGGCGATCGCCGCCCACTATCTCGCTTTCTTCATGCAAATGCGTCCGGCGCTCTACGTGGCGCTGGTCGTGCTGTCCCCCATCACGCCGCTGATCGACCGCGTGACGCCGGCCAAACGTTTCAATTGGACGCCAACCGCTCAGGGAGCATCGCGATGACGCGAACGTTCGGTTCTCGGTTGAAGGCAAGTGCCGCCGTTGCGGCCATCTTCGCGCAGCTCGCCGCCTCGATGGGGCCGGCAAGCGCGTTCTGCGGATTCTACGTGGCCAAGGCCGACGCGAAGATGTTCAACAAGTCATCGAAGGTCGTGCTTGCCCGCAACGGCCAGCAGACCGCCATCACCATGGCGAGCGACTACGAGGGCGCGCCGAACGAATTCGCACTCGTCGTCCCGGTGCCAACCTTCATCGAGAAGAACCAGATCAGCGTGGTCGAGCCGCGGATGGTCGATCATCTCGACGCCTACACGGCGCCGCGACTGGTGGAATATTTCGATCCCGATCCGTGCGAGCAGCCGCGTGTTACTTCGGCGCTTTCGGCCATACCGACGGCGGCGCGCAATGCCCCGCTTCCGGCGGCGGTCGCCTACCGCGGCGTCAAGGTCGAGGCGCAATACGACGTCGCCGAATACGATATTTCGATCCTGTCGGCGGAAGAAAGCGACGGTCTGATCAACTGGCTCAACGATAACGGTTACAAAATTCCGCCGGGCGCCGAGCCGGTGATCGGCAGCTACATCAAGCAGAAAATGCGCTTCTTCGTCGCCAAGGTGAACCTGCAGCGCATGCAGCAAATCGGCGAAACCTATTTACGGCCGCTGCAGGTGCGTTACCAAACGGCCAAATTCATACTGCCGCTGCGGCTCGGCACCGTGAATGCGAGCGGCCCGCAGGACCTGATCGTCTATGCCTTGAGCCGGCGAGGCCGGGTCGAGGCTACCAATTATCGCACCGTCAAAGTGCCGTCCGACTTCGACGTTCCGCTGTTCGTCAAGGACGACTTCGCGAATTTCTATAAGGCGGCGTTCGACCGTACGGTGGAGCGCGAGAACAGGCATGGCGTGTTCGTCGAATATGCCTGGGATATGGGCTGGTGCGACCCGTGCGCCGCCGATCCGATGACGACCGAGGAACTGGTCGCGCTCGGGACCAGCGGACTTAAAAGCGACGACCCGATGGTCAATCGATTGTCCTCGGACAATTCAGGCAACCCGTACGTCACGCGCCTGCATGTGCGCTACGACGCCGCCACGTTCCCGGAGGATCTCAATTTCATCGAGACAGGGGATCGCGAGAATTTTCAGGGGCGCTACATTCTCCAGCATCCCTGGACGGGCAAAGGAAGCTGCCCGTCTGCTGAGGCTTATCGCGCCGCGCTGCCGGCCCGGTTCAAACATGAGGCCGAACGGCTTGCCGCAGTGACGGGTTGGGCGCAAACGGACATCGAAGCGCGCATGGCGAAGACCGGCCAGTCCGTCTCTGGCGCGCCCAAATAGGCCAAACTAGGCGCCGAAGTGACCGGGCGCCGCCTTCATAGCGCCGGCGCGCCGGCGATGTAGGTCTGCCGCACGGCGCGGTCGTCGCCCATGGTCATCAGCACGAAGAGTTCCTCTTCGAGATTGCGGATCGTCTCCATGCGATGCGCCATGGCCGGCGTTGCGCGCGCGTCGAGCACGACCAGGTCGGCATAGAGCCCGGGCGCGATGCTGCCGATCTCGTTTTCGAGGCCAAGCGTCGTCGCATTGCCGCGGGTCATCAGGTCGAAGGCGACAAGCGCGGGCAGATTCTGGCCCTGCAGCTGCATCACCTTGTAGGCTTCGGCCGCGGTGCGCAGCATCGAATAGGA
>CAYVPC010000100.1:0-11807 GCA_964453555.1 uncultured Hyphomicrobiales bacterium | reverse complement strand
ACGCAGCGGAAATCGCAGCGGTCGGTGACCGAGACGCGCAGATAGCTGATCTCGCGGCCGAACGGGTCGACCAGCGGCGGCTGTTCCGGCGCCGCGTCAAAGTCGTAGGTCTTGGAGTGTCCCAATTGCGCGCCCATCGGCATGCGTTTCCACTGTAACCCCGGCTCCATATGAGCCATGCATGGGGTACGTCATATTATGACGAATATAATCAATCTTTGTGCCGGATAAAGCCCTGATCGTCCACAGCATTTTTCACATGTGCGAGAGCTTCTATCGTGCCCGGCAGTTCGGCATAGGAGCCGATCACCCGGTCTGGCCCCAGGGTTTTGACCGGCACGTCGGTATAGCCAAAATCCACCGCGACAACGGGCACTTGGGCGGCACGGGCGGTCCGGATATCGGTGATTGAATCGCCGACCATGATGGCCCTCCCGGGCTCGCCGCCGGCGCGCGCGATGGTGGCACGAAGAATCCGCGGATCGGGCTTCTGGATGCCGAACGTGTCCTGGCCGCAGATCGCGGCGAAGCGCCCGCTCAGACCGAGCGTGTCCAAAAGCCGCTTCGACAGCCATTCGAGTTTGTTGGTGCAGATCGCGAGAACATGACCGGCGGCGGCTAGCCGATCGAGGGCCGGCTCGACCCCCGGAAACGGCCGCGAACGGTCGGCAAGGTGTTCGGCGTAATGCGCGACAAAGGACGTGTAGAGGCGGTCCACGTCGGCTGGCGAGCATGCGCGTCCCTCGGTGGCGAGCGCCTGCTCGATCATGTCGCGCGCGCCGCCACCGATCAGCGGCCGGGCGGTGTCGTAGGGGACGCCGGGCAGGCCGTTCGCCATCAGGGTGAAGTTGAGCGTGTCGATCAGGTCGGGCGCGGTATCGACGAGCGTGCCGTCGAGATCAAAGACGATGGTAAGCATGGCTTCCGGCCTAGCCGCGGAATGCCAGCGGCGCAAGCATCGCTTTCGGCCCTATTTTGCCTTACACAGCGGCCATGGATGTGGACGCACAAAAACGCGCCGCCGCCGCTAGGGCGCTCGATTTCGTGCGGAATGGTATGCGGGTCGGGCTAGGCACCGGCTCGACTGCAAAGCATTTCGTCGATCTCCTCAGCGAACGCGTGCGCGCGGGCCTCGATATCGTCGCGGTGCCGACGTCGGAGGCGACTCGCGCGCAGGCGGCGAAACTCGGCATCGCGCTCACCACCCTTGACGAGATCGACCAACTGGACGTGACCGTGGACGGCGCCGACGAGATCGCGCCGGACCTCACGCTGATCAAGGGCGGCGGTGGCGCGTTGCTGCGGGAGAAGATCGTAGCCGCGGCCTCCATGCGCATGGTCATCATTGCGGACGATTCGAAATGGGTCTCGACGCTTGGCCGTTTTCCGCTGCCGATCGAGATCGTGCCGTTTGGTGCGATGGCGACCCGGAGCGCGATAGACGCGGCGTTGCGCGACTGCGGCTGTTCGGGACCCATGGCGCTGCGCAAGGGTAATGACGGCAAGGTGTTCGTCACCGATGGTGGGCACTGGATCCTGGATGCCCATTTACAGCGCATCGCCGATCCGCGCGGACTGGCCGCGCGGCTCTGCGCGGTGCCCGGCGTGATGGAGCACGGTCTGTTCATCGGCATGGCGCAGGCTGCTATTCTTGCCGGCTCCGGCGGAGTGCGCCTGGTCGAGCGGCCACGCGCCTAAGATTCGAAAGGAGCTCGATCGATGGCCGATTACGATGTCGATCTATTCGTCATCGGCGGCGGCTCGGGCGGAGTACGCGCCGCGCGCATTGCCGCGCAGCACGGCGCGGGCGTGATGCTGGCGGAGGAATACCGTGTCGGCGGCACCTGCGTCATCCGCGGCTGTGTGCCGAAAAAGCTGCTGGTGTATGCCTCGCGCTTTCGCGCCGAGTTCGAGGATGCCGCCGGTTACGGCTGGACATTGCCGCGATCCTCGTTCGACTGGCCGACCTTGATCGCCAACAAGGACAAGGAGATCGCGCGGCTGGAAACTGCCTATATCGCGACACTGGAAAAGGCCGGCGTCACTATCGCCAAGACCCACGCCGTCATCGCCGATGCGCACACGGTCCGGCTGGCGAGCGGCAAAGACGTGCGCGCGGCCACGATCCTGATCGCCTCCGGCGGCGCGCCGAGCAGTGGCGACCCCATCCCGGGCATCGAGCACGCCATTACCTCCAACGAGGCTTTTCATCTGCCGAAGCTGCCAGCGCATGTGCTGATCCAGGGCGGCGGCTATATCGCCGTCGAATTCGCCGGCATTTTTGCCGGGCTGGGTTCGCAGGTGACGCTCGTCTATCGCGGCGAAAATATTTTGCGCGGCTTCGATGACGATGTGCGCGCGCATCTGCGCATGGACATGGAGAAGCACGGCATCACGGTCCTGACCGGCTGCAAGGTCGCCGCCATCGAGCGTGCCGATTCGCGGTTTTCCGTGCGGCTGACGAGCGGCAATCGCGTGAGTGCCGATTGCGTCATGTTCGCCACCGGCCGGGCGCCGAACGTCGGCAAGATAGGACTGAAGGAGGTTGGCGTCGCGCTCGCGAGGAACGGTGGCGTCGCCGTTGACAAATATTCACGATCGAGCGTCGCCAACATCTACGCCATCGGCGACGTGACGAATCGTGTCAATCTCACGCCAGTCGCCATCCGCGAAGGCCACGCTTTCGCCGATACGGTGTTCGGGGGCAAGAAGATCGCGGTCGATCACAGCAATGTACCGACGGCGGTGTTCTCCGATCCCGAAGTCGGCGCAGTCGGCCTGACCGAGGCGCAGGCGCGCGAGCGTCTAGCCCGAACCGACGTGTACAAGGCGATGTTCAAGCCTTTGAAAGCGACGCTCTCCGGCCGCGACACCACCGTGCTGATCAAGCTTGTCGTCGACGGATCATCGGATCGGGTCGTGGGCTGTCATATCGTCGGCGAGGGCGCCGCCGAAATGATCCAGGTCGCCGCTATCGCCGTGAGGATGGAGGCCAAAAAGGCCGACTTCGACGCCACCATGGCGCTCCATCCGACAACGGCCGAGGAGCTGGTTACCATGCGGACGAAAAGCGCCAGCTACGTCCGCGAAGCCGCTGAATAATCGGCTATTTTTAGCCCTGTCGCGGGATGCGGCCGGCGTGTATAAGACCGCCGGATTGCGGAGACGGCGGTAATGTCCAGGCGGACAAATTCGACCAAGTGGAGCCCGGATAGGTGGACTCCAACTACTTGGCGCGGCAAGCCGATCATGCAGGTGCCGGACTATGCCGACCCGCGAGCGCTCGGCGAGGTCGAGGCTCAGCTTGCGAGCTTTCCGCCGCTGGTTTTTGCAGGCGAGGCCCGCAACCTCAAACGCGCTTTGGCGCAGGTTGCCGCGGGCCAGGCGTTCCTTCTTCAGGGCGGCGATTGTGCGGAAAGTTTCGCCGAGCATGGCGCCAACAACATCCGCGATTTCTTCCGCCTGTTCCTGCAAATGGCGGTGGTGCTGACCTATGCCGCGGCATCGCCCGTAGTCAAAGTGGGCCGCATCGCCGGACAATTTGCCAAACCGCGCTCGTCGCCGACCGAAAAGCGTGGCGGCGTCGAGCTGCCGGCCTATCGCGGCGACATCGTCAACGGCACCGAGTTCACGGTCGAAGCGCGCACGCCAGATCCGCGTCGGCAGCTCGAAGCCTATCGGCAATCGGCGGCGACGCTGAACCTTTTACGCGCGTTCGCAACCGGCGGTTACGCCAATCTATCGAACGCGCATCAATGGATGCTGTCCTTCGTCAAGGATTCCCCGCAGTCGAAGCGCTACCAGGAACTGGCGACGCACCTCACTGAGGCGCTCAATTTCATGCGCGCCTGCGGCATCGATCCTGAAATACATCCGGAGATGCGCACGACTGATTTCTTCACCAGCCACGAGGCTTTGTTGCTCGGCTACGAGCAGGCATTCACCCGCGTCGATTCGACGACCGGCGACTGGTACTGCACCTCCGGCCATATGCTGTGGGTCGGCGACCGCACCCGGCAGCCGGATCATGCCCATATCGAGTTCTGCCGCGGGATTAAAAATCCGCTCGGCCTGAAGACCGGGCCGACGCAAAAGCCGGACGAGCTGTTGAAGCTGATCGACATCCTCGACCCGGACAACGAGCCCGGGCGCCTCACGCTCATCTGCCGCATGGGCGCCGACAAAGCCGCCGAGCATTTGCCGCGGTTCATAAGGGCGGTAAAGTGCGAGGGTCGCAACGTGCTCTGGTCGTGCGACCCGATGCACGGCAACACCATCACCTCGGTGACCGGCTATAAGACGCGGCCATTCGACCAAATTCTGAAAGAGGTGCGGACGTTCTTCGAAATGCATGCGGCCGAAGGCACTCATGCCGGCGGCGTTCATCTGGAGATGACCGGCCAGAATGTCACCGAATGCACCGGCGGCGCCCGCGCGATCAGCGAGGAGGACCTCAACGACCGCTACCACACGGTGTGCGATCCGCGGCTCAATGCCGAGCAGTCGCTCGACCTCGCTTTTCTGCTCGCCGATCTGCTGAAAGGCCAGCGTCAGGGCAAGGCGAAGCCTGCGCCGGCGGTGGCAGCGTTTTAGTCGAGGCCTTGAGTCCCGCTTTCGCGGCGGCGAGCGGCACGCTAGATGATGGCCATGACCGAGCGTCCCGCCGATCGTCTGGCCATTACCGTGGCGCAGCTTAATCCCATTGTCGGCGATGTAGCCGGCAATCTGGAACGTGCCCGCGTTGCGCGCGCGCAAGCGGCCCGCGACGGCGCCGACATCGTCGCCTTCTCCGAATTGTTCATCGCCGGCTATCCGCCGGAAGACCTTGTGCTCAAGCCCGCGTTTCAGTCGGCCTGCCGCTCTGCGGTCGAGACGCTCGCCCGCGACACGGCCGATGGCGGACCGGCGGTCCTGATCGGCACGCCGTGGGTCGATGACGGCAAGCTTTACAATGCCTATGCGCAGCTGGCCGGCGGGCGTGTCGAAGCGATCCGTTTCAAAGTCGACCTGCCGAATTACGGCGTGTTCGACGAAAAGCGGGTATTCACGGCCGGCCCGCTGCCGGGGCCGATCGTGATCAAGGGCGCCCGCGTCGGAATTCCGATTTGCGAGGACATTTGGGGCGCCGAAGTGGTCGAGTGCCTGGTGGAAACCGGCGGCGAAATCCTGCTGGTGCCGAACGGCTCACCTTACTGGCGCGGCAAGACTGAAGAACGGCTCAATATCGCGCTCAGTCGCGTCGTCGAGTCGGGCCTGCCGCTTATTTATCTGAATCAGTTTGGCGGGCAGGATGAACTCGTTTTCGACGGCGCCTCGTTCGCCGTCAACGCCGACCGCTCGATCGGCTTTCAGTTGCCGGAGTTCCGCGAAGCCGTGGTGACCACCCGGTGGTCGCGGACGGGCGGCGTGTGGCGCTGCGCGCCGGGTCCGCTGGATGCGCCGGATGAAATGGATCAGGCGGACTACACCGCCTGCATGGTCGGGTTGCGCGATTATGTCGACAAGAACCGTTTCAAGGGCGTCGTGCTTGGCTTGTCCGGAGGCATCGATTCCGCCTTGTGCGCGGCGATGGCAACCGACGCGCTCGGCGCTGAGCGCGTGCGATGCGTGATGCTGCCCTACCGCTACACCTCGCGCGACTCGCTCGACGACGCGGCCGCGATCGCGAAGGCGCTTGGTGCGCACTACGATATTGTACCGATCGAGAGCGCGGTGCGCGGGCTGGAGGTGGCGCTTGCCGGGATTTTCGCCGGCGCGCCGGCTGACGTCACCGAGGAAAATCTCCAGTCGCGCGCGCGCGGCACCATCCTGATGGCGATTTCCAACAAATTCGGCCTGATGGTGGTGACGACCGGCAACAAATCCGAGATGTCGGTCGGCTACGCCACGCTGTACGGCGACATGAATGGCGGCTTCAATCCGATCAAGGATCTCTACAAGACCGAGGTGGTTCGCCTGGCGCAGTTGCGCAATCGGTGGAAACCGGCGGGCGCGCTCGGTCCGGCCGGACCGGTCATCCCCGAAAACGTCATCACGCGCCCGCCGAGCGCGGAGCTGCGTGAAAACCAGACTGACCAGGACACGCTGCCACCCTACGATCTGCTCGATCAGATCTTGCAGCGGCTGGTCGAGCGCGAGGAATCGGTCGCCAACATCGTCGCCGCTGGTCTCGATCGCGAGATGGTGATGAAGGTCGAGCGCATGCTCAGCCTCGCCGAGTACAAACGGCGGCAGGCCGCGCCGGGCGTAAAAGTGACGTTGAAAAATTTCGGCCGCGACCGGCGCTACCCGATCGTCAATCGCTTCCGCGACCCGGGCGCGTTAGCGGCTGCTTCCGGGAGCGGCGCGGTCCAAAGCCCGAGCAGGCAGAAGGCCGGCGCGGCAGACTTTTGAGCCGTCGTTCGACGTATCAGTGTGCCGCCACGAAGGGCGGGCCGACCGTGCGCACGGTGCCTTTTGTCGTTTCGGCGGGGCTGGCATTGGTATCCGGTGTCGGCGCGACTGTCGCCTGCGGCAGTGCGCTAGCGTCCTTGCTGCCGGCCTTGATCGGCTTGTCGTTCGGGGCCTTCGGCTGCGGCGGTTGCGACAGCGCCTTGGCGTTCTGGTCGGTCACCACGATGTCGCCGCTCTCGAGCGTGGTCGAATCGTCGGCGCCCTTGAGCGCGTCGGCCCAACTCTGGCCGGGCCGGCGGCACGAGCATGTCGGCGTAAATTCCTTGCGATAGCGGAACGCGTTCGGCAGCTCGGTGTAGGGTAGCCCGCCTAACGATACCGCCTGGGCGATGTCTTCGCCGGGATTCCGATAGGTATAGAGCAACGCCTCGGCGGCCGGACACTCGCGTTGGCACGCGCGCGCGTCGTCCGGGAAGCGGTTCGGCGCCGTCGAATACGAGATCGGGAAATAATAGCCGTCGCAGGTGCGCACGCAGACCGTGCGGTAGGTGCCGGCCGGCGCACCTTCGCCGCCCGGGCTGATCAGGTGGCCGCTGAACAGCGCATCGAGGAAGCCGGTCGGCTGCGCCGCTGCCGCCGCCCGCCATTGCGGGCCGCAATTATTCTCCGCCAACTGCCCGATCAGCCCGCGGCGCAGGCTTTCCTGATTGGTGCTCCCGCTCTTGAGACTTTCAAGATCGCTCATCGCATGGTCGAGATTGTCCCGCATCTGCTGAATCTGCGCGTTCAGCGGCTGGCATTCCGGCGACCGTCCGGTGAACAGCGCGAAAAAGCCGCCGCCCTCGCAGCCCTGTTTTTTCGATCGCCCCAGCAGACGGTCGAGGTCGGCCTGCTGCTTGGCCACCGCATCCTCGAAGCGCTTGATCGCCTCAACTCGTGCCGGATCGTTGGCGCCGCGATTGATGATGGACAATTGGCTTTCGAGGCGCACGCAGACGGGGTTCGCATTCGACGGCGTGGCAACCGCCGCCGGCGGCGGTGGCGCTTGAGCGGGAGCGGGCTGATTGGGGATCGGGGCGGGCGGCACCGGCGGCGGACTTTGGGCGAGCGCCGGCACGAGCAACGCGCTCAGAGCTAGAGCGCAGAATCCGAGGCCGCGCAGTGGCTTCCGCATGTCGATTCCCGACCCTCTTGCCGTGGCGGCGCGATCAAGCGATGGAATGGTGACCAAAGTGTGAATAGGGCGCGCCTTACTCCGTATCCGGCTGGTTTTCCGGCCGGGCGCGGTCGAAGGCGGGGAGCTTCATGCAGGCGGCGTCGATGGCGACGATCTTGGAAAATTTGTCGAGCGGAACCTTGAGCCGGCGCGCATTGTAGATCTGCGGAATGAGGCACAGGTCCGCCATCGTCACCTGATGGCCGCAGGAATAGGTGCCGCCCTGCAGCAGCGCCTCGTAGGCCTCGAAGCCCTCGATCACCCAATGATGATACCAGGCGTCGATCGCGCTCTGTTCCTGATGCAACTCGCGTTTTAGGTAACGCAGCGGCCCGACATTATTCAGCGGATGGATGTCGCAGGCCACGATATCGGCGAGCGCGCGTGCGCGGGCGCGCGCCAGCGGATCCTTCGGCAGAAGTGGTGGATCGGGGTGAGTCTCCTCGAGGTATTCGATGATGGCGAGCGACTGGATCAGCACCTCGCCGCCGGGCGCTATCAAAGCCGGAATGCGCATCTGCGGATTGATCGCGCGGTATTCCGGCCGCCGGTTATGGCCGCCGTCCTGGATGAGATGAACCGGGACCGTCTCATAATCGACGCCCTTGAGATTAAGCGCGATGCGCACCCGAAAGGCGGCCGACGAGCGGAAGTAGGAATAAAGCTTCACGGACGTTCCTCAATCATCGTCTTCATCTTCCTGCGTGCCGGCCTCGGCGACGAGTTGTGCAGAGCGGGCAGTCAGCTGCTTGAGGGCGCGGTTGAAAGCTTCGCGGTCCGCGTGCGTCAGAATCTCCGTCAGGCGGCGGGCAAAGTCGATCGCGTGCGGTGCCACCTCCTCATACATCGTCCGCCCGGACGCGGTGAGCGAGAGGAACGCTTCGCGCATGTCGTCGCGGTTGGCGCGGCGCACGACCAGCCGGCGCTTTTCCATCAGCGCTACCGCGCGCGACACCTTGGTCTTGTGCATGTGCGTGTGCGCGCCGATCGCCTTCGCGGTCATCACGCCGAACTGGCCGAGCGTGACCAGCACGCGCCATTCCGGCACGCCGATGCCGTAACGCCGCGCATAGACGCGTGACAGCGCCTGCGAGACCAGGCTCGACACCACGTTAAGCTGATAGGGCAGGAAATGCTCGAGCTTGAGCGGCGCCTGGTCGCCCGCATTTTGTTCCATGGCGGGCGCATCGTCCCCGGCTTTGCCTTCGATCGCCCGCTGAGCGGCCATAAATGCGCTTTCCGCGCCGGCCGCCCGTAGGGGTTGCGGCGCAATCGCGCAAAACATGGCCGAAGTCGTGCGACCGTGCAACGGCCGAACGGCCTTGCCGGCGGTTACGCCGTGCTAAAAGGGATGATGAAACCGCGACGATTTCCATCGGGCTGGCTGGTTGTGGCGGTGCTCATCGCCAGTGGCGTGCTCTGGGCGGTATTGTTCTTCGTCACATTGCCGCATCTGCGCGCACTCGCCAGCGCGGCCGCGCCGTTCGACGTCAGGCCGTTCGGATACGACTATGCGGAAGCGGGGGCATTTCTAAGCGCCATTGGGAGCCAGGGCCGCGCCTATTACGTTAATCCCGAGCTTGTGCTCGATACGTTTTATCCGCCGCTCTACGCGACGTCGCGGGCGCTGACACTGTGGTGGCTGACCATGCCGGGACGGCTGCGCGAGGAAGCATGGCCGCTGTCCGCCCGCTGGACGCTTGCGGCGATTCCCGTCGTCGTTGCCGGCTTCGACGGCGTGGAGAACATATCGATCGCGCACATGATATGGACCTGGCCCGATCTGTCCGCCGGCCTTGTTGCGCTGGCAAGCATGGCCACGCGGGCAAAACTGCTGTTGGGCGGGTTTACGAAATCGCGATGGTCGTTCTGGCGCTTGCCGCTCTGTTGCGCTGGCGGCGCGCCGGCCGGACAAAAATTAGAGCGCCGTTCGCTGGCGCTCTAACTGTCCCACATCGTCACACCCGCCACGGAGAGCGGGCATGACGAATCTCAAATCACCGGGTGCAGGTGATGGCGACGAAGTCGTCGCAATTGGCGCCGTGGCAGGAGCCGGGGCCGCTGGTCGGGATCGCGCCGGTGATGTCGTCGCGGTCGACCTTGCGGAACGACAGGGCCGCGCCGAATTCGTGCGAGCGGCAGTAGGAATTCGCCGCCGCCGCTCCGCAGGGCGCGCCGGAGGCAAGGCAATGATCGACGCCATAGCCATCGGCGCCGCCGGGAACGATGAAGATCCGCTTTTCCGCTGAGGCAGTAGTGGCGCTGAACAGCACGGCGGCAACGGCCGCGGCCGCGAACATGAAACGCATTGAACCCCCACCGGGCGCCCACGGCGCCAAAACTCGGGTTGCTATCAAGCGCAAGAATGCGACGGGGCGGTTAAGGCTGCGTTAACCCAGCGACACGAGGAGCCTGTTGGCGCCCCCGCAGCGGCGATTCGGCCCCTGAGAACAAAGGCTTGACGCCATGCGCATCCTCGCCCATTGTGCGCGCCATGAACGGCCAGAACCTCGTCTGCGGCATCCGCCGGGGGATTATTCGCTAGCGCAAAACGCTGGCTGCGGCCGTCTTTTCTCATTGTCGAGATTTTGGACACGCCCGGCCAGCAGGCCCCGGTGCGTGCAGTCGCGTGTAAAGTCACGTTTGATTTGATTCGACGATGGACCTGAAACTCTACGATACGCTGACGCGCGAGAAACGGGTGTTCCACCCGCTCAAACCCGCCAACGTACGCATGTATGTGTGCGGACCTACGGTCTACGACTTCGCCCATGTCGGCAATGCGCGGCCAGTGATCGTGTTCGACGTGCTGTTTCGGCTCTTGCGCCACGTTTACGGCGCCGATCGCGTCACCTACGTCCGCAACATCACCGACGTCGACGACAAGATCAACGCACGCGCGGCGGAGGAATATCCCGAATTGCCGCTGAATGAGGCGATCTGCAAAGTCACCGAGACGACCGACAAGCAATTCCACGACGACGTTGCTGTGCTCGGCTGCCTGCCGCCGACGCACGAGCCGCGCGCGACCGAGAACATTCCGGAGATGCGCGACCTGATCGAGCGGCTGGTCAAATCCGGTAATGCCTATGTCGCCGAGGACAACGTGTTGTTTTCCGTGCCGTCGGATCCCGATTATGGCCAGTTGTCCAAGCGCCTGCTCGACGAGATGATCGCGGGCGCGCGCGTCGAGGTCGCGCCTTACAAGCGCGCGCCGACGGATTTCGTGCTGTGGAAGCCGTCCAAGCCGGGCGAGCCGGCGTGGCCGTCGCCGGCCGGAATAAAAACTCCCGGCAGGCCCGGCTGGCACATCGAATGCTCGGCGATGTCATGGAAATATCTTGGCGAGATTTTCGACATCCACGGCGGCGGCATCGATCTGGTCTTTCCGCACCACGAAAACGAGCTCGCGCAATCGCGCTGCGCCTTCCATACGCCGGTGATGGCGAATTTCTGGGTGCACAACGGCTTCTTGCAGGTCGAAGGCGAGAAGATGGCCAAGTCGGTCGGGAATTTCGTCACGATCCGGGAACTGTGCGAGAATTGGCATGGATACCCATGGCCTGGCGAGGCGCTTCGCTTCAACATGCTAAGGACGCATTATCGCCAGCCGATAGACTGGAGGTTCGATTCACTCGATGAATCTCACAAAATTCTGTGGGATTGGTATGGCGATTTAGATGGGCTGCAATCTCAAGATCGAGTATCCACGGACGCTGTTGAATGGCTTTGTGATGACCTAAATACTCCCCAACTGATTGCAGAATTGCACGGATTGCGCGGAAAAAAAGAATTTCAATTATTGTCTACCACGCTCAACCTGTTGGGCTTTTCCGGATCGCGGGCCAATCTCGCTCGGCACTATATCCTAAAGGCTGAAGCGGGCCGTTATCACGTGATGGGACAGGACACCGCACCACCCGTACCGGATACGTCATCATGGGATACTGCTGCGCGAGTTGCAATTGAGTCACACAGGCAACGTGCTGCGGCAGCAACAAAGGCAGCGCAAGACATTCAACAAACTCCGCTAGTATTAAAGATTGACGAGCAGGTTGTTAAACAATTGATCGCGAAACGCACCGAAGCTCGCAAGGCAAAAGATTTTACAGAATCCGACCGCATCCGCGACGAACTCGCGGCGATGGGCGTCGTGCTCAAAGACACCAAGGACGGCACCACCTGGGAGATCGCGCGA
>CAYVPC010000099.1:0-12068 GCA_964453555.1 uncultured Hyphomicrobiales bacterium | reverse complement strand
GGCGCACCTCCTCCTCGCTCATGCCGACGGTGGAAATCTCCGGCACCGAATAAATCCCGTAGGGAAAAAACTCCGGCGGTGGTGGCGGCGGCGCGCCGAAGGCATGGCAGGCCGCTACGCGCCCCTGTTCCATCGAGGTCGAAGCGAGTGACGGAAACCCGATCACGTCGCCGGCGGCGAAGATGTGCGGCACCGAGGTTTGCATTGTCCTCGGTTCGACCTTGATGTGGCCGCGATTGTCGACCTCGATCCCGACCGCCCCAAGATTGAGGTTGTCGATGGCGCCGACGCGCCCGGCGGCAAACAAAAGCATTTCGGTCGTGACGGTGCGGCCGTCGGCAAGCTTGGTGGTTGGCCGTCCGCTGGCGCCGATTTCGATTGCCGCGACGGCGGAGCCAAGTCGCAAGGCAAGGTTGCGATCGCGCAAATCGTGCACGAACTCCTCGATCAGCTCGCGGTCGATGAAATCGAGGAAGCTCCCGCGCGGCTCGACCAGCGTGACGGCGACATCGAGTGCGTTGAAGATGGTCGCATATTCCACGCCGATCACGCCGGCGCCGATCACCGTCAGGCTGCGCGGCAGCGCCGGCAAGTCGATGATTTCGTCGCTGTCGATCACGTTTTTGCGGTCAAACGGCACATAGTCGGGCCGGTACGGCCGCGTGCCGCAGGCAATCAGAACATTGGCGGCGCGATAAACTATCGTTTCGCCGTCGTCGGCGGTCACCTCGATCTCGTGCGGCCCGGCAAAGCGGGCTTCGCCGCGCGCGTGCTTGACCGCATTGCGATTGAATTGATGCTCCAGCACCTCGACCTCGTGGTCGAGCGTCTTGCGCAGCCGCGTCTTGAGGTCGCCGGCATCGATGTCGTGCTTGACGCGGTAGGAACGCCCGTAGAAACCGCGCTCGCGCCAGCCGGACAAATTGAGCACCGTTTCGCGCAACGTTTTCGACGGAATCGTCCCGGTATGCACCGACACGCCGCCGACGCGGCGTCCTTTCTCGACCACCAGCACCGACTTGCCGAGCTTTGCCGATTGGACGGCGGCCCGCCGTCCGGACGGGCCGCTGCCGATGACGATCATGTCGTAGTCGTGCGCCATGCCGGCTTGGCCGGCATGCATATTGGGTGCCAGCGCCGTGGGATCGGCGCCCGGCAACCGGAGACACCCTGCTTACTGGGTCTTTTCGAAAATCTCCCGCCCGATCAGCATACGGCGGATCTCGCTGGTGCCGGCGCCGATTTCATAGAGCTTGGCGTCGCGCAACAGCCGGCCGGCGGGATAATCGTTGATATAGCCGTTACCGCCGAGGCACTGGATGGTTTCGAGCGCCATCCAGGTCGCGCGTTCGGCGGCATAGAGAATGGCGCCGGCGGCGTCTTCGCGGGTGGTCTCGCCGCGGTCGCAGGCTTTGGCGACGGCGTAGACATAGGCCTTGGTCGTGTTGAGCGCGACATACATGTCGGCAAGCTTTGCCTGCATGAGCTGAAAGTTGCCGATCGGCTGGCCGAACTGCGTGCGCTGATGCAAATAGGGGATCACCAGATCGAGGCAGGCCTGCATGACGCCGATCGGCCCGGCGGCCAGCACCACACGCTCGTAATCGAGCCCCGACATCAGGATTTTGACGCCGTCGCCGACCGTGCCCAGCACATTTTCGGTCGGCACTTCGCAATCCTCGAAGACGAGCTCACCGGTATCGGACCCGCGCATGCCGAGCTTGTCGAGTTTCGTGCCGGTGGAAAAACCCTTGAGCGTGTTTTCGACGACGAACGCGGTAATGCCCTTTGGCCCTGCGTTCACATCGGTCTTGGCATAGACCACGATCGTTTCGGCCACCGGACCGTTGGTGATCCACATCTTCGAGCCGTTGAGGACGTAGCGGTCGCCCTTGCGGTCGGCGCGGGTGCGCATCGACACCACGTCGGAGCCCGCGGAAGACTCCGACATGGCGAGCGCCCCGACATGCTCGCCCGAGATCAGCCTCGGCAAATAGCGTTTCTTCTGCTCGGCGCTGCCGTTGCGCCGGATCTGATTGACGCAGAGGTTCGAATGCGCGCCGTAGGACAGCCCGACCGCCGCCGACGCGCGGGAAATCTCCTCCACCGCCACACATTGCGCGAGGTAACCGAGACCCGTGCCGCCCCATTCCTCCTCGACCGTGATGCCGAGAAGCCCGAGCGCGCCGAGCTGCGGCCACAACTCGCGGGGAAACTTGTTCGAGCGGTCGATTTCGGCTGCGTTGGGAGCGATCTTTTCCTGGGAAAAGGAGCTGACGGTGTCGCGCAGCATGTTGATGTCGCTGCCGAGACCGAAATCCAGTCCGGGAAGGCTGTTGAGAATCATCGCGCGCATTCCACCGGCAATCCGGCGCGCCGGATGCGGATACGCGGCAACGATAGCCTTTACGCGCCGCGCTGTCAGCGTGGGACCTACCGGCTAACCGGCCAGGGAACGCACCGAGCGCGCCAAAGCCCGTCGATCTCGGCGGCCGGGCCGGGCTTGCCGAACAGATAGCCCTGCATCTCGTCGCAGCCGGCCAGCCGCAGCAACACGCGCTGCTCGTCGTTTTCGACGCCCTCCGCCAGCACCTTCATGCCGAGCGCGTGGCCGAGCGTGACGATCGATTGTATGATCGCGCCGACGTTGCCGGACCCGCCGAGCGAGGCCACGAAGGCGCGGTCGATTTTGAGCGTGTCGAAAGGAAAGGTTTGCAGATAGCTCAGGCTCGAATAGCCGCTGCCGAAATCGTCGAGCGCGATCCGCACGCCGAGCCCGCGCAAAGCTTCGAGCCGCGCCTGCGCCTCCTGCGGATTGTCGATCAATATCCCTTCGGTGACTTCCAGAATAACGCGTGACGAGGCGATGCCGGTCTCCGCCATGACCGCGCCCACAAGATCGACCAGCCAGCGGTCGTGGATCTGCACCGGCGAGAGATTGACCGCCACCGACAAATTCGGCCAGCGCGCGCCGTCGGACAGCGCCCGGCGGAGCACGATCTCGCCGAGTTGCGACATCAGCCCGCTCTGCTCGGCGAGCGGAATGAACAATGACGGCGCGATCGGGCCGCGGGTCGGGTGGGTCCAGCGCAGCAAGGCTTCCACCCCGACCAAGGTGGCGCCCTCGGCGGCGACCACCGGCTGATAATGGACGTCAAACGATTGCAGCGCGATCGCGGATTGCAGTTCGCGCAGAAGAAACCGCCGCTCGGCATAGTCGGCTTCGATCTGCGGAGCGAACGATTGCGTGCGGCCGCGGCCCTGGCGCTTGGCGGCGCGCAAAGCGAGACCGGCCCGGCGCGCAACTTCGTCGCCGGTGGCGCCATCCTCCGGCGCTTGCGCGATGCCGATGCCGGCAGTGATCTGCCACATCCGGTCGACGAAAATCGGACGGATCAGCGACGCTCGAAGCGCATCGCCGAGCACGCTCGCGGACCGCGCATCGTCGCCGCTCATGATGACAGCGAATTCGTCTTCCTCGAAGCGGCCGAGCTGCGCGCCCGCCGGCAAGCCGGCTCTTAGATGCTCGGCAATATTCGCCAACACGGCATCGCCGCCGGCCCGCCCCAGCGTATCGTTGACCTCGCGAAAGCCGTCGAGATCGATGAGCGCAAAGACGACAATCCCGGAGCGGCGCGCGCCGACCGCCTGATTAAGTTTTTCCAGCATCGCACGGTGATTGGGCAGTCCGGTCAACACATCCTGGCTGGTCAGTTTGTGCACCGCTTCCGCGCTCAGATCGATCGAACGGGCGAGCCGCTGCGACGCACGCAGGGCGAACAGGCCGCACATTGCGAGCACGGCGGCGATCGCCGCTAGCAGCGCCCACAGTCCGTTCATGGCGCCGGCCAGGGCGCCGCCGGCGGTCCAGCTGAACCACCCGATGATGCGGCCACGCCTATCGTGCAGCGACTGCACGTCACGACCGTTTTCGCGCGCTGGATTGGCGTCAAATCTCAGGTCGCCCAGGCCGGACTGCCGCGCAATCCGCCGCAATTGCACGTCGTCGGGCGCGTCGATATCGCCGAATTCGGCGTGAAATTCGTCAAGCGCGCGTTGCAGCGCCGCGTGCTGAGCGGCTTCGAGACGGGTTTCGCTGACCTTGGTAACGGCAAAACCGATCGCCGCGCTGAGAAGCATTGCGCCAGCGAGCAAGAGAGGGGCGTACATCGCGAGGCGAAGCGGCGCTCCGCTCCCCCCGCGTCCGCCGGCTTCCGATGCGTGTGAGCGCCGCCACAGTCCCGCCCACGCCTTCCGGGCTGCCGCAGCGGTCATCATACGCACGATACGCACGCCCCGTGGGAAAAACGCCAAGCGTAGCTTTAAGCGGCGCAGATTAACGGCGAGGAAAGACCGCAAATCGCGGCATGCCCCGGGTTTTCAACAAGCCGACAGGCACGCGACGCATGGTTAACGTGACATTTAAACCTGCGTTCCGGTAAGTTTGCCGTGGGGCGGTCCCGGCGAGACAGCAACGCGACCGGGCACCGATGAAGCGGCATGCGACGCCTGCGGGCATCGGCTTTCACTCTCTGTATTGCAGCGGTCGGCGCATTCGCGGCGGCGGCAGCCGCGCGGGCACAGGATTGTCCCGGCAATCCAGGCGTGCTCGGCACGAGCCGCGTGCTCATGCTCGAGCCCGGCGGGCCGACAGGCTTCGGCGTGATGCAATATCCTCAGACTCTGCCGCTCGCCGACAAGGAAGTGGTGTTGACTTTCGACGACGGCCCCCTGCCCCGCTATTCCAATCAAGTGCTCGACATCCTTGCCGCGCAATGCGTCAAAGCGACTTATTTTTTGGTCGGCGAAATGGCGCGGGCCTATCCCGCCGTGGTGCGGCGCATCCACGAGGCGGGCCACACCATCGGAACACACAGCGAAGATCACCCGGCACACTTCCAAAAATTGCCGATCGAGAAAGTGCGGCAGGAAATCGAAGAAGGCATTACCGACGTCGCCGCGGCGCTTGGCGACGCGGAAGCAGTGGCGCCGTTCTTCCGTATTCCCGGTTTGGCGCACACCGAAGCGATCGACGAAGAGCTGGCGGCGCGTTCGCTCATCGTCTTTTCGTCCGATACCGTCGCCGATGATTGGCATCGCCGCATCAAGCCTAAGGACATCGTTCGCCGCGCCATGACGCGCTTGGAGGCGCGCGGCAGGGGCATCTTGCTCCTGCACGATATCCATGCCGCCACGGTCGCCGCCTTGCCGGAGCTGCTGAAGCGATTAAAGGATGCGGGTTTCCGCGTCGTGCATGTCGTGCCGGCACAGTCAAACCGTATCGAGATCGCCGGACCACAGGTGTCCGCGCCAGTCGGACCCTAGCGGCCGTCGCGGTCGCAGCGTCTCAAATGTCCCAAAGGGGATGGTGCGGTCGAGAGGACTCGAACCTCCACGGGTTGCCCCGCTAGCACCTCAAGCTAGTGCGTCTACCAATTCCGCCACGACCGCATGTGGGCTGGACGCGTACCGGAACCGGCGCGCGACGGCGGGGATGTAACAGTTAGGCAAAGCCCGGACAAGGCCCGCCGGCGATCGGACGCCGGTCAGACCGCTTCGGGTGAGCGAGGAAGCAGGCGTTTGACTTCAACCGCGATGCGGTTGCCGCTCACAATCACGGTCCCTCTCGCCACCGGCATGTTGTTGGCCAGGATGCGGACCTCATCTTCCTCGGAAGAGTCGAGTTCGATGATGGCGCCGCGGCCGAGCCGCAGCACCTGGTGGATCGGCATGGCGGTCTTACCCAACACCACTGCAATGTCGATCGAGACGTTTTCGAGTGTCGCCAAGGGGTCCTCGCGCAGCTTTGTCGGCGCAGCTTCGATGCGGTATTGTTTCACCACGGCATGGTTACGAGGTGGTTAACACGCGCGACGACCTGAGAATCGGGCCCCTGACGGCCGCCGGTGCGGCGCCGGCCGAGTGGCAGGTCAGCACCGGCACCGCCGATTATGGCGAGGCGCTCGCGGACATGACCGCCCGCGCTGCGGCGGTTGCGCGCGGCGAAGCCGCCGAGCTGGTCTGGCTGCTTGAGCACCCGCCCCTCTACACTGCCGGCACCTCGGCACAGCCGCACGAGTTGATCGAAGCACGCTTTCCGGTCCATGCCGTCGGCCGCGGCGGGCAGTTCACCTATCACGGTCCGGGCCAGCGCGTCGGCTATGTCATGCTCGACCTCAAGCGCCGCGCGCCCGACGTGCGCCGCTTCGTCGCCACGATCGAGGAATGGCTTATCCGCACGTTGGCCGCGTTCGACGTACGCGGCGAGCGTCGCGACGATCGCATCGGCGTGTGGGTGCGGCGGCCGGACAAGGGTAGAGACGCCGAAGACAAGATCGCCGCCATCGGCATCCGCGTGCAGCGCTGGGTGACCATGCACGGTTTTTCGCTCAACGTCGCGCCGGACCTTTCGCACTTTGCGGGGATCGTGCCGTGCGGCGTAGCCGACGCCCGCTACGGCGTAACCTCGCTCGCAGATCTCGGCCGCAACGTATCCATGCACGATGTCGATCAGGTACTGCGGCGCGAATTCAAAGAATTGTTCGGCGCCACGACCGACGCTCAGAAATTCGATAGTACCGAAAACAAGTCGCCGGGACGGCGGAGCGCCAAGTCGGCGGAACCGGCCTCGCGCTGATCGACCGCCTCGACGCGCGCGCCGGGCGGACCGTTACGGCACAATTCGATCATCGTCAGCACGACTTCCTCCGGGCCCGAGAGCAGCGCTTCGACCGAGCCGTCGCGGGCGTTGCGCACCCAGCCTTCGACGCCGAGTTCGAGAGCGGTCAACTCCGCCCACGCTCGAAAACCGATGCCCTGCACGCGACCGCGGATAACGACCAGAAATGTCACGTCCACTCGAAACCCCCGAGCTTGCGTCGGCCGACGCCACCCCGGCGCCCCGGCAGCCAATGCCGCAACGAGGAAATGTAGGCTTGCGGCAATTGCCACTCCAGCGCCGCTGCGATCACAACTTGCATATATCCGGCCTTCGCGAGGCCGGTTTGGCTTGACCGCCCGAGGTAAGTAAGGGCCATCCGGCGCCGGCCGGCCTGCCGGACTGGCAAGGTCGCCGCGCGGTAAAGTCCAGCGGCGATGTTCTCCCAGGCATCAAGCGTCATGCGGTCGTGCGGGGTAAGCCGCCACACAACCCCGTGCACGGTCTCGCCGCGTTTTGGTTCGATCGACGCATAGCCGTCGGCGGTAATCAGAAAGCGATAATTCGCCAGCGTCGCGACCCCGACCGGCTCGGCGTCCGGAGCGTGCTTGCGCATGATGAGGCGGCTCATATTCGAGCCGTAAGCGAAATGCAGTATCACGCCCGACGCTCTTGGATTGTTGGCCGTGTCGCCGCCCATAATGTGACGGCGACCGCCAACACCACCGGCACCAATGCAATTAGTACCAAAACGGCCACCATCAGCCATGCCAGATCGTAATGCGGCGCGCCAATCAGGATGGTGACGATCGAGAGCAGGAGGATGAGGCCGAGTGCGCTCGCGGTATTGGCGTCCGGCGCTTGCCCGGCGAGCGCACCGTAGAACGACACGGCGACAATGATCATCAATGCGACCGCAAGCGCATAGAGCACGCCGACTCCTGCGGCCAGGCTGGCGCTGCGGCCGGCATCATGCAGCCGCTTGGCGTGCAGCGCGTACCAGATCCAGGCGAGCAACGCCTGCGCTGCGATGAACGGCCACAGCCCTGCGCGCGAAATCACGTCCGGCACGGTGAGCGCATGCGAGGCAGCGCCGGCGAGATAGACGATGACGATGAACAAAATGAAAGTCTGCGGCGGCAGCCGCCCGAACGGTGAAAAGAGAAGGCGCAGCGCTTGCATCCGCCGCCATGATGCCAGATTCGCCGGCTTTCTACGCGAACTCCATGATCACCGCGTCCACCGCGACGCTGTCACCCGGTTTGAAGCGGATCGTCTTGACGGTGCCGTCGCGCTCGGCGCGCAGAATGTTCTCCATCTTCATCGCTTCAATCACGGCCAGGGTCTCACCCGCCTTGACCTCTTGGCCCTCGGCGACAGCCAGCGAAATCACCAGCCCGGGCATCGGGCAGCGCACGGATTTTTCGCTGCCGGAGAGCTTCTTCACCGGCATCAAGCGCGCGTAACGCGCTTCCCGCTCGGTATAGACGAAAGTCTTCACTTCGATGCCGCGATAAGCCAGTTCGAAGCCGTTCGGGATCATGCGCACATGCACCGCGATCGTCGCGTCGTCGATCGCGCCGCTCCAGACCGGCATGCCGGGCAACCATTTCGAGGCCAATACGTGCGTGTTGCCGTCCTCGAACGCCACCGTGACGGCGTCGCCATCGTGCGTCACATCGGCGTGCAGTTCCTCCCCGCCGAGCCAAATGGCGCGACGCCGCTCGCGCGTGACCGCGCTGTTGAGCTGGCCGGAGATGCGGCGCTTCCTTTCACCCAGCACGTGATCGATGGCGGCGGCGACGCCGGCGATCGTGCGCGCCACCGCGCCGCTCGGCGTTGCGCGTTCGAATCCTTTGGGAAATTCCTCGGCGATGAAAGCAGTCGAGAGCTTGCCGGCCCGCCAGCGCGGCTGCTGCATGATGGCGGCAAGAAACGGGATGTTGTGCCGGATGCCCTCGATGGTGAAGGCGTCAAGCGCATCGGCCTGCGCCTCGATCGCTTCAAGCCGGGTCTTGGCGTGTGTGACGAGCTTGGCGATCATCGGATCGTAGTAGAGCGAGATTTCGCCGCCCTCGAACACGCCGGTGTCGTTGCGGACGGTCACGCCGCCATGCTTTCCCTCGGCCGGCGGCCGATAGCGAACAAGCCGTCCGATCGACGGCGCGAAATTGCGATAAGGATCTTCCGCGTAGATTCGACTCTCGACTGCCCAGCCGTTGAGCTTGACGTCGCTCTGTTTGAGCTTGAGCTTCTCGCCCGCGGCGACACGAATCATCTGCTCGACGAGATCGATGCCGGTGACGAGCTCGGTCACCGGATGCTCGACCTGCAACCGCGTGTTCATCTCCAGGAAAAAGAAGCTGCGGTCTTGCGCGGCAACGAATTCAACGGTGCCGGCGCTGTCGTAACCGACCGCCTTTGCAAGCGCGACCGCCTGCTCGCCCATTTTCGCCCGGGTCCTGGCGTCAAGCAGCGGGCTCGGCGATTCCTCGATCACTTTCTGATTGCGGCGCTGGATCGAGCATTCCCGCTCGCCCAGATAAATGATGTTGCCGTGCTTGTCGCCGAGAACCTGGATTTCAACGTGACGCGGATCGGTGATGAACTTTTCTAGAAAGACGCGGTCATCTCCAAAGCTCGATTTTGCTTCCGAGCGCGCGCGGGCAAAATTCTCCGCCACTTCCGCCTTGCTGAACGCGATCCGCATGCCCTTGCCGCCGCCGCCGGCGGAGGCCTTGATCATCACCGGGTAGCCGATCTCTTCCGCGACCTTGGCCGCCTGTTTCTCGTCCTCGATCACGCCGAGGTGGCCGGGGACGGTCGAGACGTTGGCGCGGGCGGCAGCCTTCTTCGACTCGATCTTGTCGCCCATGGCGGCGATCGCCTTGGGGTTCGGCCCGATGAAGACGATGCCGGCCTTGGCGAGCGCTTGCGCAAAAGCGGCGCGCTCGGAGAGGAAGCCGTAGCCCGGATGCACCGCCTCGACGTCGCTTTCCCGGCAGGCGGCAACGATCTTCTCGACCACCAGGTAGCTCTGCGCCGCCGGCGGCGGGCCGATCGGGACGGCCGTATCGGCCATCTCGACGTGCAACGCGTCTCGGTCCGCCTCGGAATAGACCGCAACGGTCGCGATACCCATGCGGCGGGCGGTCTTGATGATCCGGCAGGCGATCTCGCCGCGGTTGGCAATCAGGATGCGCTTGAACATTACGGCTTTTGCACCCGCGAACCGGCCCTTTGGCTTAGCGGGGTCGGCGCGAAAATGTCAACGGCGATGGCCCACGAACTAGTCCCGTTTGGCGTGGATGTCCTTCCACCCAAGGCCGGTCTTCATCAATTCGTCCAGCAGCGCGGTTTTGTCGATCCACGGCCCCGGAATGTCCTCGCCGAACGGCCCGGAGCTGTGCTCGCGAAAACTGAATCTCGCGGTCTGGCCGTCGATGCGTCTGATCGGATGATCGCCGAATTCGACGTGGACCGTCTCGCCATCGACCAGCTTGAACTTCTCGTAACCCATGCAAACGACGAAGCAAAAGACATCGATGACCTGCGATTCCGCCGAAATATAGGGCGGCTTAATCGCGTGCGCGAGAAGGTCTTGCAGTACGATCTGATCGACAAATTCGACGTCGATCTTGACGAAGAACGGCTCGCCGCATTCGCGGATGATCGAACTCGCCCGCCGCACGGCGACAGGAACGCGCGTCCACCGCAACTCAATGTCAGTGCGGTGCACCGCCTCGGGCGTCAGCGTACTGAGGACATCATACTGGCTATGGACGAAAAAATCGGCAGCCCCCTCGTAGTTGTGCACGGCGCAATTGACGACCTTCAGCGTACCGTCGGCAACGTGATTGGAAAATCGCCTTGCGGCCGCCTCGCATAGCGCCGGATTGGCCTCGACGCCGACGACCCGGAAACCCTTCGCCAAATAGTATTCGACATCGTCGCCATTATTCATGCCGAAATCGTAGACTAGGGGAAGAGGCGTCGCCATTTGTACGCCCTAGGACCGATAGTGACTGGCCAAGCGCAGAAACTTCAACCTACAAACACCGAGCAGCACCACCAAGTTGACGAGCATGCAATTCACCAATCGTGACATTAATCTTCTGGCCGTCCACACCACACTGCATAAATTCGCGTGGGCGGGCTCCGGCGTTTTCATCGGAGTGTATCTGTACCGCGCCGGAATCCCGCTCGCGACCATCTTTCTCGCGTTCGCCGCAATCTATGTGGCGCGGTTCATTTTGCGACCGCTCGTGGTGATGGTAGCGCCTGTCATCGGTGTGCGGGCCACGCTGATTTTTGGCACCTTACTGCACGCCGCACAATATCCGGCGCTGGCCCTTATCCACGGCGTCGGATTCGATTTCGTATTGTTCTGTGCGATCACCGCCATAGGTTGGGTATTCTATTGGACTTGCTATCATGCCGTTTTCAGCGCGCTCGGCGATGCCGATCGTCGCGGCAGTCAGGTCGGCGCGCGGCAAGTCCTCGGCTCGGTCGCCGCGGTGCTCGGCCCTGCGGTGGGCGGAATAGTCCTCACCGCCTTCGGTCCTTGGGCGGCATTTGGCGCTGCGGCGATCGTCGAGGCGGCCGCGATCGCGCCCCTGTTCTGGATCTCCGATCCTTACGTGGAGCGGGTTGCTCCCAAAGGGGTCTATGCGGCGTCCATGGTCGGCATGCAGCTGTTCGCCACCGATGGCTGGATTCTCGGCAGTTCGGTGATGGCGTGGACGATTATCATGTTCCAGGCGCTTGACGCCCGTTTCGACGAGCTTGGCGGCCTGCTCGCGGTCTCAGCTTTCGCCGGAGCAATCGGCGGTGCAGTTCTCGGAAGGCTCATCGATCTCGGTCATACGCGGCACGCCATGTGGATCAATGCCAGCGTGATCGCCCTTATCCTTGGCGCCAAATCGGTCTGCGGAACCGATCCGGTATTGGTTAGCGCCGTTGCGATCGGCGCCATGCTGTTCGGCGGGCTGTATACTCCGACATTGATGATTGCTCTCTACAACGAGGCAAAGGCGTCGCCGTGCACTTTACGTTTCCAGGTTGCCGCCGAAGGCGGCTGGGATGCCGGTGCGCTTTGTGCCTGCCTTGCCTCGGCCGGCTTGCTTGACGCAGGCGCGCCGTTGCAGACCGCGATCGCCCTCGCCATTCCGATGGTACCGGTGCAGGCTTGGCTTCTTCGCCGCAGCTATTCGAAGCGCCGGCCGGCGGCTGTCACCCAATCCGGCGCAGCCTTTATTTGAATAAGAATCCGCTTCATTCGCAGCGGTCGCCGGTTTGGGGAAGGATAAACGCGAAAGCACGGTTAAACAAAGCCAGCGCCGTTGCGGCCACCGGCCGATCCTGGATCGCGTTATTCCCCTGAGTTTCCGTGTCATTTGGCTCGGATTGT
>CAYVPC010000098.1:0-12075 GCA_964453555.1 uncultured Hyphomicrobiales bacterium | reverse complement strand
CGACCGGCCGCTCGTCGGCGAACACCTCCATGCGGTCGACCAGCTTCACGATGCGATCGGCTTCGTCGCAGATCAGCTGCGTCAGCGTGCGGTCGTCGTCCTCGACCGATTGCTCCAGCAACTGGGCGGCGCCGCGGATGCCGGACAGCGGATTTTTGATCTCATGCGCCAACATCGCCGCAAGCGCGATAACCGAGCGTGCGGCGCCGCGATGCGTGAGCTGGCGATCCATCTTGTCGGCGATCGAGCGCTCTTGCAGCATCACCACCACGCAGTCCGGCTGCTCCGGCAGCGGCGCGACGTACAAATCCACCGCGCGGTCGCCCGGATTGCGCGGCGTGCCGAGATCGACCTTGTATTCGTTGACCGCCGCGCCGCTGGCGCGCACCTGCTCGACGAGCGTGAGCAAGGGACTGCCGAACGGCACGAGATCGCTCAGCAGGTACCGCCGCAGCAGCGGCAGCGAAACCTCGAAGAAAGCCTCGGCCGCCACGTTGGCCTCGGCTACTTTGCCGTCGGAAGTCACTACCATGACGGGATGCGGCAGTGCATTGAGCACAGCATCGGCGGCCGTGCCGGTCAGCAGCGGTTCCGCGGTCCTCATTCCGGCCCCTTCGGTGTCGGCAGGCCACTGACTGGACGGCCCTGTCGCCTCCGGGGCCTGATACGTTGGCGAAATCGAGCGGATATGGTGGTTTTGCACACGAATTAGGCGATGCCCAGTTTCTGCTTAGAGTTTAGCCAAAACCACAGGGGGCGCAAGTGCTGCACTGCAATATGATCAATTTCGGGGCCGTCTGCATAGCTGGCCTGTGAATTGGGCAAATAGCCGACGTTTCGCCGCCGGTTCGCACAAGCGCGGGACATGCGCTAAAGCGATGCCGGGATCGGGTAGCGGAGTGTCGCTTCATGACGGGCAGAGTCGCGGCTGTGATCGTCGCGGCCGGGCGGGGCCATCGCGCCGGCGGTGAAATGCCCAAGCAATACCGGGAGATCGCCGGCGAGCCGGTGATCCGCCCGACCCTAGCGGCCTTCCTGGACCACCCACAGATCGACGCCGTGCAACCGGTCATTCATCCCGACGACGCCGGCGCCTTCCGGGCGGCGACGTCAGGACTCAAGAATCTACTACCGCCGGTTCCGGGGGGCGCCACACGCCAGATCTCGGTGCGCGCCGGGCTCGAAGCGCTACGCATCAAGGCGCCCGATGTCGTCCTCATCCATGACGCGGCGCGGCCGTTTCTCACCGGCGCGCTCATCACCCGGGCCATCGCCGCCGCCAGACAGCACGGTGCGGCAGTGCCCGCCGTCGCCATCGCCGACACCGTGAAGAAAATCGACGAGCACGCGTTCATCACCGAAACGCTGGACCGCAGCCGGCTCCGAACCGTGCAGACACCGCAAGCTTTCGCCTTCGGCCTCATCGCCGAGGCACATCGCCGCGCGGCCGTGGCCGGCCGCGACGATTTCACCGACGATGCTGCGCTGGCCGAATGGGCCGGGCATCAGGTCAGCACATTCGCCGGCGAGAGCGGCAACGTGAAGCTTACGACCGGCGATGACTTTACCCGCGCCGAAGCCCAGCACATGGCGGCGCTGGGCGACGTGCGCACCGGCGGCGGCTTCGACGTGCACGCCTTCGCCGACGGCGATCACGTCATGCTGGGCGGCGTGCGCGTACCGTATTCGCGCGGCGTGACCGGCCATTCCGACGCCGACGTAGCGCTTCACGCGCTGGTCGATGCCGTTCTGGGGGCGCTTGCCGAAGGCGACATCGGCCTACATTTCCCGCCGAGCGATCCGCAATGGAAGGGCGCCCCGTCCGAAAAATTCCTGGCCTTTGCCTGCGAGCGCGTCCGCGCGCGCGGCGGCCTGATCGCAAATCTCGACCTCACGATCGTCTGCGAGGCGCCACGCGTGTCGCCGCATCGCGAAGCGATACGCGAACGCATTGCCGCGATCGCCGGCATTGCCGTCGGGCGCGTGGCGGTCAAGGCAACAACCAGTGAAAAAATGGGCTTTACCGGCCGCGGCGAGGGCCTGGTGGCGATGGCGACCGCAACCGTGCGGCTGCCGTGGAGCGCGGCGTGACCGGCAAGAGATTGCGCGCGGAGGCAACGCGCGTGCTCGAACTCTCCCGCGCGCACGGACTGAAAATCGCCACCGCTGAATCCTGCACCGGCGGGCTGGTGGCGGCGACACTCACCGACATTGCCGGCTCGTCCGACGTGGTCGACCGCGGCTTCGTTACCTACTCGAATGAAGCGAAGCAGCAAATGCTCGGCGTGCCGGCGGCAACACTCAAGCGCCACGGCGCGGTCAGCGCCGAGACCGCTGCCGCCATGGCGACAGGTGCGCTTCGACATTCCGACGCCGATCTCGCGGTGGCGATCACCGGCATCGCCGGCCCTGGCGGCGGCTCGAAGGAAAAGCCGGTCGGTCTCGTCCATTTCGCCGCCGCTAGGCGCGGCGGCGGCCATCTCGCGCGCGTGCGCCGCTACGGCAACATAGGGCGCGATCACGTGCGCGCCCGTTCGGTTGCCGAAGCGCTGACGCTCCTGGAATTGTTGGCGAAGAGCTAGCCGATACGTCGGACTATTTGCGCTCGATTAACAGGACGCGGCAAATGGTGGTTCCTTCATTGGTAGCCGTATGAGATGGCGTGAAGGCGACCGTACTCGTCGTACCGACCGTGGTGTTGATATATGCGAACTCGCCGTTGGGGGCGGCGACCCTCAATGAGCAATCAGTAAGGGCATAGGCGACCGAGACGCTCAAATGCGAGTGTGGCTTGTCGGTTTGGCCAGGCTGCCAAGTCGCCGAAATGATGCGGAAGTTCATGTCTTCGAACACGAGCTTATAGACGTCGGGATCGGCCTTATAGGTGGGCGGAGATTCCTGAGCCTGTACCACGCCTGGCGCCATAAGCGCGGCGGCAGCGAGTCCAAGCGCGATCGTAAATCCGTGATGCATCGGTCGTCTCCCTTTATTGATTTTAACAACGCGAGCGGGTGACAGTGCCACCCTAGCCGTTTGGCCGGGCACGAGCGACTACGCCGCGCGCGTGCCGTAGACCTCGTCGGCGCGGCGCTCGAAGGCGCCGGCGAAGCGGCGGAAGGCGGTGTCGAACATCGCGCCCATCAGCATTCCGAGCGTACGGCTTTGGAATTCGTAGGCGATGAAGAACTCGACGTCGCAGACGCGCGCCTCCGCCGGTCGGAATTTCCAGGTGTTGTTGAGCTGGCGAAACGGCCCTTCGAGATATTGCACCAGGATTTGCAAATTGGGACGGTCGAGCGTGACGCGGCTGGTAAAAGTCTGCCGCACAAGCTTGTAGGCCACCGTCATGTCGGCGACGATAATTTCCTTGCCGCCCTCCTGATTGCGCTCACGCACGATGAGCGATTGGCAGAGCGGCACGAATTCGGGGTAATGCTCCACGTCGGCGACGAGATCGAACATTTCGGCGGCGGCGTGACGCACGCGCCGGGTGGTAGACAGTTCCGGCATGGATCAGCGCGCCGCCCGCAACGCTTTGAGCCGCGCGAAGTCCTCGCCCGCGTGATGCGAGGAGCGCGTCAGCGGGCTCGCCGACACAAAAGAAAATCCCTTGGCGTAGGCGATCGCCTCCAGCGCCTTGAATTCGTCCGGCGGCACGAAGCGCATTACCGGATGGTGCTTGCGCGAAGGCTGCAGATACTGGCCGATGGTCAGAAAATCGACGTCGGCCGAACGCAGGTCGTCCATCACCTGCAACACTTCGTTCCGCTCCTCGCCAAGTCCGACCATGATGCCGGATTTGGTAAAAATCTGCGGATCGAGTTCTTTGGCGCGCTGGAGGAGTTGCAGCGACGCAAAGTAGCGCGCGCCCGGCCGCACGGTGAGATAGTTCGACGGCACCGTTTCGAGATTGTGGTTGAACACGTCGGGCTTCGCCGCCACGACGACCTCCGCTGCGCCGGTCTTACGTAGGAAATCGGGCGTCAGCACCTCGATGGTAGTTTGCGGACAGCGTTCGCGAATAGCGCTGATCACCGAGGCAAAATGCGCGGCGCCGCCGTCGTCGAGATCGTCGCGATCGACCGAGGTAAGGACGACGTGCGCGAGCCCGAGTTTTGCAGTCGCCTCCGCGAGACGCTCAGGTTCGGCCGGATCGAGCGCGCCGGGCAGCCCAGTCTTGACGTTGCAGAAGGCGCAGGCGCGCGTGCAGGTGTCGCCCATGATCATGAAGGTGGCGTGCTTCTTCTCCCAGCACTCGCCGATATTGGGGCAACCGGCTTCCTCGCAGACGGTGTGCAGGCCATGCGCCCGTACGATGTCGCGTGTTGCGACGTAGCCGGGCGACACCGGCGCCTTGACCCGGATCCAGTCGGGCTTGCTCGGGCTTGGCTGGTCCGGCCGATGCGCCTTCTCCGGATGGCGGGGGCGGATGCCATTGCCCAGCACGGTATCGAGAATAACGGCCATGAGGTCTCCGGGGCGGCAATTGCCCGTACCAGATACTTACGGGGCGATGTAGTGCGTCGCAAGGCGGCAAAACGCGTCCGGCGCGGGACGACCGGCCGCGCGTGATGAACGTTCCGTTAGAAATTACGCACGGTTCTGCCTGTCGGCGATGTAAGTTTCGCCACAATAAAATCGTCAAATGATCTTCGGGAGCGAGGTATCGGCAGAGGATTTTTGTGATCCCGCGCGGAAAAGAAGCGGCAGCGCTCGCGCTCCACAGATTCGGTTTTGGTCCGGCCCTCGGCGCCGCCTGGGGCGGCAATTCGATCGCCGCCATCGCGTCCGACCCGCGTGGGGCGCTGCTTGCCGATCTGGAGCGGCCGAAAGCCGGAACCGTCTTCGCCGAATTGCCCTCAAGCGCGCAAGCGGCCCGTCTGGTTTCCGATTTTCACGCCGAGGAGCAAGCAAAGAAAAAACTCGCGCAGCGCGCCCAGAAGGAAGCCGAATCCGTGGACCAGCCGCGCGGCGGGGCCGAGCCGGCGAAGATGATGCCGGCCGCACTTCCACCCGGCGCAAAGCCGCCCGCCAACAAGGAGCAGCCATTGCCGCAGCGGCTTCTTCAGGAGGAAGCCGCGGCGCGCATCGATGCCGCCGTCAACGCCGATATCGGTTTTGTCGAGCGGCTGGTGTGGTTTTGGTCGAACCATTTCTGCGTGTCGGCCGACAAGGACAACGCGATGGTCGGCGCCTACGAGCGCGAGGCTATTCGCCCGCACGCGCTCGGACATTTCGGCGACATGCTGGCTGCGGTCGAAAGCCATCCGGCTATGTTGTTTTATCTCGACAACGTGCAATCCATGGGCGCGGATTCGATCGCCGGAATAAACCGCGACAAGGGATTGAACGAAAACCTCGCGCGCGAAATCCTCGAACTGCACACGCTCGGCGTCCGGGCCGGCTATTCACAGACCGACGTCACTAGCTTTGCCAACGTGCTGACCGGCTGGACCTGGGTCGATCCCGCACAGCCGGAACACGGCGGCAAATTTCTGTTCAACAAGCGGCTGCACGAGCCGGGCGAGCAGAATGTACTCGGCAAACGGTATGCGGAAAGCGGCGTCGAACAGGGTCGCGCGGTACTGGCCGATCTCGCGCAGCATCCGGCCACCGCGCAGCACATCGCGCAAAAGCTCGCGCGCCATTTTATTGCCGACGAGCCGCCGCCGCCGCTGGTCGGCAAACTCGCAAAGACGTTCCGGGAGACCGGCGGCCAGCTCAGGGAAGTCGCCAAGGCGCTCGTCGCCGCAGATGAATCGTGGACACCCGAGCGCCGCAAACTCAAACCGCCGGCGGAATGGATGATCGGAGTGATGCGTCTCGCCGACGCGTTGCCCACCGGAACAAGCGTGATCGACTTGCGCCCGGCCGGAACGGAATGGCGGACCATCGCCCGCGTGCTCAACTTCCAGGCCGTGCTCGGGCAGGCGCTCTGGCGGCCGCCGGCGCCGAACGGACACGCCGACACCGAAGCCGCATGGATTGACGGCGTGCCCCGCCGCCTGGACGTCGCCAATCAATTCGCCGGTCAGGCGCGGCCGGAAGCCGATCCGCTCGACCTCCTTGACCGTAGCCTCGGCCCCCTCGCCTCCACAGACACGCGCCAGACCGTGGCGCGAGCGGAAAGCCGCCCACAGGCATTCGCGCTCCTTGTGATGGCGCCGGAATACTTGAGGAGATGACCATGAGCTATCCACACGCGTCATCGCGGCGTGAGTTCCTGCTTTCCTCCGGCACGCTGTTCGCGTGGGGCTTTCTGCCGAAACTCGCGCACGCGGAGGCGCGCGACCCGCGCTTTCTCACCATTGTGCTGCGCGGCGCGCTCGACGGCCTCGCCACGGTGGCGCCGATCGGCGATCCGGACTGGATCGCGTTGCGCGGCGACAACGCATTGACGCTCGAGGGCAAAACGCCCGCCCTCAGGCTCACTGATTTTTTCGCGCTCAACCCCGCAATGCCAAATCTGCATCGCATGTTTCAGAAAAACGAGGCGATCGTCGTTCACGCGTGCGCCACGCCGTATCGCGAGCGTTCGCATTTCGACGGGCAGGATTTGCTCGAAAGCGGCCTGCCCAAACCCGGGCCGAGCGACAGCGGCTGGCTGAATCGCGCGCTGGCGACGCTCGCGCCCGGCGGTCGCGTCGATCCGAAAGGAAGCCTCAAGGTTCTCGGAGTCGGTCCCACGCCGCCGCTGATCGTGCTTGGCCCGGCGCACGTGCTGTCATGGTCGCCGCAGGGCATCATGCCGGCAGGCGACGATACGACCATGCGGCTGCTTGAGCTTTATCGTCATTCCGACGCGAAGCTTGCCGGCACGCTCGAAGAGCATGTGCGTTTGCTCGCCATGGAACGGGCTGGCGCGATGGCACAGAAGCCGGGCGGCCCGGGTCCCGGTCAGGCGCGCACCTACTTTGCCGAAGCCGCCGGTGCGGCGGCGAAATTTCTGGCGCAGCCGGACGGACCGCGGGTCGGCGCGCTGGGGCTCGATGGTTGGGACACGCACAACAACGAAGGCATCGCCAACGGTCATTTGTCGCAACTGCTCGGCGCACTCGACGGGGCGCTCGACGCGATCCAGAGCAATTTGGGCCTCGCTTGGCGCGAGACGGTGGTCGCGGTGGTCACCGAGTTCGGCCGCACCGCCCACATCAACGGCACGGAAGGCACCGATCACGGCACCGCGACCTTGGCGCTGCTCGTCGGCGGCGCGCTCAAGGGCGGCCGCGTCATTGCCGACTGGCCGGGACTAAAAAGCTCCGACCTCTACGAGAACCGCGACCTCAAGCCGACCACGGATTTGCGCGCGGTGCTCAAGGGGCTGTTGAAGGATCATTTGCGCGCGGACGAGCGCATGCTGGCGGACAACGTGTTTCCCGGCAGCGCCGGCATCAAGCCGATGGCGGGGCTGGTCGGTTAAATATTCAGCACCCTCCCGTACGCATCGAGTACCGCTTCTTTCATCATCTCCGACAAGGTCGGATGCGGGAACACGGTGTGCATCAGTTCTTCTTCCGTGGTCTCGAGATTCATAGCGATCACGTAGCCTTGGATCAGCTCGGTTACCTCGGCGCCGACCATATGCGCGCCGAGAAGCTGTCCGGCCTTCTTGTCGAAGATCACCTTCACCAGCCCTTGGTCCTCGCCGAGGGCGATTGCCTTGCCGTTGCCGACAAAGGGAAAGCGTCCGACACGGATGTCGAGTTTCTTGTCCTTCGCCGCCTGCTCGGTTAGCCCCACTGAAGCGATCTGTGGCGAGCAATAGGTGCAGCCCGGAATGAGCCGCCGGTCCATCGGATGCGGATTTAAGCCCTTGATCGCCTCGACGCAGATAACGCCTTCGTGCTCGGCCTTGTGCGCAAGGAGCGGCGGACCGGCGACATCGCCGATCGCGTAGATGCCCGGCACATTGGTCTTGCACGCGCCGTCGGTGACGATGGCGCCGCGTTCGGTTTTCACGCCGAGCTTTTCCAGACCGAGATTCTCAATATTGCCGACGACACCGACGGCCGAGATAACGCGTTCGGCGGAAATCGTCTGCGTGCCGCCCTTTCCATCGTCCACGGTCGCTGTCACGCCGTCTACTTTCTTTTCAAGCTTGGTCACCTTGGCGCCGGTGAAGATCTTGATTCCTTGCTTCTCGAAGCTCTTGCGCGCGAAGGCGGCGATCTCGGCGTCCTCCACCGGCAGGATTTGCGGGAGCACTTCGACAACCGTCACCTCTGCGCCGAGCGTTCGGTAGAACGAGGCGAATTCGATGCCGATGGCGCCCGAGCCGACGACCAGCAGCGTTTTCGGAATGCGGTCCGGCACCATCGCCTCGAAATACGTCCAGATCAGCTTCTTGTCGGGCTCAAGCCCGGGCAGCACGCGCGGGCGCGCGCCGGTCGCGATGATAATGTGCTTGGCCTGATAGGATCCCGGGCCAAGCGCGCCTTTCGGTGCTTCGCCCCTGCCCGCTTTCACCGTGATTTTTCCCGGCGCATCGATTGACGCCTCGCCCCAGATTACCGGGACCTTATTCTTCCGCATCAGAAAGCCGACGCCGTCATTGAGGCGCTTGGACACGGCGCGCGAACGCTTCACCACTGCTGACGGATCGTAAGTTACCTCGCCGGCGGAGAGGCCGTAGTCTTTGGCGTGCTGCAAGTAATGAAAAATCTCGGCCGAGCGCAGCAGCGCCTTGGTCGGAATGCAGCCCCAGTTCAGGCAGACGCCGCCAAGGTATTCGCGCTCGACAATCGCGGTCTTGAAACCAAGCTGCGCGGCGCGGATGGCGGTCACGTAGCCGCCGGGGCCGGAGCCGATAATGATGATGTCGAAATTCGTATCAGCCATGCCTAACCCGCCTTCGCGGCATATTGAGCGATGCCGTTGCCGAACGACCAGTTCTCTTTTTTACATTCGACGAGATTGATGAATACGTCTTCCTTACGTACGCCGGGACTTTCTGCGAGCACGGTCGCGACGCGTGCGAAGAATGCCTGCTTTTGTTCAACGGTACGGGTGTCGTTTGCGGTGATCTGAATGATCACCAGATCATCGGTGTAGCTGATGCCGAGGTAGCTTTCGGCATGAACGAAGTTATCAGCATCGTGCTCGTTGACGAGCATGAAGCGATCATCCTCCGGCACAGCGAAGGTCTCGCGCATTGCCCGATAGATGCCATCGCAGATGGCTTTCCGGTAAGCCGGCGATTTGCCTCGCCGCAGATCGATCCGAACCAGTGGCATCGTTTACACCAGCATCATCACGGGATGCTCGATCAGCGCCTTGAACGCACCGATGAGCTGCGCGCCAAGCGCGCCGTCGACCGAGCGGTGATCGCACGACATCGTCACGCTCATGATCTGCGCGGCTTCGAGTTTGCCGTTCCGTACCACCGCGCGCTCCTCGCCGGTGCCGACCGCGAGGATGGTCGATTGCGGCGGATTGATCACCGCGGTGAAGTCCTTGATGCCGTACATGCCGAGATTGGAAACCGATGACGTGCCGCCCTGATATTCCTGCGGCTTGAGTTTCTTCGCCCGCCCGCGCGCCGCCAGCTCCTTCATCTCGCCGGAGATCGCCGACAGCGATTTCGTCTCCGCGTTGCGCACGATCGGCGTTATCAGGCCGGCCGGCAGCGCCACAGCGACACCGATGTCGGAATGTTTGTGCTTGAGCATGCCGGCTTCGGTCCAGCTCACATTGGCGTCGGGAACGCGCTGCAGCGCGAGCGCTAGAGCCTTAATGACGAAATCGTTGACTGAAAGCCTGTAGGCGGGCTTACCGTCCTTGTCCTTCGGCGCCGCTGCATTGATCTCCTCGCGCGCCGCCAAAAGCTTACCGATGTCGCAATCGATGGTGAGATAAAAATGCGGGATGGTCTGCACCGAGGCGGTCAATCGTTGCGCGATGGTGCGACGCATGCCGTCGTGCGGGACGAGTTCGTAACTGCCCGCTTCGTAAAGCGCCCGGATTTGCTGATCCGACATCGACGGCGCGATGGCGGGAGCGCTGGCCGGCGCCGCAGCCGGCGCACGCAGGCCCTTGCCGTCCTTCGCCGCCGCCACGTCGTGGGCGATCACCCGGCCATGCGGCCCGGAGCCTGAGATGCGGCCGATATCGATGCCGGCATCCTTGGCGAGGCGGCGGGCCAGCGGCGAGGCGAAGACGCGGTTCGTGCCGTGACCGTTTACTGCCCCCTCACCCACCGCCTTCGGCGGCGGAGGTGAAGCTGTCGGCGTTGGTGCCTTTGCCTGAGGTGCGGGCGCGGCGGCTTGCGCGGGCGCAGGTGGAGGAGCGGCACTCGGCGCTTTCGGCGGCGGAACGCCCTTCCCGGCCGCGGCAGCCGCCGCTTTCGGATCGTCGCCCTCTTGCGCCAAGACGGCGATCAGCTGATTGACCGGCACGTCATTAGTGCCTTCCGGCACCACGATTTTCGCCATTACGCCGTCATCGACGGCTTCGTATTCCATCGTCGCCTTGTCGGTTTCGATTTCCGCGATGACGTCGCCGGTCTTGACCGCCTCGCCTTCCTTCTTGAACCATTTGGCGAGGTTGCCCTTTTCCATCGTGGGCGACAGCGCCGGCATGAGGATATTGATGGGCATTTCTTTTTCTCTGGCGCGGCCAATTCACCAAAAGAAAGTCAGCGATAGCTGACGGCTTTCGCCGCCTCGACCACTTCGGCGACCGAGGGCAGCGCGAGCTTTTCCAGGTTAGCGGCGTAGGGCATCGGCACGTCCTTGCCGGTGACACGCGCCACTGGCGCGTCGAGATAGTCGAAGGCGTCCTCCATCATGCGCGCGGCGATTTCGGCGCCGATGCCGGATTGTTTCCAGCCTTCCTCGACGGTGACCAGGCGGCCGGTTTTCTTCACCGACTCGACGATGGTTTCGCTGTCCATCGGCTTGAGCGTGCGCAAATCGATCACCTCGGCCGAGATATTGTCCTTGGCGAGTTCATCGGCGGCCTTGAGGGCATACACCATGCCCATCGACCAGGCGACCAGCGTCACATCGTTGCCGGCGCGCACGACGCGCGCGCGTCCGATCGGCAACACGTAATCGTCGAGCTTCGGCACCGGCGAGGAGGCGCCGTACAAAAGTTCGTTCTCGAGAAAGACGACCGGGTTGGGATCGCGGATCGCGGCCTTGAGCAGGCCCTTGGCGTCGGCGGCGTTCGACGGCGCGATCACCTTGAGGCCGGGAACGTGCGAGTACCACGAAGAATAATCCTGGCTGTGCTGGGCGGCGACGCGTGCGGCGGGCCCGTTCGGCCCACGGAACACAATCGATACGCCCACCTGTCCACCCGACATGTAACGCGTTTTCGCCGCCGAATTGATGACGTGGTCGATCGCCTGCATGGCGAAGTTGAAGGTCATGAATTCGACGATCGGCTTTAGGCCGGCGAGCGCGGTGCCGACGCCCAGCCCGGCGAAGCCGTATTCGGTGATCGGGGTATCGATGACGCGCCGCGCGCCGAACTCCTGCAGCAGCCCCTGCGTCACCTTGTAGGCGCCCTGATACTCGGCGACCTCCTCGCCGATCACGAACACGTCGGCGTCGCGCCGCATCTCTTCGGCCATGGCGTCGCGCAATGCCTCGCGCATGGTCATGGTGACCATCTCGGTGCCTGCCGGCACGTCGGGCTCGGGCATGGCTTCGGCTTGCGGCGGCGCTTCGGCCCTCTTTGCCGGTTCATTCTTTTCCGACGGCGGCGCGGATTCGGCGGGCTTCTCGGGCGGCGCGGCAGTCGCACCACCCGGCGCCGGCTTGCCGTCCTTGAGCGCTGACTTGTCCTCGCCCTCGGCGAGGATCATGGCGATCGGCGTATTGACCGCAACGTCGTTGGTGCCTTCCGGGACGAGTATCTTGCCCAGCGTGCCTTCGTCGACCGCCTCCACTTCCATAGTGGCTTTATCGGTCTCGATCTCGGCGATGACGTCGCCGGATTTGACGGTGTCGCCTTCCTTCTTGAGCCACTTGGCGAGGTTGCCCTTCTCCATGGTGGGAGAGAGCGCGGGCATGAGGACTTGAAACGGCATGGCGGGCTAACTCGTCGATCGTCACGCCTTAACGGGACCGC
>CAYVPC010000097.1:0-12142 GCA_964453555.1 uncultured Hyphomicrobiales bacterium | reverse complement strand
AAATCCGCGATGCGCTCGCCTATCTGCGCGTGATCAATTCGCCGGCCGACGATCTGGCCTTCGAGCGCATCGTCAATGTGCCGAAGCGGGGCCTGGGTGACGCGACCGTGCAGTTCCTGCACGACCATGCCCGCAAGCGCCGCGTGCCGCTGACCGAAGCCGCCCGCGCAGTGCTCGAAACCGACGAACTCAAGCCGAAGCCGCGCGGCGCGCTACGCGGCCTGATCGAGTCGCTCAACCGCTGGCGCAAGCAGCGTGACGCCGTTCCGCACACCCAATTGGCCGAAATCGTGCTCGACGAATCCGGCTACACGGAGATGTGGCAGAAGGACCGCTCCGCCGACGCCGCCGGCCGGCTGGAGAATCTCAAGGAGCTGGTCCGCTCGATGGAGGAGTTCGAGAACCTGCAAGGCTTTCTCGAACACATCTCGCTGGTCATGGACAACGAAAAGGCCGCCGAGGCCGACGCGGTCAGCATCATGACCCTGCATGCGGCCAAGGGGCTGGAATTTGACACCGTGTTCCTGCCCGGCTGGGAGGAAGGCGTGTTTCCCAACCAGCGCGCGCTCGACGACCAGGGCCGCGCCGGCCTGGAAGAGGAGCGCCGGCTCGCGCATGTGGGACTGACCCGCGCGCGCAAGCGGGCAAAAATCTACTTCGCCACCAACCGGCGCATGCACGGTTTGTGGCAGACCAACATTCCGTCGCGTTTTCTGGACGAGCTTCCGGAAGGCCATGTCGAGGTCACCGAGGCAAAGGGCGGCTTCGGCGGTTATGGCGGCTACCGCGCCTCGCGCTTCGACGCCATGACCTCGTTCGGCTCCAATTACGGCACGCCCGGCTGGCAGCGCGCGCAGGCGAAAAAGGGTGAGGGCGGTTTTTCGGAGGATGGTTCGCGCTACGGAGCCGACGAAGATCTATCTCACCTCTCCCCATCGGGGAGAGGTCGATCGGGCGGGGCCCGGTCGGGTGAGGGGGACCGGCCCTCCGGCCGCGGCGCGGACGACGACAATTCCTCGCCGTCTCCGTGGCGGGCGCGCGCGGAACGCGTCGCAACGCGCCGCCTGCCGCTGACCATCGAAGGCGAACTGGTGGCGAAATCGACCGGCACCGTCTCGGCCTTCACGGCCGGCGACCGCGTCTTTCACCAGAAATTTGGCAACGGCAACATCACCGCCATCGACGGCAACAAGCTGACCATCCAATTCGACAAGGCCGGCGAAAAGCGCGTGGTGGATAGTTTTGTCGAGAGGGTGTGAGCCATTCGCCGTTGCCAAAGCTCATCACCATCTACATCGACGCCGACGCCTGCCCTGTGAAGCAGGAGATTTATCGTGTCGCCGAGCGGCACGCGCTCGAAGGCGTTGCGCTTAAGGTCCTTGTCGTCAGCAACAGTCCGATCGCCGTGCCGCGCGACTTATTCGTTGGCGGACGGCCGGACGCAAAACCGGGGACCACTTTTGCTGGCCGCCCGCTGGTTGAACGCGTGGTCGTCGGTTCGGGCATGGACGAGGCTGACAACTGGATCGCCGAGCGCGCCCGCGCCGGCGATATCGTGATCACGGCCGATGTGCCGCTCGCCAGCCGCGCCGTGAAGGCCGGCGCCAGCGTCATCGCGCCGAACGGCAAGCCGTTCACCGCAGACTCGATCGGCATGACGCTGGCGACGCGCAATTTGATGGATTCGCTGCGCAGCGCCGGCGAGATCACCAGCGGCCCGAAGCCGTTTGCGCCGCGCGACCGTTCCAGCTTTCTCTCGGCGCTGGACCGGGCCATCGTGCGGCTGACACGCGCCGGATTCGGGCAGCCGGCGGCCTAACCGGCTCGCGCCGCCCTTACTCTTTCGCAAATGTCAGCGTGCAGGCGCGGCCTTCGAGGCGCTTGCCGTTGGCGCTTCTGCCGTCGAAATGCGCGAGCGCATGGAAGTCGCTCGGCGTGCCGCGCGCGGCGCCCAGCGCGACCACGCTCGAACCGACGATGATCTCGCCGTAGAAACCCGCCGCGCCGTCGGCTTCGATCTTGCCGTCAAGCACCATCGAGCTGGGTTCGCCCTTGACGCCTTTGACGCCGTGATAGACGCCGTCCTTTACTTGGCCGGCGAAGCGGTAGCTGTAACCCGGGAAATTGCCGACATTCGTGCACGTCCAGGTGGTTTGCCACTCGCCGTCGAAGTTCTTGCCGGTGGCCGGCCCGTTCAGGATCAGGTCGGCGATCCGCAGTTGCGCCTCCTGTACATGCGCGCCATTCGAAAAGTCCTTGACGTAATCGGCGAGCGCCGCCCGCGTGCCGGCGGCGGCGGCCTTGTCCCAGGCAATCTCGTCGGGGCTTTTGGCGGCGCTCGGCTGGGGCTCGGGCGGCGGCGCCGGCACAGCGGCGGGCTGCACGACCGGCTCGGGTGCCGGTGATGGCGCAGGCGCTGCGGCCGGCTGAGCCGGGGGCAGCAACGCGGACGCGGCGGGCGGCGGCAGTTTTGCGGTCGCCGGCGCGGGTGCGGCCGGTTGCTCCGCGGTCGCGACGGGTTTCGCCGGTGCGCCGGGCGATACCCGCGCATCGGTGCGCAGAAAATATGCGCCGCCGCCGGCAACGACCACAACCGCGACAATCGCCGCAGCCGCCAGCAGCGGCCGGTTCGACGAGCGGGCGACAAAACGCCGGCGCGGCAGCGGCGCGCCCGCGGCTTCGCCGCCGGCGCCATCGCCCGCTTTCGGGGTTTGCAAGACGTGGCCGAGCTGCGTCGCCAGCATCTCGATCTCGTCTTCCCAATTGTTGAAGAGATCGATCCATTGCCGCGTCGCGAACTCGTAGGTAAAGGCATCGTTGGGAACGACGTCCTCGACGCGGACCGGCACGATGGTGACGCGGTGCCGGCCCGCGAGCACCAGCTCCTTCTTGATCTCGTCGGAATTGTTGGCGTTGCTGGTGAACACGAGCAGCATGACGCGGGCCGCGCGCAGCGCCCGCACGATGGCTTCCTGGAAGTTTTCGCCGGGATGGACGTCGCGCGACGAGATCCAGCACTCGAGCCCGCGCGCCTCGAGCGCCTTGCAGATGGTTTCCGCGATGTCGCGATCCTTGGAGGAATAGCTGATGAAAACAGGCGCGCTCATCATCCGAGGCTCCTTGCCAGGTGGCCAATCCGCACCCGGCATTTACTTCCGGACGGCTTCGAGGGGTCAAGTTAAAGAATCGACATCCCGCCGCCCGGGAACGGCCCGCCCAAGCGCCTCGGCGCTAACCACGCCGCCCTTTTTCTGCACGCTTTCCGCCCGCGGCCTTCACTATTCCGCCCTGTCCGTGCTGATCCGCGATAATACGCTCTTGATTTGAACCAATCGCCCGCGGGACACTTGTGTAATTGAGGGCGATTGTTGCGGCTGTCCCAGCAGGTGTGTTGATGCGTTCCGGTCCAGTGTTTTCGGCCTCGCTGCTGCTCGCGGCGCTGGCCATGGCTTTCGCCTCGCCGGCGCGCGCCGACATCGTCGTCAATATCGACAAAAGCACCCAGCGCATGACCGTCTCGGTCGACGGCGCGCCGCGCTATGAGTGGCCGGTCTCGACCGGCCGCGCCGGCTACGACACGCCGAACGGCACGTTCAAGGTCAACCGCATGGATGCCGACCACCTGTCGCAGGAGTGGGACAACGCGCCAATGCCGCATTCCATGTTCTTCGACATGCACGGCCACGCCATCCACGGCTTTTTCGACGTGAAGCATCTCGGCCTGCCGGTCTCGCATGGCTGCGTGCGGATTTCCCCCGACCACGCCGCCACGCTCTATCAGCTGGTCGCGGCGGAAGGCATGAAGGAAGCGATCGTCGTCATTTCCGGCCAGACGCCGCCGCCCATGGTGGCGCAGCGCAACCTGAATGCGGTGCAACCGCGCGCGCCGGTCGCGGACAATGCGGCGCAGCCCATGGACATCGCGCCGCGGTACGATCAGCCGCCGCTGCTGCCACAGCAACCGCCGCCCTACGACCAGCAATCGTATTACCGCCAGCCGCCGCCCGGTTACGGCCAGCCGCTACAGCCTTATTACGGTCAGGCCCAACAGCCCTATTACGGGCAACCGGTCTATGTCGTGCCGCAGCAGCAATATTACGTGCTTCAGCCCTACAACCGCTACTGAGCCTGACAACCGTAGCAAGCCGGCAAGGCTGTGCGCTCCCGCTGCACTTCCCCGCGGACGATCGGTGGATAAGCTAGGGATGCCCTGTGAATACCGGGTAGTGTCTCAGTTTGAATTTTCAACAGCTTATCGACAGCTTTTCCCCAAGCACGATCAGGGCCCTACTCATCCTCCCACGTCTTGATGCCGAGCAACGGCGCGGCAAAATCCGCCCACAGAAGATAGGCGCCCAGCATCACCAGCGCGACGCCGCCAACGACAAACTGATAGTAAACGGTATCGCTGAAGAGCAATTCAGCCGCCAGCCAGTAGAGGCCGCCGGCGATCATCGCAACCGACAGGACCAACAGCAGCAGCTTCCGCATGCCGCATCATAATTTGGCCGGGAAACGCCGCAACAATGGTCTTTGCGGCGGCCGCCGATCGCCGGTCTTCCTTTGTCGCGCAGTTCAAGCGACCGAACAGACGGTCGTGTCTCGGCAGAGATACAGCACTCGATTGTAAATTACTTGGCGGAGGAAGGCCTTTCCCGCGCTCTGCGTTTCTCTGCTATTTCGAGTTCGCTGATTGTAGTTTCAAGCACGGTCATGAGGCGGTCATTAGGGCCCAGGCTGATGTGAGTTGTGCGCTGTCCGGTTCCGGGGACCACGAACGAGCTCAGCTCCTCTCTGGGCTCCCTTTCAAGTCCAATCAGTGAGTTTTGCGCCCACTGTTTAAGCGCTGCGCTAACCGCGGGATCGATCGGAAAATGCTGTCTCAGCAGTCTGACGACCCTTTCTTCAAGGCTTCTCCATGGTGCCCGCTCGGCGATTTCTCGAAGCTTGTATATGAAAAATTCAAGGTTACTCGTTTGGTCAAAACCTCACGCAATGCTTCCGGCCTTTTCGGAGCCTGTGTGTATTGTGCGGCACTGGTCCAATGGGTAACCCGGAAGTATGACCGCCGCCCCGCGCACCACGACCGTTTGCACGTTCGAGATCGGTGTCAAGATGCGCCGAAATTCAAACAGCGACACCACCGAGCAAACGGCGCACAAAATCGCCGACCATTTCGCGGAACATTTTGCCGGTGAGGACGTGGGAATAAGCCTGACCGACGCCAGCGGCGGACGCTGGCAAGTGGCGCTTTATTTCCTGGCGCCGCCCGATCAAAAGGCGGTGCGTGAAGCGGTGGCAGCGATCGCCGGGCCCAAGGCGGCCGCGGCTTTGCGTTTACTGCCTCTCGCGGCAACGGACTGGGTCCGCGAAAGTCTCATGGGCCTCGCGCCGGTCGCGGCCGGGCGTTTCATCGTTCATGGCGCGCATGACGGCGCCCGCGTCCCCGTCAACCGCATTGGCATCGAGATCGAGGCGGCGCTTGCTTTCGGCACCGGACATCACGGCACCACGCGCGGCTGCCTGCTGGCGCTCGATGGCATTTGCAAATCGCGCAGTTCGCGGCTGCGCGCACCCCGCGTCCTCGATCTCGGCGCCGGCAGCGGCGTGCTGGCCATCGCCGCCGCCCGCGCGCTGCGCGGCCGCGTGCTGGCGACCGACATCGATGCGGAGGCGGTGCGCACAGCGCGGGCCAATGCCCGGCGGAACCGCGCCGGCGCGATGATCGACGTCGCGCGGGCGGACGGGGTGGCCGCGCGGCGCCTGCGCAGGCGCGCCGCCTTCGACCTCATCTTCGCCAATATCCTGCTCGGCTCCCTGCTCCGTCTCGCCGCGCCGATCCGGCGGCTCGCCGCCCCCGGCGCCCGCGTCGTCCTGTCCGGCTTGCTGGCAGCGCAGTCGAATGCAGTGATCGCCGCCTACCGGCCGCTTTCGCTGGAACGGCGCATCGATCTTGACGGCTGGACCACGCTCGTTTTCGTTCGGCGTATGCGGCGGCGTGCGATTGTTGGCGATTGAACAAGCTCATTATTTGTTTGGGCATGACCTTTTTCCGACCTTGCTTCGCCCACCGAAGCGGGCTTCACGACGGCGGGAAACCGGTTTCCACTTTCCGGGGTCATGCCCTAAATTGCCGGCATGTTCGAAGCGCACTTCCAGTCGTTCGAAGACCGCGCCGGCCGCGGCGATGCCGCGCCGCGCGTGGCGGCCTTGCGCGCGGAGCTCGGGAAGCGCGGGCTTGACGGCTTCATCGTGCCGCGCGCCGACCGATTCCAGAACGAATATGTGCCGCCCTGCGCCGAACGGCTCGCCTGGCTTACCGGCTTTACCGGTTCGGCCGGCCTCGCCATCGTGCTGGCCGACCGCGCCGTTCTCTTCGTCGACGGCCGCTATCAGGTGCAGGTGCGCGAGGAAGCGGACCTTGCGCTTTTTTCCATCGCGCATCTCGTCGACGATCCACCGCCGGTCTGGATCGAAGCCAATCTCCACGCCGGCGCGCAACTCGGCTATTCGCCGTGGCTGCATACGGTCGACGGCGCCGAGCGGCTGGCCAAAGCCTGCGCCGCCCCGCGCGCCAAACTGGTGCCGGTCGACGACAATCCGGTCGATGCGATCTGGACCGATCGCCCGGCGCCGCCGCTCGGCGCGGTGGTGGCGCATGACCTGCGCTATGCGGGGGAAGACACCGCGGGCAAGCTCGCGCGCATCCGCGCGGAGCTGCAGAAGACCTCAGCCGACACGCTCATGGTCTCCGACCCGCAGGCGGTGTCGTGGCTGTTCAACATCCGCGGCAGCGACATTCCGCACACGCCGGTGGTGCTCGCCTTCGCCACCGTGCCGAAGGAAGGCCGGCCGGCGCTGTTTGTCGATTTGCGGAAGCTCGGCAACGAGATCCGGTCCCGCCTCGAAGCGATCGCCGATGTGCGCCCGAACGCCGCGTTCGAGCGCGATCTCATTGTGCTCGGCGAGGCGCACCGGTCCGTGCGGCTCGATCCGGCCAGCTGTCCGGAAGCGATCGCGCGGGTGATCGCCGGCAGCGGCGGCGAGATCGTCCGCGGCGCCGATCCGATCGCGCCGCTGAAGGCGGTGAAGAATGCGGCCGAGATCGCCGGGGCGCGCGCGGCGCAATTGCGCGACGGCGCGGCAGTGGCGCGGTTTCTCGCCTGGTTCGATCTACAGGCGCCGCGCGGCGAACTGACCGAGATCGACGCGGTCGAGGCGATCGAGAGCTTCCGGCGCGAGACCGGCCTGCTCAGGGATGTTTCATTCCCGACCATCGCCGGCGCTGGAGCCAACGGCGCCATCGTGCATTACCGCGTGACCCGCAAGAGCAATCGGCGCATCGCGCCTGGCGAGCTGTTTCTGCTCGATTCCGGCGGCCAGTACGAGGACGGCACCACCGACATCACGCGCACGGTCGCGGTCGGCGCACCGACGCCGGACATGCGGCGCAACTTCACGCTGGTGCTCAAGGGCCACATCGCGGTGGCGCGGGCGGTGTTTCCCGACGGCACCACCGGCGCGCAGCTCGATCCGCTGGCGCGACAGTTCCTCTGGCAGGCCGGGCTCGATTTCGACCACGGCACCGGCCACGGCGTCGGCAGCTATCTGTCGGTGCATGAAGGGCCGGCGCGCATCTCCAAGCTTGGCGGCGCAGCGCTCAGGCGAGGCATGATTCTATCCAACGAGCCCGGCTATTACCGCACCGGCGCCTACGGCATCCGCATCGAGAATTTGATTCTGGTGACCGAGGCCGCGCCCGTGCCGGGCGCGGAAAAGCCGCTCAACGCCTTCGAGACGCTGACGCTGGCGCCGATCGACGCGCGCCTGATCGACCCCGCGATGCTGACCGAAGACGAAACTGCGTGGCTCGACGCCTATCACGCGCGCGTGCGCGACGCGATTGCGCCGCTGCTCGATGCGCCGACGCGCGCCTGGCTGATCGCGGCCACAGCACCGCTCACACGCGCCTGACGGCGCGAAGCTCAGCGGATGAGCTTCACCCACTCGTCCTCGGTCAAAACCTTGACGCCGAGCTTTTTTGCTTCGGCGAGTTTCGAACCGGCGCCGGGACCGGCGACGACATAATCGGTTTTCTTGGAGACCGAGCCTGACACTTTGGCGCCGAGCCGTTCGGCGGACGCCTTGGCCTCGTCGCGGGTCATTTTTTCCAGCGTGCCGGTGAACACCACAGTTTTGCCGGCGATCACCGAATCGGCGCGCGGTTTCTCGGCGTCGCGGATGCGCACCTGCGCGACCAGCCGCTCAACGCGCCGGCGGTTATGCGTCTCGGCGAAATAATCGCACAAACTCTCAATTACGGTGTCGCCGATCTGATCGAGCGCATCCATTTCCGCTTTGGTCTCGTCATCGCCGTCAGCGAGCTCACGGCAGGCGTCGTGAAAGGCGGCCCAACTGCCGTAGCCGCGGGCGAGCGCCACCGCCGTGGTCTCACCCACATGCCTTATGCCGAGCGCGTAGATGAAGCGTTCGAGCGAGACCTCGCGCCGCGCGGCGATGGCGCCGAACAGATTGCGCACCGAAAGCTCGCCGAAACCCTCAACCTCTTCCAAATGGATTTTCTTGTTGCGCCCCTCGAGCGTGAAAATATCGGCCGGTTCGCGCATCCATTCCTTCTCGTAGAACAGTTCGATCTGCTTCTCGCCGAGCCCGTCGATGTCGAAGGCGCGGCGAGACACGAAATGCTTGAGATGCTCGATGGCCTGGAACGGACAGGCGAACTCGCCGGTGCAATGGACCCGCGCACCCTCCTCGCCGCCGGCGATGACCTCGCGCACCACGTCGGTATGCAACGGGCACGGGCATTTCTTCGGGAACTGATAGGGCTTGGCGCCACGCGGCCGCTTATCGGCGACCACGCCGAGCACCTGTGGAATGACGTCGCCCGCGCGCTGGATCGTCACGGTGTCGCCGATGCGGACGTCGAGCCGTTCGATTTCATCGGCGTTGTGCAAGGTCGCGTTCTGCACGACGACACCGCCGACCGTCACCGGCTCGAGCTTGGCGACCGGCGTAAGGAATCCCGTGCGGCCGACCTGGATCTCGATGTCTTTGACGATGGTGGTCGCCTGCGCGGCCGGAAATTTGTGCGCGATCGCCCAGCGCGGACTGCGCGAGACAAAGCCGAGCCGCTCCTGCCAGTCGAGGCGATCGACCTTGTAGACGACGCCGTCGATATCGTAGTCGAGCGAGGCGCGCTGCGCCTCAATCTTGCGGTGGAAGGCGAGCAATTCCTCGACCGAATGGCAGACCTTGGTGAGCGGATTGGTCTTGAAGCCGCAATGCTCGAACCATTTGATCATGCCGGACTGGGTATCGGCCGGCATGTCGCTCATTTCGCCCCAGGCATAGGCGAAAAACCCGAGCGGGCGCGATGCCGTAATAGTCGGGTCAAGCTGGCGCAACGAGCCGGCCGCAGTGTTGCGCGGATTGACATAGAGCGGCTTGCCGGCGTCCGCCTGCTTGCGGTTAAGTTCGAGGAATGCCGCCTTGGTCATGTAGATTTCGCCGCGCACCTCGCACACGGCCGGCGCACCGCGTCCTTTGAGTCTTTTGGGGACGTCGTCCAGCGTCTTCACATTGGCGGTGACGTCCTCGCCTTCGCTGCCGTCGCCGCGCGTGGCGCCGGTGATCAGCGTGCCGTCCTGATAGCGCAGCGACATCGACAGCCCGTCGATTTTCGGCTCCGCCGAAAACGCGATCGCCTCGTCGTCGGCTAACCGCAGGAAGCGACGGATGCGGGCGACGAAATCGACCACGTCTTCGTCAGCGAAGGCGTTATCGAGCGAAAGAATCGGCACCGCGTGCCGCACCTTGGCGAACCGCGCCGATGGCGCGGCGCCGACGCGCTGCGTCAGGCTTTCGAGCGTCCGCAACTGCGGAAAGCGCGCCTCGATTGCGGCATAGCGGCGGCGCAGCCGGTCATATTCGGCGTCGGAGACCGTCGGCGCATCATCCTGATAATAGCGGCGATCATGCTCGGCGATTTCGGCCGCGAGCCGCGCATGCTCGGCCTTGGCCTGTTTTTCCGTCAAATCCTCGACGGATGTTTCGCTCTTCTCGCGGCGCGGCATGACGGGGCTCAACCCGCCGCGCGGATCAGGCGCTCGGCCGCGGCGCGGGCTTCGGCTGTAATCTCGGCGCCGGCCAGCATGCGGGCGATCTCCTCGCGGCGGCGCTCAGCTTTCAGCTCGGCGACGCGCGTGGCGACCCGCTTTCCCTTGGCAAGCGCGTCCTTGGCGATGAGATAGTGGCGATCGGCGCGCGCCGCTACCTGCGGCGCGTGCGTCACCGCGATCACCTGCACGCCCGCGGCCAGCCGCGCCAGGCGCACCCCGATGGCATCGGCGATGGCGCCGCCGACGCCGGTATCGATTTCGTCGAACACCAGCGTCGGCGCCGAGCCGCGGTCGGCGAGCACGACCTTGAGCGCCAGCAGGAAGCGCGCCAGCTCGCCGCCGGAGGCGACCTTCATCAGCGGGCCCGGCCGCGTGCCCGGATTGGTGCGCACCCAGAACTCGACGCGTTCGAGACCGTGCGGGCCCTCGCCTTCGGCGTCGATCTGGGTGGTGAACTGCGCCCGTTCGAGCTTAAGCGGCTTTAATTCGGCATTGACCCCCTTGTCGAGTGCGGCGGCAGCGCGGCGGCGCGCCGCCGACAGGGCTTCGGCGGCCTGGCGGTAACGCGTCGCCGCCGTTTTCGCTTCGGCCTCTAGTGCCACAAGCCGCTCGACGCCGGCGTCGATCAACGCCAGATCGCTTTCATAGCGGCGCGCCAACGCAGCTAGCTCATCGACCGGCGCATTGTATTTGCGCCCGGCGGCGCGCAGCGCGAACAGCCGCTCTTCGATGCGCTCAAGCTCGGCCGGATCGTATTCCGCAACCTGCAGCGCGTGTTCGAGGTGGACGCGCGCTTCGTCGAGCGCGGTCAGCGCGGCATCAATCGCCTTGACGACCGGCTCGATCAGCGCCGGCGCCTGCGCGGCACGCCGCTCCAGCCGCCGCACCGCGGTGGCGAGCGGCGGCACCGGCGATTGTGGCCCGCTGACGGTCTCGTGCGTCGCGCGCAAATCCTCGGCCGATTTTTCCGCCTGCATCATGCCGGTGCGCCGATCGGCGAGCGAGGTCTCCTCGCCGGCCTGCGGGGCAAGCCGGCTCAGTTCCTCGACCGCGTGGCGAAGCCAGTCGGCCTCCCGGCGGGCGCGCTCGACCTCGGCGCGATGGGCTTCGACGGCAGCTTCACGTGCGCGCCGCTCTTCCCACAGGCGGTGGGTATCGCCCGCGGCTTGCCCATTGCCGCCGAAGGCATCGAGCAGCGCCCGGTGCGTCGCCGCCTCGGCAAAAGCACGGTCGTCGTGTTGGCCGTGGATTTCCACCAGCGCGCCGCCAAGCGTGCGCAGCGCCTGCACGCTAACCGGCTGATCGTTGACGAACGCGCGGGTGCGGCCGTCGGCGAATTGCACACGGCGGACAATCAATTCGTCTTCGTCTTCGCCGCCGCCGACAGCAAGATCGTTGTCGGCGAGCACGCGCCGCGCCGGATGGTTCTTGCCGATGTCGAAGGCGGCGGTCACCTGGCCATGCTCGGCGCCAGCGCGCACCAGTGTCGCTTCGCCGCGCGCGCCGAGCGCCAGCGCGAACGCATCGAGCAGGATCGATTTGCCGGCGCCGGTTTCGCCGGTCAGCACGGCAAGGCCGGAGCTGAAATCGATGTCCAGCCGGTCGATCAGAACGATATCGCGAATGGATAGGCGGGCGAGCATGATGTCAGGGGACGGACGCGAGAGGACAGACAAGGGATCATACGCGATTCCCCGTTCCGCCGTCTGTCGTCCCGCGCCTGCCGTCGGATCCTACCCTAGACCGCGGAAGGCGCGGCTCAGCCAGGAACCCTTGTTTTCGTTGGGCTCGACACCGGCAGACTTCACCAGCCGGTAGGCGTCCTTGTACCAGGGGCTGTCGGGGAAATTATGCCCGAGCACGGCGGCGGCGGTCTGCGCCTCGTCGATGATGCCGAGCGACATATACGCTTCGGTCAGGCGCTCCAGCGCTTCCTCGACTTCGCGCGTGGTCTGGTATTGCGTCACCACCACTTTGAAGCGGTTGATGGCGCCGGTGAAATC
>CAYVPC010000096.1:0-12152 GCA_964453555.1 uncultured Hyphomicrobiales bacterium | reverse complement strand
CGAGCTTGACCGCCAGCCGGGTGCAGCCCTGCATGGTGAAGCCGTTGAAGAAGCCCGACTGCGGATAGAAATTCTTCAGCCGCTCCATATCGCGGTGGATGATGACGTTCTCCCACGGGATGAACGCATTGTCGAAGACGAAGATCGCATCGTTCTCGTCGAAGCGCGAGGTGAGCGGATAGTCGAACGGCGAGCCGGCGGCGGCGGCGGCGATCTCGTAGGACGGCCGGCAGATCAACTTGATGCCCGGCGTGTTCATCGGCGCGATGAACATCACCACCATGGCCGGGTCGGTGATTTCCTGGCCCATGTTCTGGCCGAGGAAATTGTATTGCGTCAGCACCGAATTGGTCGCCACCACCTTGGCGCCGGAGACGTAGATGCCGGCGTCGGTTTCCTTCTGGATGGTGATGTAGACGTCCTTGACCTGCTCGGCCGGCTTGTTGCGGTCGATCGGCGGATTGACCAGTGCGTGGTTGAGGAACAGCACCGCCTCCTGGCCGCGCTTGTGCCAGGCGCGCGCATTGTCGGCGAACTCGCCGTAGAACTCGGCGTTGGCGCCGAGTGTGTTGAGGAACGAGGCCTTGTAATCGGGGCTGCGTCCAAGCCAGCCGTAACTGAGCCGCGCCCAGGCGGCGATGGCGTCGCGCTGCGCAACCACGTCGGCGGCCGAGCGCGCCGCCTTGAAGAATTTCATGGTGTAGCCGCCCGAGCCGGTGTCGGTCGGCGCCGTGAGCACGTCCTTTTGCGCCTGGTCGTGCAGCGCGTCGTAGAGCAGCGCGACCGACGCCGCCGAATTGCGGAACGCCGGATGGGCGGTGACGTCCTTCACCCGCTCGCCGTAGATGTAGATCTCGCGCCCGTCGCGCAGCGATTCCAGAAACTCAGCGCCGGTGAACGGACGCTTCTTGCCTGCGACGATCGCTTCGGGATGCTGTGGCATCGTTCACTCCATTTTCCGTTTCCCCTCCCGCCGGGGGAGGCGAAGTCACTCAAGCCCGCTGCTCGCGCCAAACCGCCCACAGCGTGAGCGCGCCGACCAGCGCAACCGCCGCCGGCGCACCCGGCAGGCCCGCTTTGGCGTAGGCGACCGCGCCGCAGGCGGCGCCGAGAACAAATCCTATCGCGATCGCCAGAACGATGGCGAGGCGCGTCCGCACGGCGACGAATTCGCGTGCGTTGTCGCGATCGGCCGGATCGCGCGCGCGCCGCCGCCAGGCAATGATGAGTCCGGTGGTTTCGACGCCGAGCTGCGTCATGTTGCCGGTCATCACGTTGGTCTGCGGCACCCCGCGCATCAAGAGCCGCACGATCACGCTCTGGGCGCCCATGCCCATGGCGCCGAACACTCCGGCGACGATGCCGTGCCAGTCGTTCGAGCCGCGCACGGGGGGGCCGGCAAGCAGCATGAGCGTGAATACCGCGAGGAGGAAAGTCTCGAACGCCAGCATCCACGGCAGCGCGTCGCGGCCGTGCTCGCGCAACGCCCAGATCAACCCCGCCGTCACCGCCGCCGCCGCCAGGAAAGCAACGATGGCGGCGACTTTGCCGGTGATGGCGATGTCATGGGTGATCAGTTCGGCGCCGGCGGTGACGAAGCTGCCGGTCACCTGGGCGACGAACAGCCCGAACAGCGCGAGGAATGTGTAAACATCGACATAGCCGGCGACGAAGGCGAGCAGCGCCGGCACCCATCGCGGCAGCGCAGTCTCGCGCGCCGGCGCGACATCCGCCATAGTGGACCCTCCGCACGCGCCGCCCTTTATCGTAGCGGCATTGGCGCTACGTGCATAGCTGTATTTCGGAGGGACGCCAATGCACCTCAGCCATTTCCATTATTTGCCGCTGGCGCCCGGCTTCTTTTCCATATTGGTCGGCCTGCTGTTCGTTTTGTTCGTGCTGCTGCTGATCTTCCGCGCGCTGCGCCAGGCCTATCTGAGCCTTGGCGTCAGTCCGGCGGCCGCGATGTGTCTTTTGGTCGCCACCCTGGTCGGCAGCTATTTCAATATTCCGATCGTGGTGCTGCCGCCGGAGCCGCTGCAATCCGAGACCGTCCATAGCTTCTTCGGCATGGAATACGCGGTGCCGGCGGCCGACCATCTCGCCGGCACTGTGATCGCGGTCAATGTCGGCGGCGCCGTCATTCCGACCCTGATGTCGATCTATCTGCTGGTCACGCGCGGCCTTTGGCTCAATGGCGCGATCGCCACCACCGCGGTCGCGCTCATTCTGCACTGGCTCGCCGATCCGGTGCCGGGCGTCGGCATCGCCGTGCCGGTATTCTTGCCGGCGATTGCGACCGCGATCGTCGCGCTGGTGCTTTCGCGCAAGGACGCCGCGCCGCTTGCCTACATCGCCGGCAGCATGGGCACGCTGATCGGCGCCGATCTGACCAACCTCGACAAGGTGCAGGGGCTCGGTGCGCCGGTCGCCTCGATCGGCGGCGCCGGCACCTTCGACGGCATTTTTATCACCGGGATTCTGGCGGTGCTGCTGGCCGGCCTTTATCACGGACGCCAGCAGATGACGCTGACCTAGACCAAATGCGCGCTAGAAACGCCGGCGGCGATCGCGATCCGGGCTTCGTCGCCCGTTCCTGGACCTTGTGGAACTTTCGGCGGCCGCGGTAGTTTCCATGTCGGGGTTTTCATCACATCCGAGGAGGAATCCATGCAAAAGACATTGCTTGCCTTAAGTTTGGCCGCGGGCATCGGCCTCATTTGCAGTCAGAGCGCGGGCGCGGTGCCGGCCAACGCGCCGGCCCTGAAGGAAGCCGCCGACAACGCGTCATCCGTGCAGCTAGCGTTTTACGAGCGCCACACCCGGCGCGGCGTGGTGAAGTGCTATCACGAGCTCGTCGTCGGCCCGTATCGCTGCCACTATTTCCGCGGCTGGTAGCCGCTCAGCCGGCATCTTCGACGTCGGTTTCCGGCCGGTCGCTGCCGAGGGCGAGTTCGGTGTGCCATTTGCCCTTCTCGTCCTCGTATTCGATCGTTTCGGTCCGGCCCGGCGAACGCTGCTCGGCGGCGGCGCGGCGCGCCGCCCCGAGCGCTTGCGCGTGGGTGGGAAAGCTTTCGGAGAATACGCCGTTGGCCGTATAGGCCCAGCCGTCTTCGTGACGGACCACTTTGTATGTAACGTGTGCCATGATGTTTACCTCGCCCGCAGACTCATACAAAATTCCCCGGGCTTGAGCGAGGTTCCCGCCGGAACCGCGGATCGTCACGCCCGCTCGACGCTGGCGGCGTAGCAGCCGGGCGCGGCGAAGTGGACATGCAGATAGGCGGCGTGCGGATCGGCGAACAGGCGCGCGATCGTGTCCTCGAGTTTGGAGCCCAAGGCGAGCTCGCAGCCGACCATCATGGCCTCTCCATCGAACGAACGCACCGCGAGCGTGCGCCCGCGCAACTGCTCGGGCACGGCGTCGACCGCATCGAACGTTTCTTCGCCTTCTCGCACATAGATGGCAAAGCGCATCCGGTAGGGCGAGGCGACGGCATGATGCTCATAATTGACCAGGATCAGTTCGTCGCCGGGCTTGGCATCGGTCAGGCTGACGCGGCACGGGCGCTGGCCGTCGGCAATGCGCCGCACGGCGCCGCGTTCCTTCAGCGCCTCGTCTGACAGGGCAAACAACGGCGCGAACGTTTCGGCCGGCAGGCCGCGAATGCGAAAATGCATGATGGTGCTCCTTGTTGCTGAAGCACACATGCTCCGTGGCCGCGCGAAATCCCACCCGGTTTCTGAGCGCGGGTTAAGCCACCCTGCGGGCCGCGGTGATCTCCTTGCAGGAAGGACAGACGAAAACGAGGGTTTCCGGGCGCACGCCGGCTCTCGGAACTGTTCGATCGTGAATCATCACGTCGCCACAGCAATGGCAAACCAGCGCGGCCGTGGACTCTTGCACCGGCCGCGGGCAATCGGTCGAGGAAGCGGGAACGCAGACGCGGTTGGATTTCGGCATGCGTGACTCCTTCTGCGGAAGGCGAGAGCGTTCTCGCGTCTGTTGGAGGTTCAGCGCGGCCTCACTCGGCGTTGCGGTCTTGCCGGATGCTGCATTGCCTGGGTAATGATGTTTCCTATTCTCATCTGCACGATAGGGTCGGCAAGCAACGCCTCGATACGCTGCGGGCGGCGCCTCAACAATTTCGCCACATCGGCACTGAACCGGTCGTGGTGCGGTTTCGCCGAAAAATCACGGTCGGCGGTATTGGCTAAACGTCCCATTGGGCACCGCCAGTGTTTGCCCTCCTCCGAGTAACGATCCGTTTGGTCAGAACGTTCCCGATTGTGGCGGGAACTCGGCGCGCCGCCGTATTGATGCAGTGCACGCGCCATCGTCATCGCATTCGTGCAAGAATTTTGGTCACCGTGTCGGGTTCCCCGCCACCGATGTGACCGCTCTGTGCCGGCATTTTCGATAGCGAACAAAAACGCGGCAAAAGCACCTGACGCTTTTCACGTTTTATTGAAGCGGTGACCGCCAGTCTGACACACACGGTCGGTATAGCGGCCGAACGAGAGCACGGAGGGATTCGTCATGACGCTCCATACCGGCGTGCCCATGCGTTACCTTCATGAAAGTTATTTCGGTCGGCCATCGTGCCCGCGCTGCGGCGAATTGTTGATGGCGCCGGAACGCCCGGAATTCTCCGAGTGCCTCAGCGGCGTTAAAATCCGGCATTTCTGGCGATGTGACGGATGCGATCATCCGTTCGATACCTTGGTCAGGTTCGCGCCGCCGCGTGACGCTCATGCGTGACGATCGCGCCAGCAGGACGCGGCGGCGGGGCCGCCGGCTACCGCATCAGCAATTGTAGTCCGCCGATCGCGATCTCGACGACGATGGCGACCAGACCGCACACGCGGTGTTGCACCAACAGCGCATTGCCGATGTGCTTGAGAATGGTGCGGCGGCCGCCCATGCTCCGCGAGCTCCCCGCAATCGGCTGGATCACGTCGAAAACCGCGCCAAAGTAGCATGGCCGGGCGTTCCGCAACGAGGGCGGCTGCCGCCTTTACGTCCGAACGGCAAAAAATTACCCTTCGTTCGGGAGCGATAACGAGGAAAGCATGGCACGGCGCCCGCCCGATACCCGCACCCTGGCCGAAAAAGCATTCAAGGCCGCAACCACCAAGCCAATCGAAGGCCCGCCGAAGCCGGCGTCGCTGCCCGGCGTGAAGGAGATGGTGTCGCTGCGCATCGACCGCGACGTGCTCGACTTCTTCCAGGATGACGGGCCCGGCTGGCAGGACCGCATCAACGAAGCCTTGCGCAAGGCGGCGGGGAAGTAGCCGCCATTCGTCATTGCCGGACTTGATCCGGCAATCCATGCCGCTTTCAAGGATTGACATCGCTGCGGTAGCATTGCGGGCCGAAGCGCAGCATGGGATGCCCGAGTCATGGGCGAGCGAAGCGACGCCGTTCTTCGAACGGCTATGCCCGGGCATGACGATCCAAAGATAATGCGGGAGGAATTTTGCCGATGCCGAACAACACGCCGGACTACAAATGGGACCACATCCACCTGCGCAGCCCCGATCCGGAGGCGACCGCGGCCTGGTTCGAGCGCATGCTGGGCGCGGTCGTGATCCGCTCTACGGTGGCGGGCAAGCCGCGCATTGACCTCAAGCTTGGCGGCGCCGACGTGTTCATCTTCCCGGTCGGCGCGGGCGACAAGGTCAATCCGCCGCCGGTGACGCCCTACCAGGGGCTCGACCATTTCGGACTTTCGGTCAGCAACATCGACGCGGTTGCGGCTTCGCTGAAAGCCAAGGGCGTCGAGTTCACGCGCGAGCCCGTCACCATCCGGCCGGGCGTGCGCGTCTGCTTCCTGCGCGGGCCGCAGGGCGTCTCGATCGAACTGCTCGACCGCGATCCGAAGTATGTGTGACCCGGCGGCCGGTCCCGCCGGGCGGTGAGGCGCGAAGCCCGCTTCGATACTTTGTATTTACGGGAACCGGGCTATCTCAATTTCGCCCGATACTGCCGGTTGTATCGGCGGCGGAACGGGGCGATTTGACGGAACCAATTCGGGGATGGCTGTGGCGGACAAAGCTTCCTTTTTCTCGCGCTTCACCATGAAGTTCGTCGAGGTCGTCGGCGCAGGTATCGCCACTGCGATCACCGGCTATCTCATTGCGCATTTCGGCGCGTTTTCGTTCGCGCCGGCGCCTGCCGCCATGCCGGTCGCGCCGGCTGTAAGCACGATTACCAAGGGCCCGCGCGCTCAGCCGGTGTCGCTGCCGGGGGCCGCCGAGCCGGCCGCGCACACTGCCCCGGAGCCGCCGCCCGCTCCAGCCGCCCAGCCCGCGCACGCGACGGTGACCCCGGCGCCCGTTGCCGCGACCGAGATTGACGCCGCCGGGCCGCACGCGGCCAAGCCGGCGCGCAAGCCCGCGGCCGCCGAGCCGCGCGCGACTGAAAGCAAGCCGGCCGACAAGGACGACACCGCTTCGGTCGAAGACCAGGTGCGTGCCGCGCTGGCGAAGGTCGACGCCACGCGCCCGCATGCGCCGGAGCCGGCGCCGCATCCGCCTGAGATGACGCCGCCGGCGCCGGTTGCCGTCGCGCCGCCGGTTCAGCCGGCGCCCGCCGCGCCGCCGCCGCTCGGCACCGTCGAGATCAAATCGCAGCCGGTGGCGACCGTCGACGCAGCGCCGCCGGCCGCCGAACCTCCGGCGCCAGACAGCGCGCAGGCCGACGACAAGGGAATACTTTCCACGATCAAGAAGATCCCCGACATGCTGCGCCCGGCTTCGGGGGCGACCTCCACGCCGCCGCGCCCGCCGCTCCCGGTCGGGCAATGATTCTGGATCTAGGCGACTGAATGCGCGGCCCGCTTCTCGCAGGTCCGCGCGCTATTTCTTCTTCAGCAACGCATCGCGCTGCTGGGTGAGCCGGTCGAGCTCCGCCTGCTGCTGCGCCAGCCGGTCGGCGTTGCGGTCTTCATCCTCGGCGCCGGATTGGGCGGCCGACTGCTCGATCAGCTGGCGGATGTTGTCGCGCGCAATGGCGATGCGCGCTTCGAGTTCTTGCAGGGAAAGTGACGTGCCGTTGCTCATGCTCAGTCCCGGTCGTGCGCTCAGGTGTGGCCAAACGTAGCGCAAATCGGACGGCTTGTCGTGCCGGTCACGCTGCTGCGCGATCTGCACCGTGCTAGAATGGCAAACGCGACATCCTCCGCAGGAAACGCCTTCAGCATGCACCGAAAAATTCCTGACATCGCCGCCGATTGTGTCGTGTTCGACGACCACGACCGCCTGTTACTAGTCCGCCGGCGCAATCCGCCGTTCCAGGGCCAATTTGCCTTGCCCGGCGGCTTCGTCGAATACGGCGAGGAGACTGCGGTGGCGGCAAGCCGCGAGCTCAGGGAGGAAACCGGGCTGCGCGCCGAGCAGCTGCGTCTTGTCGGCGTCTATTCGCGGCCCGACCGCGATCCGCGCGGCCACACCATCAGCATCGCGTATCTGGTCGCCGCCGGAACGCAATCGCCGAAGGCCGGCGACGACGCCGCCAGCGCCGAATTCCGCGCCGACTGGCGCGACCTCAAGCTCGCCTTCGATCACAATCGGATCGTCGCCGATGCGGTGCAACTGCGCGGTGGGAAATAACGCGCGCCCCCGCGTGGCGGCGGTTTGTTTATTTGCGATTGTGGTCACTTTGGATCAGTCCGCGCCGTGATCGGGTGGGACCGTCGCCTCCACGGGGCGAACAAAGGACCCTTGATTATGACAATGAAAACTGCGGCCTGCGCAGTGGCAGTTACGCTGCTTGCCGGTACGGCAGCGCTTCCAGTGCCGGCGGCCGCCCAGACTGCGCTCACGTCGTCGAGCCACGCCAAGAGGTTGTACTTGAGCGCTGACGCCGTCTATGACGCCGGGCTTCGGCGCGGCCGCGCCAACGCATCCCACAACGCCTATCTCCGCGGCTTTAGGGACGGGACAAGTCGCGGGGCCTACAACTCCGGAACCTACGTGGTGAGCCCGTATGTGGCTAATCCGGTCGCTCCAGCTGCCGGATATTCGCTTTTCGATCGCGCTCCAGGCTACGCTCGGCCGACCGACACATACGACTCATCTTATGGCGTTCGTTCCGTCACCTACGACAACGGGTATGCGGCCGATCGCTATGACAACGGGTATGCATCCGATCGCTACGATGCCGGCTATGTTCCGCCGGGCCTGATGAACGCTGCCGTTTCACCGGTGGCGGTGCCGCCGCCCTCGGAAGTGGGCTCCGCGCATTGGAGCTATTGTTCCGCGCACTACCAAAACTTCGATCCGGCCTCCGACACGTTCCTGGCCTCTGACGGCAATCGTTACTATTGCCGCTAACAACGCTGCGCCTCGCCCGTGGATCGGGCGAGGCTTTTATTTCCGTCAGGCGACATGCCGCTCGAAGGAAATCGCAACGGGATTGCGAGGAAAATTTCATGTCAAACATTCTGATAAAGCAGCGGGCTGACGCTCAATTTCGAAAGCCGCCGGCGACCGAGGACGGCAAGGCCGCCGACGGCGCCAAGACCGCAATGTCGGACTACGAAGCCGGCGTGGATCTTGTTACATCCAAGATCGCGCACCTGAAGGCGCTGCGCCTGGCGCGCGACGCGGCTGAAGCGGCTGCTCTGCCGCCGGCTGTCGCGGTGAAGAAAGCCGGCAGAAAGCAAAAGCAAAAAGCCGCCGCCGCCGTATCGTTATCCGATTGGCTCAAGGGCCGCGACGTCGGTTGACACTTTAGCTGAGACTGCCGAGCGCTACGCTTGCGCGAGCGCCTCGTCGCGGCTGCAGCTGGCGAGAAGCTCCACCGCGCGGGCGCTGTCGAGATCAGCCAGTTTCGATTGCTTGTTGAACCGGATGAAGCCCTTGAGGATGCCGGCGCCGCCGCTGAAATCCACATAACCCATTGACCAGTCGCCGAACACGCGACCCTCGTGTCCCGCGCCGCGATGCAAGATGGAAAAATCGCGGTGGCGCGGATCGTTCTCGATGCGCACGAAGGTGTCGTTGACGGCGCGCGCTTCGCCTTCGAGGGCTTGTAGAAAAGTGCCGTCGTTGAACAGCAGCATGCCGGTGACCCCCACCTCGTCGTTGCGCATGCGGGCGCGCACGAGCAATTTTTTCAAGTCGGCTGCCGTAAAGTCCTGACTTGCGGCGCCGGCGTAGACAATTTGATACATAGCGGTCTCATCACAGGCATCTACTGCGACCGTGACGGCGACGGGTTAACAAACGATCAAGTTCCCGCGCTCTACTAAAATGATAAGCGCCAATCGATTCAATCTGAAGCGATCGCGCGCTATGACGACAAGTCGCCTGGAACTCTCCGTTAAAACAACATTGCCGCGCCATTCGGCCACTATTGAGGCTGCTTATGTGAGCGCCGTACCTTTACGGCTAACCGGAGAAAAACAAAATGAAAGACGCACACAACAAGGCGGCGGAACTTCACGAATCCGCGGCAAAGTCCCATCGCGCCGCTGCCGAGTCGCATGGCAGGAACGATCATGCCAAGGGCAAGGAACACGCGACCCAGGCCCAGCAGCACGCGCAGAGCGCCAACGAGCAGTCCAAGACGGCGAACAGCAAAAGCGCCCAACAGAAGTAACGGCCGCCACCGGGAAGCCGGCCATGGCGTTGGCTTCCCGGCGGATTAATTTCATTCAACTCGTTTCGATTTTTTTCAGAGCGTAGCCCGGACTTGGTGGCCCGGGCTTGGCGGAATTTTACATTCTTGCGCGCATTTGCACGGTCCGGGGGCTCAATCCGCGCTACACTTGGCCATGGGACGTTTGGTCCAGCGGAGTTGACCCATGCGCCTGCGATGCAGCGACGTGAATGCCAAGCATGAAGCGGATTTCGGCCGACGCCGTTTCCTTTTGACCGCCGGCGCCGCCGCGGCTCTCGCCTGGTCCGGTCCCGCTTTGGCTAAGGCCAAATCGCCGCCCAAGCCGGAGAACGTGCTTTCGCCCGACGCCGCGCTTGCGCGCCTGATGGAAGGCAATGCGCGTTACGTGCAGGGCGTTTCCAAACGCCATGACTTCAAGTACGAGCGCGAGCCGCTGACGCGCGGCCAGAATCCGTACGCCGCCATTCTCTCCTGTGCGGACTCGCGCGTCGCCCCGGAATATTGCTTCGATTCCGGCCGCGGCGACCTGTTCGTCTGCCGCGTTGCCGGGAATTTCGCCAACGACGAAAGCATCGCCAGCTTCGAATACGGTGTGCACGTGCTGTCGGTGCCGCTGATCCTGGTGCTCGGCCACGACGCCTGCGGCGCGGTCGACGCCACCATCAAGTCGCTCAAGGACAATACAACGCTGCCGGGCCATCTGCCGTCGCTCGTCGACGCGCTGGCGCCGGCGGTGAAGGACGTGCTCGGCGAGCCCGGCGACACGCTCGCCAACGCCATCCGCCGCAACGTCGTGCGCACTGTGGCCGCACTTGCCGCCGCCACGCCGATCCTCAGTGCTGCCGTCGAAGCGAAGAAGCTGCGCGTTGTTGGCGGCATTTATCAGCTCGCCACCGGCAAGGTCGCGATGGTTTCTTGAGGTGCGGCTAGCTGGGTTGCCACGGCCCTGACCGGCGGATTACGCTCCCTCGCATCCGCGCCGTGCGGCGGTGCGGGCGACACCGGGGGAAGCACGTGAAACGGGTAGCGATCGTCACCGGAGCCGGCCGCGGGATCGGCGAGGCGACGGCGCGGGCGCTGGCGCGCGATGGGAACACCGTCGCGCTGGCCGATCTGAACCTGGCCGCGGCGCGCGGTGTCGCGCAAACGCTCGGTAACGGCCACGCCGCTTTCGCGGTCGACGTCGTCGATGAAGGCTCGGTCGAGGCGCTGTTCGCGGAGGTCGAAGCGAAGCTCGGCGCCGTGGCGGTGCTCGCCTGCGTCGCCGGCGGTCCGTTCCTCACGCCCGGCCGCCGCCCGAGCATCGTCGAGACCACGACGGACAACTGGATCCGCACCGAAGCGCTCAACGCCCGTGGCCCGTTCCTCTGCATCCGCGCGATGCTGCGGCGCCGCGCCACCGCGCCGGTGACCGACGGCCGCATCGTCACCGTCTCGTCGATGTCCGGCATCACCGCCGAGAGCCCGACCGGCCCCGCTTATTCGGCGGCGAAGGCGGCAGTGATCCATTTGACGCGGCTCGCGGCGCTCGAAGCGGCGCCGCTCGGCATCACCGCCAACACGGTCGCGCCCGGGCTGACCGACACGCCGGCGGTGCGCGGCGACCTCACTGCGGAGCAGATCGAGCACGCCCGGCAGGCTATACCCATCGGCCGGCTCGGGCGGCCGGAAGACATCGCCGAGACGATCGCCTTCCTCGCCTCGCCGCGCGCCGGCTACATCACCGGCGCGGTGATCGAGGCCAACGGCGGCCGCCAGCCGCCGTGAGCGGGAGGCGCAGAAGGGGCGAAGCGCCGTGTCGGTTTAAAGTAATCCGGCTCTCTGGGTATGTGCAGGCCGGTATGTTGCCGCATTCGACGGGTGTGCGGCGTGTCCGTAGCCCGCGATCTGTTTGGTCAATTTGCGCACCAGCGAGCGGTCGGCCGCGTCGCTGATTGCCGGGATGCGCGCGGCGATCGCGTAGGCCGCCATCGTCGCGGCAATCAGGATGCCCGCGGCGGCGGCGGCAAGATAGTCGGCTAAGCCGACGTGGACTCCGGCTTTGGCTGCCGCGCTTTTGCCGCCGCGCACCAGTTTCGTGACGAAATACACCTTGGCGAATCCGCGCTCGAGCCAGGTGTGAAAGCGGCCGTGGAGCGAATGGTCCGAGGTGAGGTCGGCGGTCAACATCGCCTGAACGAGAGTGGCGCAATCGTCATCGAATCCCTTGCGCAGCGTGGCGTGGCGCGTCAACAGGATGTCGACGATGCTCCGCGGCGTATCCGCGAGCAGATCTTCGGGCAGGCCGAGCAGGAAGCAGCGGTAACGCGCCAGTTCGGCGCGCGCGCGCTCGGCGGGCGTGAACGCCGTGCGGCCCGCCCGAAGCGCCTTCTGCGCAATGACGAAAATCGACATCAGGCCGGCCGGCATCTGATCGACCTGCGGAATCGGGATGCCGTAGGTCTTGACGTCCCAGCGGTCGCCGCGGTGCAGGATGTTGAACCGGACCATCGAATGCATGAGGCGGACCATCGCCGCGGCTTTG
>CAYVPC010000095.1:0-12159 GCA_964453555.1 uncultured Hyphomicrobiales bacterium | reverse complement strand
CCCAATCGCCGTCGCGGATGCCGCGCTGTTCGGCGTCGTGCGGATGGATTTCCAGCCGGTCCTCCTCGTGCCAGACGACATTGGCGGTGCGGCGGGTCTGAGCGCCGACATTATACTGGCTGAGGATGCGGCCGGTGGTAAGCAGCAACGGAAAGCGCGGGCCGGTCCTTTCGTCGGTCGCAATATATTCGGTGATGACGAACTTGCCCTTGCCGCGGACGAAGCCGCCGATGTGCATCACCGGCGTGCCTTCCGGCGCCTTTTCGTTGCACGGCCATTGCACCGAGCCGAGCCGGTCGAGTTTCTCGAACGACACGCCGGCGAAGGTCGGCGTCAGCCGGGCAATCTCGTCCATGATCTGCGACGGGTGGTCGTAATGCATGTCGAAGCCCATGGCCTTGGCAAGGAGCACCGTGATCTCCCAGTCCTCGTAGCCATTGCGCGGCGCCATCACCTTGCGCACGCGCTGGATGCGGCGTTCGGCGTTGGTGAAGGTGCCGTCCTTCTCCAGGAAGGTCGAGCCCGGCAGGAAAACGTGCGCGTAGTTCGCCGTCTCGTTGAGGAACAAATCCTGGACGATGACGCATTCCATCGCCGCAAGGCCGGCCGCGACATGATGGGTGTCCGGGTCGGACTGCAGGATGTCCTCGCCCTGGATGTAGATTCCCTTGAAGCTGCCGTCGACCGCGGCGTCCAGCATGTTGGGGATGCGCAGTCCAGGCTCTTTCTCGAGCTTCACGCCCCACAGCGATTCGAACAGCTCACGCGTCGCATCGCCTGAGATATGCCGATAGCCGGACAATTCGTGCGGGAACGAACCCATATCGCACGCGCCCTGCACGTTGTTCTGACCACGCAGCGGATTCACGCCGACGCCGGGACGGCCGATATTCCCGGTCGCCATCGCGAGGTTCGCGATCGCGATCACCGTGGTCGAGCCTTGGCTGTGCTCGGTAACGCCAAGGCCATAATAGATCGCCGCGTTGCCGCCGGTGGCGTAGAGTCGGGCGGCGCCACGGATCGTTTCGGCCGGCACACCGGATATTTCGGCGACGACTTCGGGGCTATTGCGCTCTTCGGCGACAAACCCGGCCCAATCGCTGAATTCGTCCCAGTCGCAGCGTTCGCGCACGAACTGCTCGTTCACCAGCCCCTCGGTCACAATGACGTGCGCCATGGCGGTGAGGATTGCGACGTTGGTGCCAGGCGATAGCGGCAGGTGATAGGCGGCCTCTACATGTGGCATGCGCACGATATCGGTCCGCCGCGGATCGACGACGATGAGTTTGGCGCCGGCGCGCAGCCGCTTCTTCAAGCGCGAGGCGAACACCGGATGGCCGTCCGTCGGGTTGGCGCCGATGATCAGAACGACGTCGGTGGCCTCGACCGAATCAAAATCCTGCGTGCCGGCGGATGTGCCGTAAGTCTGCGACAGGCCGTACCCCGTCGGCGAATGACAGACGCGGGCGCACGTGTCGACGTTATTGGTACCGAAACCGGCGCGTACCAGCTTCTGCACCAGAAAGGTCTCTTCGTTGGTGCAGCGCGATGATGTAATGCCGCCGATTGAATACTTGCCGTACTTCGCCTGGATTCGCTTGAGCTCCGACGCGGCGTGGGAGATTGCTTCCTCCCACGACACTTCGCGCCACGGCTCGCTGATCTTGTCGCGCACCATCGGCTTGAGGATGCGCTCTTTATGATTGGCGTAGCCCCAGGCGAAGCGCCCCTTGACGCAGGAATGGCCGCGGTTGGCCTTGCCGTCCTTGTAAGGCACCATCCGCACCAATTCGTCGCCGCGCATCTCGGCCTTGAACGAACAGCCGACGCCGCAATAGGCGCAGGTCGTCACCACCGAATGCTCGGGTGTGCCGATCTCGATCACGGATTTCTCGTTGAGCGTCGCCGTCGGACACGCCTGGACGCAGGCGCCGCAGGACACGCATTCGGAGCCGAAGAAGGATTCCTCCATACCGGGCGAAACGACCGACTTGAAGCCGCGGCCGGCGATCGTCAGTGCGAAAGTTCCCTGCACCTCCTCGCAGGCCCGCACGCAGCGCGAGCAGACGATGCATTTCGACGGTTCATAGGTGAAATAGGGATACGACTCGTCGAGGCCGGGATTGGGGTGCCGGGCGCCGTCATAGTCATAGCGCACGTCGCGCAGTCCGACGGCGCCGGCCATATCCTGCAACTCGCAGTCGCCGTTGGCTGAGCAAGTCAGGCAGTCGAGCGGATGCTCGGAAATGTAAAGCTCCATCACGCCCTTGCGCAGGCGCTTGAGCCGGTCGGTATGGGTTCGCACGACCATGCGGTTCGCCACCGGGGTCGTGCACGAGGCCGGCGTGCCTGCCCGGCCTTCGATTTCCACGAGGCAGAGACGGCACGAACCGAACGCGTCCAGCATGTCGGTCGCGCAGAGCTTCGGGATCTTCGTCCCCATTTCCATGGCAGCGCGCATGATCGAGGTGCCTTCCGGCACCGTCACCGATTGACCGTCGATCGTCAGCGTGACGGTCTTGTCCGTCCGCGAGCGGGGCGTGCCGTAGTCGATCTCTTGGATGAGCGACATGGCGGTCTCCTTATTCGGCGGCTTGCAGGCGCGGCTCTGCGCCGAAGTCTTCCGGGAAATGCGTGAGCGCGCTCATCACCGGGTAGGGCGTGAATCCGCCAAGCGCGCAAAGTGAGCCAAACTTCATTGTATTACAAAGGTCTTCCAGTACTTCGATGTTGGCCGCGCGATCCTGGTCGCGCATGATGCGGTCCACCGTTTCGACCCCTCGCGCCGAGCCGATTCGGCAAGGCGTGCATTTTCCGCATGATTCTATCGCACAGAATTCGAGCGCGAAACGTGCCTGTTTGGCCATGTCGACGGTGTCGTCGAATACCACGACACCGGCGTGGCCGATCAAGCCGTCCTTCTTGGCGAACGCCTCATAATCGAACGGCGTATCGAACAAGGCCGGGGGGAAGTATGCGCCGAGCGGTCCGCCGACCTGCACGGCTTTCACCGGACGGCCGGTGAAGCAGCCGCCGCCGATATCGTTGACGAGTTCACCGAGCGTGATGCCGAACGGCGTCTCGAACAGGCCTCCGTAATTGAGATTGCCGGCGAGCTGGATCGGCATGGTGCCGCGCGAACGACCGACGCCGAAATCCTTATAGAACGCGGCGCCCTTATCCATGATGACGGGTACGGTCGCGAGCGACAGCACGTTGTTGATGACGGTTGGCTTGCTGAACAGGCCCTTGTGCGCGGGCAGGGGCGGTTTGGCGCGCACGACGCCACGCTTGCCTTCCAGGCTCTCCAGAAGCGACGTCTCTTCGCCGCACACATAAGCCCCGGCGCCTTCGCGGACTTCGAGATTGAACTCGAAATCCGAGCCCGCGACTTTCTTGCCGAGCATGCCGGCGCGGCGCGCAATGTCGATTGCGTCGGTCATCACCGCGATGGCATGCGGATATTCGGAGCGAATGTAGACGAAGCCTTTGGTGGCGCCCACTGCGATGCCGGCGATCGTCATGCCTTCGATCAGGACGAACGGATCGCCTTCCATGATCATGCGGTCGGCGAAAGTGCCGCTGTCGCCTTCGTCGGCGTTGCAGACGATGTATTTGCGATCGGCTTTGGTGTCCGCGACCGTCTTCCATTTGATGCCGGTCGGGAAGCCGGCGCCGCCGCGGCCGCGCAGGCCCGATTGCGTGATCTCTTCGACGATACCGGCGGGATTGGCGAGCGCCTTGGCGAGACCTTTGTAGCCGTCATGCGCCTTGTAATCGTCGAGCGAACGCGGATCGACAATGCCGCAGCGGGCGAAGGTCAGGCGGGTCTGCTTTTTGAGGAACGGGTGCTCCTCTGGGATGCCGACGCGTAATTTGTGATCGCCGCCCCCGGCGATCACGGCGTCGAGAACGCTCTCTATGTCGGCGAGCTCGACCGGGCCATAGGCAATGCGGCCCTTGCCGGTCGCGACTTCGAGCATCGGTTCAAGCCAATGCATGCCGCGCGAGCCGTTTCGCACGATGTCCACGGCGATACTACGCTTGGCGGCGGACGACGCAATCGCAGCCGCGATCTCGTCGGCACCGCAGGCGACCGCGGCGGCGTCGCCGGGAACGTAGATGCGAAGCGCGCTCATCGGTCGACCTCCGCAAGGAGGGTATCGAACTTCTTCGCGTCGAGGCGGGCCACCACCTTGCCGTCGATCATGGCCGACGGGGAGACCGAGCACAGGCCTAGACAGTAAACCGGCTCGATGGTTATGCGGCCGTCCGCCGTCGTATTGCCCAGCGCGACGCCAAGACGCGCTTCGGCATGTGCGGCAAGCTCGTCGCCGCCGGCCGCCTGGCAAGCCTCGGCCCGGCAGAGCTTGATGACGTGCCGGCCGGCCGGTTCGCGGCGGAAATCATGATAGAAAGTAACAACCCCGTGCACTTCGGCCCGGGTTATGTTCAGGGCCTCGGCAATCAGCGGCTCTGCCGCCATATCGATATAGCCGAACTCCTCCTGCAGCGCGTGCAGGATCGGCAACAGGGGGCCCTCACGGTCGAGGTGCTCCCGGATGCAAGACAGCGCAACCTCGTTATCCCAAGAGTTCTGGGCGGAGCTGCGTTTTCCTTGGTGTTTCGCGGACATTTGAATGCTTGTTTTTCACGATATGCGGCCGTCCGCCTATCATGCAGGGTAAGTATGCATTTTATAGCAATTCCAACAGCCTGTCGCTTAAAATGGCCCTTTGCCGCACCGGTCTGTGCGGTTGCTCTGTGCGGTTGCGGCGGCCGCTTCTTAATCTTAACCTTTTCGCGGTCATAGGCGCTCGCCCATTGAGCGCGCGGCTGGTTGGACGAGTGGTCTCGCCTTGATCCGTGAAATGGCCAAAATGCGCCGAAGCCTTAGGGAGGTTCTTGTGCAGAAAGTTGCCGTCCGTCCGGCGCCGTCGGGTCCAGCCGAACCTGCCTTCGGCGCGTCGCTCGCATATAACGCCGAGGCCGCCCGTAAATACTTCAGCGACGTCGAAGGCGGTCTTCAGGCGCTGCGGGCTGGCGGCAGCGACCAGCAGAAGGCCGAGGCTGCGGCCCTCAAGGCCGATGCGCGCCGTGTGAGGGAACGGTTCTTCCGGCTCCACGCCGCCGCCATCTACGACGAAGTGACCAATAACGGCGCTCGATTCCTGCGCGTTTCCGAGGTCGTGGAAGCGGCCGCAGGCCGTTATCCCGCGCTGCTGCCGAACCGCGCCCAAATCGACGCCGAAAGGACCCTTAAGAAACAGAGCGCCAAGGAAGGCCGCGAACTCGACCAGGGCCTGTTCATCGCCCAAATCCTGGCGGATGAGCGGCGCGGCCTGCATCTCATTCACGCCATGCTACGGCCGAAACGCGAAGCGCTTGACCGGCTGGCCGAATTCCGCCGCAGCAGCCTTATCGATCTCGGCGGCGCCAAGGTCGAGCGCAGGGGCAAGGTCGGCCATGTGACGCTGACCAACGCGAAATTCCTCAATGCCGAAGACGATCTCGCCACTGCGGCGCTGGAGACCGCGGTCGATCTTGTACTGCTCGACGACGCGATCGAAGTCGGCGTGCTGCGCGGCGGCAGCGTTCAACACCCGAAATATGCCGACCGCCGCATCTTCAATGCCGGCATCAACCTCACGCACCTCTATTACGGCCAAATCTCATTCGTCGAATTTTTCATCGAGCGCGAGTTGGGCCTGCTGCACAAGATGTATCGCGGTCATTGGCGCTCGGACTCTTATGAAGAGGATTACGAAGATTACGTCGAGAAGCCATGGGTTGCGGCCGTCGAGGCGTTCGCGATCGGCGGCGGCTGCCAGCTTCTTTGCATCATGGATCGCGTGCTTGCCGAACCTGGATCCTATTTCAGTCTTCCGGCCAGCAAGGAAGGATTCATTCCCGGCGCCGCCAACCTGCGGCTGCCGCGGCTCGTCGGCATCAAGCTCACCCGCGAAGGCATTTTCTTCGAGCGCGTCTTTCATGCCGACACTCCAAAAGGCCGCTTGATTTGCGATGAAATCGTGCCCGCCGGCGAGATGGATGCGGCGATCGAGAGAAATGCCCTGCAACTCGTGCGCGCCGGGATGACCAGCGCGGTAGCAAACCGCAAGGCGCTCCGCGTCGCGCAGGAACCGCTGTCGGAATTCCGGCGCTATTTCGCGACGTACAGCCGCCAGCAAAGCCTTTGCCTGTACGATCCGAAGCTGATCGAAAATCTCGAACACAGCTGGAATCCTGGCAACCGGCGCATGTGACTGCCATGAGCACATCGGAAGCAGCGACTGCCTCGACGCCCGAGTTGAACTCGGTCACGCGGGTTGTTGTCGAAGCCAAGGACACCGTCGGAGCTTTGATGCCCGGAATGCCGATGGTGGCGGCGACGCCGTATCTGGTCGCCATTGCCGAACTCGCCTGCGGCCGGCTGGTGCTGGATCAGCTCGAGCCGGGGCAAATCACCGTCGGCAGCCGCGTAGTCATCGACCATCTCGGTCCGAGCAAGGTCGGCGCGGAACTGGTCATCAAGACCACACTGCAAAAGCGCGACAAGAACCGCTTCAAATTCGGCGTCCGCATCGAGGACGGTGCGCGCACGGTCGCGGTCGTCGAGCACGAGCGCGCGGCGGTCTCGCTCGAAAAAAGCATGAAAGCGGTCGGCTAGCGTTTACGCGCCGAGGTAGAGCAATGCGAACGATCGCAGAGATGCTCCGTTGGCGCGCGCAGCGTCACCCGTCCGTGGACGCGATCTGGTACGAAGGCAAATCGCGAACCTACGCCGAACTCAACGAGTCGTCCTCGCAGCTCGCCGCAGGCCTGGCCGGCAAGCTCGGACTGAATCCCGGCGACCGCGTCGCCATTCTCGACAAAAACTGCGCCGCCTACCTCGAATTGTTTTTTGCGCTCGACAAGGCCGGCCTGGTTGCGGCGCCGCTCAATTGGCGGCTTACGGCGCACGAAGTCGGTCTGATCATCGCCGATATGCAGCCGAAGCTGATCGTTACCGGGTCGGAGTTCAAGGCGCACGGTGCCGCGTCCGGCGTGCCGATCATGACATTCGACGAGCTGCCGCGCGGCGGTGTGGATCCCCGGCGCGATGTCGATGGCGCGGTGAGCACGCAGTTTTGCACTTCGGGCACCACCGGATTGCCGAAAGGCGCGATGATGACCGGTTGGAACGTGCTCAATGTCGGGCTTTGCCTGGCGCTCGAAATCCCCGCCCTCCGCGAGGGCGGCCGTCATCTTGTCTGCCTGCCGCTGTTTCATATCGGCGGCGCCGGCTGGGCGATCTGGGCGATGCAGGGGGGCTCGACCGCGATCATCGTGCGCGAGACCGTGCCGGAGCAACTCCTCAAGACCATGGTCGAGCAGAAAGTCGAGACCGCGCTGCTCGCGCCGACGCTAATGCTGTTCCTATGCGAGTTGCCGGCCGCGCGCACGGCTGACTTTTCCGCGCTGCGGCACATCACCTACGGGACGGCGCCGATCTCGCCCGATCTACTGCGCCGCTCGATCGAAACTTTCAAATGCCGCTTCTCGCAGCTCTATGGGCTCACCGAGACGACCGGTCCGATCACGGCGCTGCCGCATGAGCAGCATACCGGCGAACGCATACTGTCCTGCGGCCGGCCGATGTTCGGCGGCTGCGTCCGGGTCGTCGATGCCGACGGCAAGGATCTGCCGCCGCGCGAAGTCGGCGAGATTCTTTATCAGGGCGAGAGCCTGATGGCCGGCTATTGGCAGCGCGAGAAAGAAACCGCGCACGCCATTCGCAACGGCTGGCTGCACACCGGCGACGCCGGTTTTCTCGACGAGGAGGGCTTCATCTTCCTCAAAGACCGGGTCAAGGACATGATCGTGTCCGGCGGTGAGAACGTCTATCCGGCCGAAATCGAGGCCGTGCTGATGGGTCATCCGGAGGTGCTGGAATGCGCCGTGATCGGCGTTCCCGATCCGAAATGGGGCGAAACCGTAAAGGCGGTGGTGGTCCGGCGCGGCGGCGCCGCTTTAAGCGAAACCGGGCTGATTGAATGGAGCCGTGACAAGCTTGCCGGTTTCAAGCGGCCGCGTTCCGTCGACTTTATGGAGGTGCTGCCGCGCAACGCCAGCGGCAAGCTGCTCAAGCGTACATTGCGCGAGCCCTATTGGGCCGGTTATGCCCGGAGGGTCAACTAACGAATGGGCATCCCCAAAAATCGCCAAAACCGGCTCGGCGTTTGCGGTAACTTCCTTTATAATCATTCCAGACCCGATGGGGTGAAGTAAGCCGTCCCGCACAGCGAAGGGATGACGGCCATGCCGGTGACCTACACGCCTTGGCTTGTGTTGCTTTCGATCGTTATGGCGATCCAAGGCGCCTATGTCGGCTTGAGTCTCGCCGTGCAGATCGCCGATGCGACCGGAGTGCGCCGGCGCCTGTTGCTTGCTGGCGCCACCGTCTCGCTGGCGCTGGCAATCTGGACCATGCATTTTGTCGGCATGCTGGCGGTCCGCCTGACGTTTCAGGTCGACTATCTTGTCCTGCCGACTTTGCTGTCGTTCCTCGTTTGTGCCATCGTGGTCGGGGCGGCGGTCTATGCCACGAGCTCGGGCCCGCTCACGCTGCTGCGCCTCACATTGTCCTCTTGCCTGATGGGCGGCGGCATCTTCGCCATGCACTACGTCGGCATGAGTGCGCTCGATGCCAGTGCCTACATGACCCACGATCCGGTATATGTCGCCTCGAGCATGGCAATCGCCATTGCCGCATCCGGGCTGGCGCTCTGGCTCGCGACCGGCCGAGGAGGCCGCCCGCCGCTGATCCTGTCGGCGGCGGCCTTCGGCTTCGCGGTATCCGGCCTGCACTATACGGCCATGACCGGCGTAACGCTGTTCCCATTTGCGAGCGCCTCGTCCGGAGCGCCGGCGTTTTCGACCGACCTGCTGGCAATCATCGTCGCGATCGTGGCGTTTTGCATTTCCGGAATTTTCTTCCTTCTGCTGTTGCCCGATTCCGGCCGGGCGCAGCCGAAGGCAATGGCAGCGGCGGTCGTTGGTTCGGGAGCGAACACGGTCGCGGAATTGGCGGCATCGCCGTTGCCGGCGCCGGGCGACCATCCCGAATTCGGCCGCGGCACCTACTCGCCGCTCGGCGGGGTCGGTGGACCGCCGCGGCGCTTCGCACGTCATCTGCCGATCGAACGCGAGGGTGGCACGCAATTCGTCGCGGTGGAGGACGTCGTCGCGGTCCACGCCAACGCCCACTACACTTATATCTTCGACGGCAACGACAAGCTCTTTTGTCCGCTCGCCATCGGCGACGTCGAATCGCGACTCGACAAGACGCGTTTCATCCGCGTTCACCGCAGCCACATCATCAATCTCGACAGCGTCGTCGGCTACAAACGATCCGGCGACAACGAACTAGTGCAAATGGCCGGCACGCAGCACTACGTGATTCCGGTTAGCCGCAGCCGCATTGGTTTGCTGAAATCGAGGCTCGCCTCCTTGAAGGAGGTCGACCCAGTGCTCGATTTGCGCCGTCGTCATCGTCTCGCAGCGCAATGACAGGTCCATTTCGCGTCAGCATTGTTGACGCAATTCGTGCAGAAACAGCGCATTTCGTGCGGCTTTTGCGCCCTTGGTGCACGGCTAAGCCGCCGGTGCACGAGCTCTTGCTGCTGCAACGCACAACCCGGCAAGGTTAGTTTTGGAAGCTAGCGGTACAAACGCGATCCCCCGACAGGCCTTGGTGATGACCTTGGCCGCGCGGATCGCGCCAGGGAGGATGCCCATGATACCAGGCGCGTTTGCCTATCATCGCCCCACATCCATCAAGGACGCCGTCGGCCTGCTTGCCAAATTGGGCGACGATGGCCGCGCGCTCGCCGGCGGACACAGCCTCATCCCGATGATGAAGCTGCGGCTGGCGACGCCGGCCAACCTCGTCGACCTCGGCGGCATTGCCGAACTCAAGGGCGCCCGCGCCGACGGCAACGATATCGTCATCGGCGCCATGACGACGCAGCACGACCTCATTGGCTCCGATTTGCTGGGCACGAAAATCCCGATCCTGCGGGAAACGTCGCTACAGATCGCCGATCCGCAGGTACGCTATCTCGGCACGCTCGGCGGCAATGTCGCCAACGGCGATCCCGGCAACGACATGCCGGCGGTGATGATGTGTCTCGGCGCGACCTTTCACGTCATTGGCGCGAAGGGCGAACGCCGGATCGCGGCGCGCGAATTTTACCAGGGCGCTTATTTCACCGCGCTGGAGACCGGCGACGTACTCACCGCCATCCGCATTCCGGTACCGGCGGCCGGCCACGGCTACGCCTACGAGAAACTCAAACGCAAGATCGGCGATTACGCGACCGCGGCCGCTGCCGTCGTCCTGACCATGACCGGCGGCAAGGTCGGCACCTGCTCGATCGGCCTGACCAATGTCGCCGAGACGCCGTTATGGGCGCAGGACGCGGCCAAAATCCTTGTCGGGTCGTCGCTCGACGCGGCAACCGTCAAGAAAGCCGTCGCCGCCGCCGAGGCGATTACCGCTCCTGCCGCCGACGCCCGCGGCCCGGCGCATTACCGCACCAAAATGGCCGGTGTGATGCTCACGCGCGCGCTCGCCCGCGCCAAAGCCCGCGCGCGCGGCTGAGGGAGAAAGCAGTTATGGCCAAATCCCAAGTCACCATGAAGGTCAACGGCAAGATCATCGAAGCGTTGGTCGAACCGCGGACCTTGCTGATCCACTTCCTGCGCGATCAGCAGAACATCACGGGGCCGCACATCGGCTGCGAAACCAGCCATTGCGGTGCCTGCACGGTCGATCTCGACGGCAAGTCGGTAAAATCCTGCACCGTGTTTGCGGTGCAAGCGAACGGCGCCGATATCCGCACCATCGAAGGCATGGCGAATGCCGACGGTACGTTGCACGCCTTGCAGGAAGGCTTCCGCGAGATGCACGGCCTGCAATGCGGCTTCTGCACGCCGGGAATGATCGTGCGCGCCTATCGGCTCCTGCAGGAGAACAAAAATCCCTCCGAGGAGGAGATTCGCTACGGCATCTCCGGCAATCTCTGCCGCTGCACCGGCTATCAGAACATCGTCAAAGCCATTCAATACGCCGCCGCCAAACTCAACGGCGTGGCGTTCCAGGAGGCCGCAGAATGAACGACATGACCCCCACCTCCGCCGAACGCGCCGCCAAGCTCGAAGGCATGGGCTGCAAAAGGAAACGCGTCGAGGACATCCGTTTCACCCAGGGCAAAGGCAATTACGTCGACGACTTGAAACTGCCGGGCATGCTCTACGGCGACTTCAACCGCTCGCCGCACGCCCACGCGCGCGTCAAGAAGATCGATACCACCAAGGCTGCCGCGGTGCCCGGCGTCGTCGCGGTGATCACCGCCGAGACGCTGAAAACCGTCAATCTCGCCTGGATGCCGACGCTCGCCGGCGACGTGCAGATGGTGCTGGCCGACGGCAAGGTGCTGTTCCAGAATCAGGAAGTTGCTTTCGTGATCGCCGACAGCCGCGAAGCCGCGGCCGACGGCGCCGACAAAGTGGAGGTTGAATACGAAGCGTTGCCGGTCAACGTCGATCCGATGAAAGCCATGGCGCCGAACGCGCCGATGATCCGCGAAGACCTCAAGGACAAAACCGAAGGCGCGCACGGCAAGCGCAAGCACTACAACCACATCTTCGCCTGGCAAGCGGGCGACAAGGCCGCGACCGATGCGGCGTTTGCCAAAGCCGATGTGACGATCAATGAGTTCATCGTCTATCCACGCGTGCATCCGTGTCCGCTGGAGACCTGTCAGTGCGTCGCGTCATTCGACAAGATCAAAGGCGAACTGACTTTGTGGGGTACTTTCCAGGCGCCGCATGTCATCCGCACGGTCGGCTCGCTGATCTCAAAAATCCCCGAGCACAAAATCCACGTTATCGCCCCCGATATCGGCGGCGGATTCGGCAACAAGGTCGGCGCTTATTCCGGCTACATTTGCGCCATCGTCGCCTCGATCGTCACCGGCGTGCCGGTAAAATGGGTTGAGGACCGTATCGAGAACCTCTCGACGACTGCGTTCGCCCGCGACTTCCACATGCAGATGGAGATCGCGGCGACCAAGGATGGCAAGGTGACGGCGATGCGCTGCTACACCATCGCCG
>CAYVPC010000094.1:0-12309 GCA_964453555.1 uncultured Hyphomicrobiales bacterium | reverse complement strand
TTGCTAATCGTCATCGCCGGGCTGCCGGACTTTAAGCGCACAACGTCACCGGGCTTGAACGCCATGTTTACCTCCATGATCAATAGTGAAGACACCTATGCCGCCAAATAAGCGCAGTTCCATTGGCGTCAACCGCCTGTCGCTAATTTCCGGTGTGGACAACTTCCACGATCCGCGCGAGCCCGCCCTGCGCATTGGCGACCGTGTCCAATTAAACAGCGGCGGACCGTCATCGCTCGTAGTCGACCATGATGCTGAAACTGTCACGATAGCCTGGAAGGGGGCGGAAGCAGTTTTTCCCCGCTCCTGCGTTCATCGCGTGCGCGATTAGCGAGCCAAACAACAGACTCGTTCCTAATCCACCTCGCCGCCTCACCTTCCGTCTTGAAGCCCTCGATACGCTCGACCGTGCCGTCCTCCAGCGTCGCGCGAACATAGAAGCCGCCGCCAATTTTCCATTCGTCGATTTCAAACGTGTGCTTAGGCTCGCGCTTGCGCTTGGCCTCGAATGCGTCAAGCATGTCCACAACGTCAGTCATTTCCCAAAGCCGATCCGTCACGCCTGCGGCCATGGCCGGCGAAACTTTGAGCGTTTGGTGCAGCCGGACGAAATTGTAGTACATCGAATGCAGCGCGACCGCGCACGCGTGGTTTTCAAGTTTCTTGCTGAACGCGTTGGTGAGCCGCGTAAAGCGGCGCATGTGCATTCGCATCGTGAGGTTCTGGCGTTCGGCGTATGATGTGCTGATATGCTTCGGATCGGGACTGCTGGTGACTTCGCGTTTTTGCGCACCGATGCACTTGGCCGGGCTGTATCGCTTCTCGCCCTGCGGATCAGCGCCGTAAATCTTTTGCAACATCGCGTAGTCAACGTTGCCATCGAAAGCGTCATCGACCGCGATCAGATAAGCGCGATGCCCGTCGCTCGTTAGTTGAATACGATTGGTAACGCGGTCTTTTAGATCGTTCATGAAGATGCAGCCGGAGTCGCTAGAGCGGTCCGCGACCAGCCAGCTAATCAATAATTTCGTGTCCGCGTCGATTGCCGTCCACGTCCACACGTCACCCGCTTCCGGCGGCGGCGACTTTGCGTCCTTCACATTGTCTTTTTTCGCGTAAACGAAATTCCAGATTTCATCGACCTGCACGCGGGCGCTGGTCAGGTTCCGCAGCACGCGATCCTGATATTCGGTGCAGGCGTGCCCGGCATCAACCACGAGCTTGGTGACCGTGTTCTTGCTCGCCCCGGTCAGCCGGGTTACGGCGCGGATCGATTGCCCTTCGCAAAGCAGGTGGAGGATATGGGCTCGGGCTTCACGGTCGAGCTTGTTCATGCCCGACATAATATGACCTTTTCTACATAACGTCAAGCATAAAAGGTCACTTTAATGCGTGGCATTTTCATTACACCGGCAGCGCAAAGTAACCTGACCTCGATTTAATGATTCCCTTGTGATATCACATATAGTACTACGGATCGCAAGAAACTAGATAAGCTTTGGGCGGCTTTGGAAGCCGCCCGGCGTAGCCCCCAGAAGGCGAGCGGTCTTGAAGCATTGGCGAAAATGGCAGGCAGAACGGAGCAGGCCGGCGGGAACCATCCGATGTGGGTGAGTGCATTTCCGCAACATCGGGCGTTCCCGATAGAGCGGCATGGTGGCAATCCCGATCTTTCATCGCATGTGCGGAAGGTAGTTCTGAATCATCTAGAAGCTGACGCCGAAGCTTGGGAAGAGCGGGTAGCGCAGGAAGAGAGTGCCAATGGAAATGGAGAAACCGATGGTCGCGCATGAAATTCTAAAGCGACCCTATGCACGTCTGATTACCCCGGATGCGGATGGTAGTTTTTTCGCCGAGATAGTGGAGTTTCCTGGTTGTTTTGCGACCGGGAACGCTGCTGCTGATGCTTTGCAAAATTTAGAAAGTGTTGCTGTTGATTGGATCAACACGGCTCTCTCACAAGGACAAGATATTCCTGAGCCAATGGAGAGTAATGAATATAGCGGCAGAACAGTGCTGCGCATGACAAGTGGTTTGCATCGGCGAGCCGCCCTCTGGGCCAAACGTGAAGGCGTGAGCCTAAATCAGTTTATTACAACGTCGCTCGCGGAGGCTGTCGGAGAGCGCGCGCGTCCGATGGCTTTGTACCCGGTTGCGCAGATTCAAACTCTGACGACAATGACAATCCGCGCCCTTGCTGGCGCAACTGGGACAGGTGTTTTCGTAGGACTGACAGACAATTCAGCCAATAAGTTTTCGACTGGGACGAATGCAGGTCTGTTGAACGTATCGGCGGAGCGCGATCGGGAGCGTCAATATGCCTGAAGCAAGCCAATACGTTTTCGCCCACAAAGAACTCGTTGAATTGATGATCAAGAAGGTCGGCCTTCACGAAGGCAAATGGATGATTTCCATCACATTTGGCTTTGGTGTGCTGAACGCCGGTCCGTCCGCAGAACAAATTATGCCTACTGGATTTGTTGGCGTGCAGACAATCGGGCTTATAAAGGCCCAACCGGATTCGCCCGAAATTCTCACTGTAGACGCTGCGGCCGTTAATCCCGTCGCTTCCAGCGAGAAGAAGCCGCCCGCGAAGCGATCTCGCGACGCTCAGCCTGGGTAAGCTTGGCTGCTCGGGCTTGGCCACCCTTTCTGCCAAGGGCCGCCGCTGCGGGGTCCTTGCCCCGCTCCTCGTCCGTAGGAGGCCGGTCCTCGGTCTGCCCCGTCGCAATATCCACAACCATTTTTGCGGCTCGGGAGAAGTCGCGGGGGCGCTTGCGGGGCTTCATGGTCTTCCCCGCCAGTGGGTGAATTGCCCCGGTTTCAATTCGAACATTTCGAGGACGTTTGCCGTCAAAGGGGCAACGGCCTTCACCACTTCATCGGGGCTAGCAACTGCCCTGATAATGGCTTCGGCTTTTTGGGGGTCTGGCTCGGCCACGACTAGGGCAGCGTTCAACGGCTCCCCACCACCCATTCGCAGGGTCGTGAGTCGGACCATTTGACCCGCGATTTCCGCCATAATGGCGAATATGCGCCGTTCGGCCTAACTGGCAAGGGCTTAAGGGGCCTGCCTTATTCAAACTGACCCACTACCCAAGGGCACCGGAATTATCCCCTTGCAGCAAGTGACGGTTGCAAGCTAGGTTTTGGGGTGATTCCGCCGAACTTGACGGTGGAACATGAGAGAAGCACTGAACAAGTGGCCACGGACCAGCGCGATAACTCTCCGCGATCTGGATTTTGGCCCGACCGACGAGATGCCAAAGCTAAGGCCAGATATAGGCAATGCCGTCTTTTACCTGTATCGGATCGACCCCAAAACTGGGGAACGAACGGGTCCGCACGGGAGCGGCTTTATTGTCGGCCGCAAGTCCGCCGTGCTGCAAAACTTCAACCATTATTACGGCATCACCAACTGGCACCTTGCCAATGATCTCGGCGCATCGATTATTCGCATAAATACCGACGATGGAAAATCCAGATATTTAGATTACGCGCCGGATGATTGGCTTTTTCAGAAAGACGGCGACGATCTTTCCATTATCGACCTGACCGAAAATGCGCACCGCGGCGATCAGGTTGCTCACTATACCGACACGGGATTCATTGATCCGACAGTAATCAAAACTTTTGATGTCGCGCTTGGCGAAGATGTTTTTATGACTGGCCTATTTGCGGATCAGCCCGGCGGCGAGAGAAATACCCCAGCGGCGCGATTTGGAAATGTCGCCCTATTGGCCGATGAAAAGGCCCCATAGAACAACCAAATGGCATTATGCGCCCTTCCCATCTCGTTGATATGCGCTCGCGCACAGGATTTTCCGGCTCACCAGTTTGTCTTTACCGGATTCCTGGAGTCGATTTGAGCGACATACCGAGCGGTCCAGCTACAACCCCTCCTAAGGGCGGCTTATCGTGGGATACCAGTGTTTTCAAACCGAAATTTATTTTCCTATTTGGCGTTCACTGCGGCCAGTATTACGACGAGGTCGAAGTGCTGAAAACGCGGCCAAAAGGACGCGAGCGCATCGGCGATCCCATCCATGAAGGCGACAGGCTTTATATTCAAAGTGGTATGACCATTGTGGTCCCGGCGTGGCGAATTACTGAGCTGATGAATCTGGAGGTTCTTGAGATGGTGAGGAAGCAACGCGAGGAACGTCTTGGCGCTGCGGCGCGCCGCCGCGCGCAACCTGAATCGGTCGCGGTCCCAACGAGCGATAAGCCCAGCGATGGGAACCCCAATCACCGAGAGGATTTCACGTCTCTACTAAACGGGGCAGTGAAAAAGCATGCACAAGAAAAAGCATGCACAAGAAGATTGAACATCGCCGTATGTGAGTGCCGCATGTTCCGGCGGTAGCTAAATTCGGCGATGTATTTCCAAGCGTGCTTGCTGGAAATATGAACGTGCGTGCCTTTGATCGCACGCTTTAGCAGCGACCAATGGCCCTCAATCGTGTTCGTGTGGTGGATACCGCGCACGTACTCTTTCGCGTCGTGATTGACTGCTTCATGCGTGTAGGAGTGCCTAAGGCCCTTATAGGCCGCGTGTCCGTCGGTGGTGATCGTCGTTCCCTTAGCAACGTTTTCAAGAATGATCGGCTCTAGCGTAAAGGTGCTTTCATCAGGCACTGGGCCAGCGCGCAAACGACCGTCACGTTCGACCATGCCGAACACAACCGTTTTGCGGGCGCGATGCTGACCGGGGCCGCGTTTGCGAACCGCGCCGCCGACTAGCGTTTCGTCGGCCTCGACGTGCCTGCCGTCGCCGCCGATTGGCCCGCGAGCATCAGCGGATGCCATCAGCTTGCGTAATTCGTGACAGATGCGCCAAGCGCACTTGTAGGTGACCCCAGTCTGCCGCTGGATTTCCTTCGCCGCCACGCCATGCCGTGTGCTGGTCAGGAGATACATCGCAAAGAACCAGATCGTGAGCTTGGTACGGCTCTTGTGGAAGATGGTTCCTGCCGCCGGGTAAATGTGATGGCCGCACCCTTGGCAGGCATAGGCCCGCCGCTTGGTCATCGGATGGAACTGCATCCGCTTGTCACAAACCGGGCAGTCGGTTTCCTCGCCGCCGTACTGGATTTCCATGATCTGCTTAAGGCAGGCCCCGTCATTGGGGTATTCGGCTTGGAATTGCTTGAACGTGTATTCGGCCATGACGGCAATCCTCTAGGTTGTGCAGAAGGATAACCCATGGTTCACTTGCTGTCAAGGGATAAATGCGAAGGGCACGCAGTGGGTCCCTTTCGATTGTGGCGGCGTGGGTAAGGCGCGCGAAGTGTCGTCTTTCCCCTTTGGCCGTGATCCGTTTTCTGCATAATCCCTTCGGGGACGGCAATGATATACGCTGTAGCGGCGGTTCTCATCGCTGTGGTCGCGTATGGGGCATATCGCTACTTGAGCGATCCACTCGCGCGCGCTGCCGTGCATGAAGAATTTCGGGAAAGGCCGTGGCAGTGCGGTCTCGCCATTTTGTTGGTTGGATGCCTGATAGCGGCGGTTTGGCTTGTCTCAACGATTGGACCGTAATAGTTCGCCTTAGTTGGCAGCTTTGTCCAAGGCGCTGATCCGGACGCCAATGCTCCAGGGAGTGGCTACATGTCCCGTAGATTTCTAATTTTGCTCCTGACCATCGTGTTCCTTGGCGTGATAGCGGATGGCGCCTTTGCTGCCGTCAATTACAACACCAGTAAGTCGAACTTCACGTTCGATCCCAAGGTGGATCTTGACGGGCCGAAGCTGTGCTCAGATGGCGGCGGGACCCTCAAAACAGGTCCCGGCAAACTCAGTACTTGCGTGCTGCCAAAAAAAGCTGCTCCGGTGAAAGCCAAATAAGGCCGAGTTGGCGGCCTCATCATCCGCCGGGTGTCAGCCGTCTCCGATGCGTCTTCAGGCGTTGGCGGCCGATCATCGACCTGCCCGCTGACGATTATCCACTACCAATTTACCGGCTTGGGAGAAGTCCCTAGGGCGTATGCGGCGCTTGATTATTTCGCATAGCCCTGTGATCTCAACCAGTCTATGCGGCGCGTCCCCTGCATCCATTCGTCAATCTCCGGCTTGCTCTTAAGGCCCTTGATGTAACGAATTTCGGCCCCGGGACAGTGGGCCTCAATCTGCCAGTCGCCGTCGGCGATCCGCTTCGGCTTGAAAATGACCCTGACACGGGGAGATTTGGCCATAAGGCCCGAATATGCCGGTTTGACCTTTCCTGCAAGGGTTTAGGCGCCGTGCCTTATCCGAAATGACCCACAACCCAAGGACTCACGCCAACGAACTGAACCGGTACGGATGCTCGCTCGTATAAGATTGCAAAGCTTGTTCATCTACGGCTCAGCAACGCCGAAGTAAGTGTAAGATGTTCCGCTACGGTCTTGTTCTTCGTTTACGTTCCATCGCTACAACAACAGGAGGGCTGTGATGGCCAAACTCGCAATCACATTGACGGCTGTTGCTTTGCTTTTGGGTACGGCCGCATTTACGGCGCAGGCGGCGCAAACCGTGGGCGCCGGCACGATCAACGCGCAGGCGCAAAACGCCACGATCATCCACAAGGCGGCCTGCTTCGGCTTTGGCCGCTGGTGCCCGCCCGGCATGCGCCGGGTGTGCGGCCCGTATCGCTGCTGGTGCGCTCCCTGCTGATTTCCGCAGGGCGATGAAGCAATACCGGCGAGGCCGCCCGCGGGCGGCCTCATCGTTTTTGTCAAGCCAGTTCCACCACCGCGCCGTCGCGGATGGTGACGCGGCGGTCCATCTGCGCGGCGATGTCGAGATTGTGGGTGGCGACGATGGCCGCGAGCCCGGTTGCACGCACGAGCTGGCTGAGCGTTGCAAAGACGTGCTGGGAGGTCCGCACGTCGAGATTGCCGGTCGGCTCATCGGCGAGCAGGATGCGCGGCGCGTTGGCGACCGCACGCGCGATGGCGACGCGCTGCTGCTCGCCTCCAGAGAGCTCCGCCGGCCGGTGGGTCAGCCGCTCTTTCAGCCCTAGATAGCTCAGGAGTTCGGCAGCGCGTGCCTGCGCCTGCGAGCGCTTCAGGCCCCGGATCATCTGCGGCAGCATGACGTTCTCAACGGCCGAGAACTCCGACAGCAGGTGATGGAACTGATAGACGAAGCCGATGTCGGTGCGGCGGATGCGGGTGCGCTGCATATCGCTCAAATGCGAGGTCGCGTGCGCCTCGATATAGACTTCGCCGGCATCGGGATGCTCAAGCAGGCCGGCGATGTGCAGAAGTGTCGATTTGCCGGCGCCGGACGGGGCCACCAGTGCAACCGATTGCCCGGCCCAGACCGCAAGCTCGGCGTCTTTGAGGATTTCGAGCGTCGCATCACCCTGGCGAAAGCGCCGGCTGACGTGATGCAAGAACACGATCGGATTATCGTCACCGGCAATTGTCGAACCGGCGGGCTCGGTGATCGTGGTGGTCTCGTCCATCGCGGTTGATCACTCGTACCGCAAGGCTTCGACCGGATCGAGCCGCGCGGCGCGCCAGGACGGATAGAGCGTTGCCAAGAGCGACAATCCGAGCGCCATGACGACGACAGCGGTAGTTTCGCTGGCATTCATGTCGGCCGGAAGCCGGGAGAGGAAATAGAGCTCAGGCGAGAACAGCTCGGTATTGGTGAGCCATGACAGGAAATGGCGGATCGACTCGATATTGAGGCAGATGACGGTGCCAAGCAGGAATCCGACCAGCGTGCCGACCACCCCGATCGACGCGCCGGTGATGAGGAAGATGCGCATGATCGCGCCCTGCGTCGCGCCCATAGTGCGCAGGATCGCGACGTCGCTGCCTTTGTCCTTAACCAGCATGATCAGGCCGGAGACGATATTGAGCGCTGCCACCAGTACGATCAGCGTCAGGATCAGGAACATGACGTTGCGTTCAACCTGAAGCGCGTTGAAGAAGGTCGCGTTCCGCTGCCGCCAGTCGATCATGTAGATCGGCCGCGCCGCCGCCTCGGTCACCAGCGGCCGGTAGCGGTCGACCCGGTCGGGATCGTCGGTATAGACCTCGATCGCAGTAACGTCGCCAGCGCGGTTGAAATAGGCCTGTGCCTCGGTCAGCGGCATGAAGACAAAGGCGGCGTCGTATTCCGACATGCCGATCTCGAATACGGCGGCAATCCGGTAGGATTTGATGCGCGGCGTCGTGCCCATCGGCGTCACCGCGCCTCGCGGCGCGACCAGTGTAAGATTGTCGCCGGCGCGCACCGAGAGCTGTTCGGCAAGCCGCGATCCGATGGCGATCCCCTGCCCCTCGTCGTAGCCATCGAGCGTGCCTTGCTTGATGTTCCTCGCGACCGAGGAAAGCTTGGCAAGGTCGCTCGCGCGGATGCCGCGAACCAGCACGCCGGACGCGTTGAACGGCGACGAGGCGAGCGCCTGGCCCTCGACGATCGGCGCGGCGAGCCGCACGCCCGGCACTCTGGCCACGCGCTCGGATACTGCCTGCCAGTCGTTGAGCGGCGATTCCAGCGGCTGGATCAGCAGGTGGCCGTTGAGCCCGAGAATCTTGTCCAACAGCTCCTGGCGAAAGCCGTTCATCACCGCCATGACGATGATGAGTGTCGCCACGCCGAGCATGATGCCGAGAAAGGAAAATCCGGCGATGACCGAGATGAATCCTTCCTTGCGCCGCGCACGCAGGTAGCGCAGCGACAGCATCCACTCGAACGGCGCGAACGGATGGGTCCCGGTCGGCTCTCGCATTTTATATCTGGTCCCCGCGAGAGCCCGGAGTTTCACATGATTCTGGCGGTTTCAAGCCCCTTAACATCGCTCCCCGCACAGCTTCACGCGCCTAGCCGGACAAGCGCGTCTTGCGGGCTCATCAGCTCCCGCGACCCGTCGGCCCGGCGTTTCACCTCGACTTTGCCTTCGGCGAGCCCGCGCGGGCCCACCAGGACCTGCCAGGGAATTCCGATCAGGTCGGCGGTGGCAAATTTCGATCCCGGCCGCTCATCGAGGTCGTGGTAGAGTGTGTCGATCCGTTTGGCCGCGAGCGCGGCGTAAAGCCGCTCGCACGCCGCGTCGGTGTCGCCCGCCCCCTGCTTCAAGTTGAGGATGGCGACCTTGAACGGCGCGACGGCTTCGGGCCATTTGATCCCCGCCTCGTCGTGAAACACCTCGATCAAGGCGGCGACCAGCCGGGTCGGCCCTATCCCGTAGGAGCCCATATGCACCGGCTGCTCGACCCCGTCGGGACCGGTCACGACGGCTTTCATCGGCTCGGAGTATTTAGTGCCGAAATAGAACACCTGGCCGACCTCGATGCCGCGCGCCGATATCTGCTTGTCGGGCGGCAGTTTGGCGAACGCGGCGGTGTCGTGCTTGTCGGAGGTGGCCGCGTAAAGCGACGTCCACCGATCGACGATCGTCTGCAAACCGGAAATACTGCCGAAATCCACGTCCGTTCCCGGCACGTCAAAGCCGAGATAGTCACGGTGGCAGAACACTTCGCTCTCGCCGGTGTCGGCGAGCACGATGAATTCATGGGAGAGATTGCCGCCGATCGGGCCGGTTTCGGCGACCATCGGGATCGATTGCAGGCCCATGCGCGCGAAGGTGCGAAGATAGGCGACGAACATACGGTTATATGCGTGCTTGGCGCCGGCAAAATCGACGTCGAACGAATAGGCGTCCTTCATCAAAAACTCGCGGCCGCGCATCAGCCCGAAGCGCGGCCGCACTTCGTCGCGGAACTTCCATTGCAGGTGATAAAGGTTGAGCGGCAGATCCTTGTATGAGCGCACATAGGAGCGGAAAACTTCGGTGATCATCTCCTCGTTGGTCGGGCCGTAGAGCATGTCGCGCTCGTGCCGGTCCTTGATGCGCAGCATTTCCTTGCCGTAGGCGTCGTAACGGCCGCTTTCGCGCCAGAGCTCGGCCGACTGGATGGTCGGCATCAACAGCTCGATGGCGCCGGCGCGGTCCTGCTCTTCGCGCACGATCCGGCAGACATTGTTGAGCACGCGCAGCCCCAGCGGCAGGAACGCGTAGATCCCGGCGGCCTCCTGGCGGATCATACCGGCGCGCAGCATCAGGCGGTGCGAAGCGATTTCCGCTTCTTTCGGCGTTTCGCGCAGGATGGGCAGGAAATAGCGGGAAAGTCGCATGAAATCTCGCCGGGCGAGGTTGCGGAATCAGTCCGGCAGTGAACCCGCAACGGCGCTCGAAATACAAGGGGGCCGCTATCGGCAGCGGATTTCGCAAATGCCCGGCGGCCCAATTTTTTTTGTCATCGGGCCGGGTAAGATGATGACATCCGGGCAAAGATCGAGTACCAACGACAACCCAATCCCGGAGCCGGATATCTCATCTTTGCATCCGGGAAGCGGTCCAAGTCTCGGGAGGATAGTCCAACCGGCGCGAAATCAACCCCGCCGGCACGCCGATAAAAGCTAAAAGATAGCGTAGGGCGCGTATCAAGGATCAGATTAAGAGTCTCCGGCAGGGCTTTGGCCCTGCTATTTTTTTGGCCGCGGGCCTGGCGCGGTCAATGGGCCCCGAACGGCCGCATGAAGCCCTCGAACGTCACCAGACGTTGAGCAACTGCCACGTAGCAAGTGGCAAAGATCAGCGCCGAGACGACCGTCGTCCAAACGAGCTTCCAGCGCAAATTCGGGATCGCCGGCGCGCCCGGATCGGTGCCCGGAGCGATCTCCCCGCCCTCATGCTGGCTGCGGACGCCCCAGGGCAGCACCGCGAACAGCACCACCCACCAGATCAGGAAAAAGATGGCGATGGCCGTAGTGACCGGCATGTTGTTCCTTTAGCGGAGCATGAACTTTTCGGAAAACCGGTGTCCACTTTTCCGGATCATGCTCTAGCGCTGTTCCAGCTCGACCAAGGTGCCGGAAAAATCCTTCGGGTGCAGGAACAGGACCGGCTTGCCGTGGGCGCCGGTGCGCGGCTCGCCGTCGCCAAGGACGCGCGCCCCCGACCGCTTGAGCGTGTCGCGGGCGGCGCGGATGTCTTCGACTTCGTAGCAGACGTGGTGCATGCCGCCGTCCGGATAGCGCTCAAGGAATTTCGCGATCGGCGAGTTCTCGCCGAGCGGCTCCAGAAGCTCGATCTTGGTGTTCGGCAGGGTGATGAACACAGTGGTCACGCCATGGTCCGGCTGCGGCACCGCCGCAGATACGTCCGCGCCAAGCACGTCGCGGTAAAGCGCCGCCGCCTTGCCGATATCGCGCACGGCGATCGCCACATGGTTGAGCCTGCCGATCATGGTCTTAAGTCTCCCTGCTCCCCGGCGATTGTATCTTATACCGTCTGCGCTCCGGTGCGCATAAAGCGCGCACGCGGCGTCCGGCCTGGGAAGGCCCCGCCGCCACAAGATCGGCGTCGCCGTGCCGCGGGGGCGATCACCGAAACAGGATTTTGATCTTGTGCGGAGCCTTTTTGACGACGATGCACCGATGTCGCGTGTCGTCTCCGGCAAATGCAAGCTCGAACGTATCCGGAATGCCGAACTGGCTGACGACAATCAGAGTCGCACCTCGGTCCGAAATCTCCGTCGCCGTGCACGCAATGGGAGCGATTCCTTGAACGAATATCTTGGCGGCCAACCGCGGCGAAACATCAGCTTGCTCGCGAAGCTCCATTTGCTGCCTCCATGCGCTACGCTAGGACTTGCTGGCCGCGCATTTCTACGGCCGCGGCGGCGACGCCGATTACACGATCAGCACGTGGACGTGGCAGATCGGCTTCTTGTTCCAGCGGTCGGCGATGGCACCCCTCACCCCACGGCGGACGGCCTCCGCCACCTCGCCGGGATCGCGCCGGCGCGGTTTCGGCAATGTCTCGAAAGCCTCCTCGACCGCGTCGCGGGTAATGTCCGCCATCGGCCGGCCGGCGGCATCGGTCTCCGGAATGCCGATCAGCTCGACGTCCGGGTCCGCAAGCAGCGCCCCCTTTTCGTCCATAGCGAGCGCAATCGATACCATACCGGAAAAGCTCAAGCGGCGGCGCGCGGCGACCGTGCTTGCATCGGCATCGATCAGGAGCGCGCCGTCCTTATAGAGGCGGCCCGATGGCACTTCGTCGATGATCTCCGCCGGCCCGGGGGCGAGGCGGACGAGATCGCCGTTACGGCAGACGAGCACCTCCGGCACCCCTGCCCCGCGCGCGAGCTTGGCGTGCTCGGCGAGATGCAAGGCTTCGCCATGGGCCGGAACGAGAATTCGCGGCCGCACCCAGCCGATCATGTCGAGCAGTTCGGCACGGCGCGGATGGCCGGATACGTGAACGAGATGCGTGCGGTCGGTGATGACCTCGACGCCCTGGGT
>CAYVPC010000093.1:0-12315 GCA_964453555.1 uncultured Hyphomicrobiales bacterium | reverse complement strand
TGCAAGCCTATGTCTTTGCCATTCTCACCTGCATCTATCTCAACGATGCGATCCACCCGGGCCACTGACCGCTTAAACCCCGCTGCAACCTCGAAAAGGAGTTTTCTATGGATCCGCAGGCCGCAAAATACATCGGAGCCGGCATTGCCTGCATCGGCATGGGCGGCGCCGGCGTCGGCGTGGGCATCATCTTCGGCAATTACCTGGCCGCCGCGCTGCGCAATCCTTCGGCCGCGCAAGGCCAGTTCGGCAACCTGATCTTCGGGTTCGCTATCACCGAAGCGCTCGGCATCTTTTCGCTGTTGATCGCGCTTCTGCTGCTGTTCGGGCTGTAACACTTTACGCCCATGGCCGAGCCGGCTGCCCATACCGAAGCGCCCGCGGGAAAGCACGCGTTTCCGCCGTTTCAGTCGCAGTATTTCCCGTCGCAGCTGCTGTGGCTGACGCTGACCTTCGTCCTGCTCTATGTGCTGATGTCGCGGATCGCGTTGCCGCGCATCGGCGCGATCTTCGCCGAGCGCAGCAAACGCATCGCCGACGATCTAAAGGCCGCGCAGGGCTTCAAGGAGCGATCCGACGCCGCTAACGCGGCCTATCAGAAATCGCTGGCCGACGCGCGCGCCCGGGCGCAAGCGATCGCCGGCGAAACCCGCGCGAAGCAGGCGGCCGAGGCGGAGGCTACCAACAAGCGGCTGGAGGCACAGCTCAATGAGCGGCTGGCGGCGGCGGAACAATCGATCGCCGCCACCCGCACCGCGGCGATGGGTAACGTCGGCAGCATTGCCGCGGACACGGCGGCCGCCATCGTCGAGCGCCTGATCGGCACGGCGCCGAGCGCGCAGGACGTCGCCGCCGCGGTCGGCAGCGCGAGCAAGCGTTAGGGAACCGGTCATGGTGATGCCTGAAGCCGAAGCCTGGGTCGCCATCGCCTTTGTCCTGTTCCTCGCGCTGCTTGTCTATCTGGGCGTGCATCGCCGGGTGATCGGCGGCATCGACGCGCGGCAGGCACGCATCAAGGCCGAACTCGGCGAGGCGGTGCGGTTGCGCGAAGAGGCGCAGGCGGTGCTGGCCGAATTCGAACGGAAGGCGCGCGAGGCCGAAGGCGAGGCTGCTTCCATCATCGCCGGCGCAAAGGCCGAGGCCGAGCGGCTTGCCACCGAGGCCAAGGCGCGCATGGAAGATTTTGTGGCGCGGCGGACCAAAATGGCCGAGGCGAAGATCGCCCAGGCCGAGGCGCAGGCGCTCGCCGACGTGCGGGCTGCCGCGGCCGATACCGCGGTCGCCGCGGCCGAGAAAATCCTCGTCGCCGCCGCCAAGGGCAAGGTCGCCGAAGACCTGCTCGCCGAGGGCATCGAGGACGTCAAAAAGAAGTTCAACTAGGCGATCGGCCGTTTTTGCTTTGTTGATAGCGGGGGCAACGCCGGCGGCGGTCTTTGACTACCTCCGCCGAACCGTATCTCTTTCAAACAACTGATTCGTTGCGGGTGGATGCCGGCTGAAAGCCTTGGCCGGTGCGGCGGAGCGGCCCGTGGTCATCTTCGATTGCAATGGCGTGCTGGTCGACAGTGAGCCGATTGCGTCCGCGGTACTCGCCGAAACGCTTTCGCGGGCCGGCTTCACCTTGACCGCCGATGTCGTGGCGCGGCGGTTTCACGGCCGCCGCTCGGCGGATATTTTCGCCATCGTCGAGAGCAGCAGCGGCCGAAAGCTGCCGCCGGACCTGCCGGCCAACGTGGCGGCCGAAACCCTGCGCCGTTTGCGCGCGGAATTGCGCGCCGTTCCGCACGCCGTGCATGCGATGACCTGGATTCGCGGCCCCAAGGCGGTTGCCTCCTCGTCGTCGCCCGAACGCATCCGGCTTAGTCTGGAGACCACCGATCTGCTGCGGTTTTTCGAGCCGCGGCTGTTCTCCGCCAGCGAAGTGCCGAAAGGCAAACCGGCACCCGATCTGTTCCTGCTCGCGGCGCAACGGCTGCAAGTGCGGCCTGCGGACTGTATCGTGGTCGAAGATTCGGCCGCCGGCGTCGCCGCGGCCAGGGCGGCGGGTATGCGGCCGATCGGCTTCGTCGGGCGTAGTGCCGCGGAAGGGCATCTCGCGCGCGAACTCACCGCCGCAGGCGCCTGCGGGGTGATCGCCGATCTGCGCGCGCTCAAAGGCGCAATCATCGACCTGCGCGGCTGGTAATCGGCCTTGAATCAGTCCGTGCTGGCGGCCGGGTGCTTGGGCCGCGGTCTTGCTTTCGGCGGTTGCCGCGGCTGCGCTGCCGCCGTCTGTGGATCGAAGCCGACATACACGATGTAGTCGTCGAGCTGGGCGGTCGGCGTCGGCAGCGGAAAGGTTATCGCGTCCTCGACATGACTGAAGCTCGCGCCGCCCTGACCGGGGCCGATCACGACCGGAATGACCATGAATTTCGTTTGTACCGCCCGCGTGCCGCTGCTCGGCGTCTCCTGCACAATCGCCATGCGCAACGGCACGTCGACCTGACCGGGTCCGCCGCCGGGGCCGACGATGACGCGGCCCTCGATGCCGATCTTCATCACCATGTTGCCGCCGACGACGGCGCATTCGCGCGCCTCGCGGATGAACTCGGCCTGGTATTTCAGCGTCATCGCGGTTTTGTCGCCGGTCGGGCCGATGGTCAGCGTGGAGGCGCCGCGGCGGACGTCGACCGGCGGACAATTGATGTCGGGCTGCGCGCCGGTGGCGGTTTGCGGCGCCCTGGCCGACGAGCCGGAAAGAAAGCCCGCGATCGGGCTTACCAAGCCGGACGGCGGCGATGCCGCGGCCTCCGGCGGCGACGCAGCCGGTCCGCCGAAGATGCCGCCGTTCGAACATCCTGCGACAAGCGACGCGAGCAGGAGCGGCGCCGCGAGCAAGCTGCGACCGCGCCACGTCGTTTGCCGAAAAGTCCCCGTCATTTCCCGGCCGTGCATTGCCAGATTTCCCCGATGCCTTTGTTATATCAAGGGAAGAGTGGCCATCCCAAGGCGGCGCGCCAGGCGTAGTTAACCCATTGGCGCCTGGGTTTTTGCGTCCTTCAGCCGGCCATAAAGCAGGTGGTCCTGCCAGCTGCCGTTGATGCAGAGATAGTCCCGCGCATAGCCCTCGCGCACGAAGCCGGTGTTTTCCAGAAGCCGGACGGAGCCGGCATTGGTCGGGATGCAGGCGGCTTCGAGCCGATGCAGCCGGAGCGTGGCGAAGGCAAACGGGATGACCGCGCGCACCGCTGCGGTCATATGGCCCTGCCGGACGTAGGGCAGGCCCATCCAGTAGCCGAGACTGCCGGCCTGGGCGACGCCGCGGCGGATATTGGCCAATGTCAAACCGCCGACCAGCGTGTCATCCGAGGTGCAAAAGATCAGGAAAGCGTAGCCCTGGTCGGTGCGCAAATCCTCGGCATAGCGCCGGATGCGCCGCCGAAACGCGCCGCGGGTCAAATCGTCGGCCGGCCAGGTCGGCTCCCAGGGCGTGAGGAATTCGCGGCTCTGTTCGCGCAATGCCGCCCATTCGCTATAGTCCGTCACCTGCGGCGTGCGCAGCATGACGCCTTCGCCGGCGACCGACGGCAGCGGATCGGAAAAATTGATGGTGCGGAAGAACGCCATCGCCGCTGTCATGCGGCCTGACGCGCCAGCGTTTCGGCAATCGCCGCGGCGTTTTCGAGTCCCGAGCCAAGCCCGAGCACGGCGATCGCCGGCTTGCCGCGACGGATGAGCGCCCGTCCGGCCGCGCGCGCGCTTTCGACTGTCACGGATTCGACTTTCTCGACCAGTTCGTCGAGCGGAACCGGCCGTCCCCAGGCCATCATCTGCCGCGCCAGTTGGCCGATGCGGTCGCCGGAACTCTCCAGCGCCATCAGCAAGCCGGCTTTCATCTGCGCCTTGGCCCGCGCGATCTCCGTGTCGGAAATCGTTTCGGCGGCGTTGGCGATCTCGTCGACGACGAGCTGCATCAGTTGGGTCGAATCGGCGGCGTCGGTGCCGGCATAGAGGCCGAACATGCCGACGTCGGAATACGGGAAGTGGAAGGAATAGATCGAATAGCACAGGCCGCGCTTCTCGCGCGCTTCCTGGAACAGCCGGGACGACATGCCGCCGCCGACCACGTTGGTGAACATCTGCAAGCTGTAGAGCGAGGGGTCGGTCTGCGCGACGCCGGGCAAGGCGAGCGCGATGTGCACCTGTTCGAGTTCGCGTTTTTCGACGTGGGTGCCGCCGCCGAAATGGGCGGGCTCGGGCGCCGGTCCGGCCGGTCCGTCGAAGCCGGCAAAACGCTTCTCTACTTCGCCCACCACCGCGGCATGGTCGACCGCGCCGGCGGCGGCAATCAGGATATCGGGCGCGCGGTAGTGCCGGGCCAGATGGTCGCGCAATTTCGCGCTGTCGAACGTGCGCACCGTCTTGGCGGTGCCGAGGATCGAGCGGCCGAGCGACTGCTCGGGGAAGGCGATCGCCTGCAAATGCTCGAATACGAGATCGTCGGGCGTATCGGCGACCGCGCCGATCTCCTGCACGATCACGTTCTGCTCGCGGACCAGCTCGTCGCGGTCGAATGCCGGCTCGGACAGGATGTCGGCGAGCACGTCGAGCGCGAGCGGCACGTCGGCCTTGAGCACGCGCGCGTAATAGGCGGTGCTCTCGGCGCTGGTCGCGGCATTGAGATCGCCGCCGACCGCCTCGATTTCCTCCGCGATCTGGCGGGCGGTGCGCCGGCGCGTGCCCTTGAACGCCATATGTTCGAGGAAATGCGAAATGCCGTGCTCATTAATCCGTTCGTCGCGGCTGCCGGAATTGACCCACACGCCGAGCGAGGCCGTCTCGAGATGCGGCATCGTATCGGTCACCACGCGGATGCCGGATTTCAAGCTGGTCACCGCAACGCTCATGCTGCCGCTCCTTCCTGTGCGGCCCGGCTCGCCTGAACGACGAAGCGCTCGACCGCGGATTGCTCGGCCGGCAACGCGGTAACGCGCTCCGGACGCTGATTAAGATCGGAAAGCCACTCCGGCAAGGGTGGGCGGGCGCCGCACGCCGCCGCGACCGCGTCCGGGAACTTGGCCGGGTGCGCGGTCGCCAGCACCACCATCGGCAGGCTTGGGTCGCGCGCTTCCTTTTCGGCGACGGCGATGCCGACGGCGGTGTGCGGATCGACGAACCGGCCGGTCTCGCGCCGCACCGCGTGCATCGTGGCGGCGACTTCGTCCTCGTCGGCGCGGCCGGCGGAGAACAGCGTGCGGATATGCGCCAGCGCCGGCGCCGACACCGAGAAGCGCCGCGATTGCGCGAGCGCGCCCATCAGCGCGCGCACCGCGCCGGCATCGCGGTCATAGGCATCGAACAACAGCCGCTCGAAATTGGACGACACCTGAATGTCCATCGACGGCGAGGTGGTCGGCACCACGTCGCGCAATTCGTAGGTCCCGGTCGCCAGCGTGCGGGCGAGGATGTCGTTGACGTTGGTGGCGATGACGAGCCGGTCGATCGGCAGGCCCATCCGCTGCGCCACGTAGCCGGCGTAGATGTCGCCGAAATTGCCGGTCGGGACGGTGAACGCGACCTTGCGGTAAGGCGCGCCGAGCGCGACCGCGGCGGTGAAGTAATAGACGATCTGCGCGACGATGCGCGCCCAGTTGATCGAATTGACGCCGGACAGCCGCACCCGCTCGCGGAAGGCGGCATGATTGAACATTCCCTTCACCAGCGCCTGGCAGTCGTCGAAAGTACCGTCGATGGCGATCGTGTGGACGTTGGCGGCCGCCGCCGTGGTCATCATCCGGCGCTGCACCTCGGAGACGCGCCCCTGCGGGAACAGCACGACGACGTCGACCTGATTGCGGTCGCGGAAAGCCTCGACGGCGGCGCCGCCGGTATCGCCCGAAGTCGCGACCACGATGGTGCGGCGCTCGCCGCGCGCGGCGAGCGCGTGATCCATCAGCCGCGCCAACAGCTGCATCGCCACATCCTTGAAGGCGAGGGTGGGGCCGTGGAACAGTTCGAGCGCAAACGTATTCACGCCGAGCTCGTTCAGCGGAGCGACCGCGGGATGGCGGAAGCTGCCGTAGGCTTCGCGCGCCATGCGTGCGAGGTCGGCGTCGCGAATGGAATCGCCGGTGAAATGCCGGATCAGCTCGACGGCGACTTCGGCATAGGGCCGGCCGGCGAAGCCGATGATGGTCTCGTGCTCCAGGCGCGGCCAGGTTTCCGGCACATACAGACCGCCGTCGCGGGCAAGGCCCGCGAGCATCACGTCGGTGAAGCCGAGCGAGGGGTCTTCGCCTCTGGTCGAGATATGACGCAACCCACGCCTTCCTTGCGCCCCGGCCAAATCCCGTAGCGCTAAACTCTTGATTTTCCAGGATGTTCGCTGCGGGGGCTGGCTGCCGCCCGTCCCGGACCAATGCCACAGTTACAGAAGAGCGGGTCTTTTCACAAGGAAAGCGAATTCCGGCGGACGGCGAAAAAAGACCGTCAGGCACCGATGAGTTTCAGCGGCTACAACGGTTTCACAGATGAACGGGCTCGGGGCCGCCGACGTTAAAACTGCACGCCGAGCGTAACCATATTGCTATAGCCGCCGACCCTCATCGGTCCGGGTACACCGACCGACTGTGGCGTGATGAGGAACGAACGCCACTGCACGTACATATCGAAACCGCGGGTGATCGGCCACTCGGCCCGTATGCTGGTGGTGAAAGCAAATTGCACGGTGTTGGTGTTGCCGCTGACCGCAGGCATTGTCCAACTGTAGTTCTGCAAGACACTGGCAACACCGGCAGAGTCATAGACCTTGACTGGGGTTCGGGGGCGATCGATCCTATGATGGAATTGATCAGAGGATTGGCGAATTCGGCCTCGCCGTAGAAGGCAAATGGCATCTTGACCCCGTAAATCAATCCGTTCGCGGACGTGCTGCCGTTGAAGGTGCTACAGAGAACGCCGATCCGCGCCCCGACAGGGAAGACCAAGGAGTCCGGCCGTCCCGTTGACCGGCACCCTGAATCCGATAGCGCCGCCGGCAACAAAGCCTCCCGCATTGCCGCCGGGGTCATTGCCTCCGACGATTACAAAGTTTTGCACTCCGCCGCCGACCTCGCCGGCATAATAAAGGTGGCGGAAAAGGCGGAACCACTCGGAGCACGGCTCCAGCCAGTAGGTCTCAGTAGGAGATCCGGGCTCAGAAGAGAAAGTTACCCTATAGTGCGCCGGGGCTCCTCTGTCGTCCGGTTCGTAAGGCCGAGGATCTACTGGGAAAAAATATTTGATGGAAGCGGCCTGCCCGCTATGTACGAAATCAAACATTTCTTCGTTGGTATATTCGCTACTGACAGAGCCCAAGGCACCATATGATCTCCAGCGCATATACTGGGCGTGCGCCTGATTTATCCAACCGTCGACAATAATGACAGACAAAGTACCGCCGATGATGGCACACAATGCTCGACGCCACATGACAGCCCCCGTCAACGTTGAAACTGCACGCCAAGCGTTACCATGTTGCTGTAGCCGTTGGCTGTCGCCAGCCCGGGCAGGTTGAACTGCTGTGGCGTTGCGATGAACGAACGCCATTGCACATAAAAATCAACCGCGCGGGTGATCTTCCACTCCGCCCGTATGCTGGTGGTGAAAGCAAATTGCACGGTGTCGGTGTTGCCGCTCGCTCCGGGCATGGACCAGCCATAGTTCTGCCAGACGCCGCCAATTCCGGCGGAGCTGTAGATCATGGTATGCGGAATGAGGCGTCCCGCGAGCGAGCTGAAGATGGGATTTGCGAATTCGGCCTCGCCGTAGAAAGCCAGCGGCGTCTTGACCGTGTAACCCACCGTGCTGCTGTTGAAGCTGCCGCCAAGAACGCCGACCCGCGCGCCGACCGGCCACACCAGCGAATCCGGTATCCCGCTGACCGGCATCCTGAACCCGAACGCGCCGCCGCCGACAAAGCCTCCGGCATTGACGCTGGGGTCGCGCCCGAACGTTATGGTGTTGTTCCACCAGCCGCCGCCGAGCTCAAGACTGGCGTAGAGGCCGCTGCCCGGCGGCGGGCACTTCATGCCGGTGCGACGTGGTGCTTCCGGATTTAATTTCTTGTACTTCGCCTCGGCGGCCGCAATCGCTTGGTCATAGCGTGCCTTTGCGCCGCGGACACCCACGCGGGCAGCATCTAATTTCACCTTAGCTCTCTTCAGTCTTTTGTCGGCGCTCTTGGAGTTCCTGTGTGTTCTCGCAACCGCGCGCTCGGCATAGTCATCCGTCCTTGCAGACGCCGCATCCTCGGCCGCATGGGCAGCGTTTGCCGCATCCTGTGCTGCTTTCACTTCATCAAGCGCAGCAGTGTAGTCGGTTTGCCAACCCTGCAGTTCCTTTTCGGCGCGTTCTATCGCTAGCCGCTCATCGGCAAAGATAGCTCCCTCAAACTTGGAAAGGTTCTCAAATCCGCCTAAAATGCCTTCAATGCAATCTTTTTCTCCTCTCCTTCTGGGATGTCTTGTGCATGTGCACGCCGCAGAAATTCGCCGGACGGGTCTTCTAAAGACCACGCAAAAAAGACCGATGCTGCCAGCAATATTGCCTGGCCGGCGCGGCGCGCCCGCACGCGAAACATGGAAGCCCCCAATCGACGCTACAGCGCAACGGCACGAAAGACACGCAACGCCACAAACACGCAGGGCGAAATTGCGCGGCGTCATCCGCCAATGCAAGCGACCGTGGCACGGCCCGCGACGCGCGCAAATTCTTCTTGGAGGTTGTGAAGCGGGCGGCGGCAAAAACGCGCGCCCGTTGGAATGCCCCGTTATGAAATCCCGCGTGCCCTCACAAAGCCCCGCACGCGCCTGGCAAATGAGGCTGACTCGCCGGAGGGGGCCGCTCAAGGGGATGCGGAACGTTTCACGCGCAGTGTTGCATCCTTGCAACCGCACCATCGCCGCGCCCCGATCCAAAAATCCAAGGTTTATCGAGCGCGCCTGGAACTGCGCGCCCAGACGGCGAACACGACGGCAAGCACCAGCGCCAACCCATACCAGGTCACGGCGTATCCCAGGTGGTTGTTCGACAGGTTGACCACGAGCTTGCCGGGATGCGGCCAGCCGTCGGGCGGCACCGGCGCTTCCTGCTCGACATAGAACGGCGCCACCGGGCCGATGCCCTTGGCGGCGGCGATGGCCGCGGGGTCGCGCGTGAACCAGAGATTGTGCGCCGGATCGTCGGCGGGCGAGAACCAATGGCGCGCGTCCGGCCAGCGCAAGGCGCCGGCGATCTCGACCGGTCCGGCGATCTGGCCGGCGGCGCGCGTCGCTTCAAGTTTGAGCGCTTCCGGCACGAAGCCGCGATTGACCATGACGAGCGCGCCGCCCGCGAGCCGGGCCGGAGTAAAAATCCAATAACCGGACCCGGACACGTCGGGGCGGAAGGCCGACGCGGCCGCGTAAACCAGCGCGTCATTGCCGTGTTCGAACACGGCGCTGAATTTGATGCGCCGGTATTCGTCGCGCGCCGGATCGAGATGGGACCAGGAAGCGGGCGACGGCAGCGCTGCCGGCGCCGCGTCAAGCCGCTCGGTCAGCGCGGCGATCAATCCTTCCTTCCACGCTTTGCGCTCCAATTGCCAGGTGCCGAGCGCGATCAGCGCGGCGAAGGCGAGCGCCGCCGGGATCGACAGGCCGAGCCATGAGCGGCGCTTCACCGGCGGCGCGTTCAAGGCTCGCTCTTGCCGAAGCGCCCCTCGGCGGCCTTGTGGTGGTATTGCAACGCGATCATCAGTCCCTTCATCGGCCGCAGCGGCCCGAGCGTGACGATCAAAATAAGCGGCAGCCACAACACCGCATGCAGCCAGAACGGCGGCTTGTAGACGACCTCGGTGATCAGCGCGGCGAACACCACGACGAAGCCGGCGAAGAACATGATGAAGACCGCGGGACCGTCGCCGGAATCGGCAAAGCCGTAATCCAGGCCGCAATTCTCACAGCGCGGCCGCAGCGTCAAAAATCCGCGGAATAGTTTGCCCCGGCCGCAGCGTGGACAGGCGCAGGAGAGGCCGGCGAGAATCGTGCCCGACAATGTGTCGATGGTTTTATCCATACGACCGATGTCGCAATCCTCGAGTTCCAGCGCAAGCGGGGAAAGTGTCACCTCTCTCCCCGCCGTGCGGGGAGAGGGAGAAGGCGTTATTCCGGCAGCGGCGTTCCGGCGCCCCACACATAGATGCAGGCGAACAGGAACAGCCACACTACGTCGACGAAGTGCCAGTACCAGGCAGCGAATTCGAAGCCGAGATGCTGCGCCGGCCGGAACTGGCCGGCCAGCGCCCGGAACAGGCACACGATCAGGAAGATCGAGCCGATGATGACGTGGGCGCCATGGAAGCCGGTCGCCATGAAGAAAGTGGCGCCGTAGATATTGCCGGAATAGTGGAACGCGGCGTGCGCGTATTCATAAGCCTGTACGCAGGTGAACGAGAGGCCGAGCGCGATGGTGCAAACGAGGCCCCAAATCAGTCCCTTGCGGTTGTCCTCAAGCAGCGCGTGATGCGCCCAGGTCACGGTGGTGCCGGAGGTCAACAGAATGAGCGTGTTCAACAGCGGCAGATGCCACGGATCGAAGGTGTGGATGTCCTTGGGCGGCCAGACGCCGCCGATGAAAGCAGCCCGCGCCACATCCTTGAGCTCGGCCGGGAACAGCGCGGTGTTGAAATAGGCCCAGAACCAGGCGACGAAGAACATGACCTCCGAGGCGATGAACAGGATCATGCCGTAGCGGTGCGAAATCTGCACCACGAAGGTGTGGTCGTGCTCGACTTCGGCTTCGAAGATCACGTCGCGCCACCAGCCGATCATGGTGTAGACGATGCCGATGGCGCCGACGCCGAAGATAATCGGCGCATAGGCCACGACATGGTGCATCCACAGGATCAGCCCCAAGGCGGTGATGAATCCGGACGCGGCGCCAATCGCCGGCCACGGGCTCGGATTGACCAGGTGGTAGTCGTGGTGCGGTTTGGCGTGTGCAGCTTCAGCCATTGTTTGTCGCCTTCATCAAAGTTGCCCGGACGTCACCGGCGCCACGCCCTCCGCCGCCTGATCCGGCAGCCGAACCGGATAGAAGGTGTAGGAGAGCGTAATGAGCTTGACGTTGTCCTGCTCGGAATCCGCGGCGAGCTTGGGATCGACATAAAACACCACCGCCATGTCGCGCGTCTCGCCGGGCTTCATGGTCTGTTGGGTGAAGCAGAAGCAGTTGACCTTCTCGAAGTAGATGCCCGTCGTGGCCGGATTGACGTTGTAGCCGGCCTGGCCGGCGGTGATGCGGGCGGCTTCGTTGATGACCTTATAATAGACGGTGACGACCTGGCCGAGCTTGACGTCGATGGTCCGCCGCTCGGGCTCGAACCGCCACGGCAGGCCGGCGGCGACGTTTGAATCAAAGCGCACGGTGATGGTGCGTTCGGAGGTTTCGGTCGGCAGCGCCTTCGCCACCTGCGTGGTGCCGCCATAGCCGGTGGTGCGGCAGAACCACGAATAGAACGGCACCGCGGCGAACGACAGGCCAACCATCGCCGCAACCAGGCCGCCGCACAAGAACGCGACGACGATGTCGCGGCGTGCGGCGGGAGGCTTATGCGGCGTCGGCGTGGCCATCGGTGTCTTGCTCGACCTTTACAGCGGGCGATTGAGCACGCCCGGACCCTTCACCAGCGTCACGATGTAGAACAGGATCACCAGCACGCCAAGCGATACCGCGATCGCGATCGAGCGCGCGCGGCGCGCGCGAAGCTGCCGCTCGGTGAGCCTGATGCCGTCCTCCGGCTTCTCCCCGCTCATGGCCAGGCTCGTCGTCATGCGGCGAGGTGGCCGAACCAGGCAGCCGATGCGCGGTCCACCAGCAGCATCGCGAACAGCACGAACAGATAAAGGATCGAGAAGCCGAACATCTGCTTGCTGGCGGCGTGACTGTGCTGCTCGGAGCGCACGCGCAAGGCGAGCGCGATCATGGCGGCGCCGGCCGCGAGCGCGACGATAGCGTAGAGCCTGCCGGTATAGCCCAACAGCCAGGGCGTGGCGCCGAGCGGCGCCAGCACCAACGTGTACAGCAGGATCTGGCGGCGCGTTTCGGTCAGGCCGGCGACCACCGGCAGCATCGGCACGCCGGCGCGGGCATAATCGGCGCTGCGGTAGAGCGACAGCGCCCAAAAGTGCGGCGGCGTCCAGAAGAAGATGATGAGGAACAGCAGCACCGGCTCGATGCCGACGCTGCCGGTCGCCGCCGCCCAGCCGATCATCGGCGGCAGCGCGCCGGCGGCGCCGCCGATGACGATGTTCT
>CAYVPC010000092.1:0-12413 GCA_964453555.1 uncultured Hyphomicrobiales bacterium | reverse complement strand
TCGTCGAAGCCGCCACGCGCGCGGCGGTGCTGATGCCGAACGGCGGCGCCATGCTCACGCTCACCTATAACGGCGGCGACCGCGCCATGCCGAACTACAATGCCATGGGTCCGGCCAAGGCGGCGCTCGAAGCTTCGGTGCGCTATCTCGCCGTCGATTTCGGCGCGCAGGCGATCCGCGTCAACGCCATCTCGTCCGGTCCAATCCGCACACTGGCCGGCGCCGGCATCGGCGACGCGCGCATGATGTTCGCCTTTCAGCAGCGGCATTCGCCGCTGCGTCGCGGCGTCACGCTCGAGGAGCTCGGCGGTGCGGCGCTTTATCTGCTTTCCGACCTCTCGACCGGCGTCACCGGCGAGATTCATTTCGTCGATTCCGGCTACAACATCATTGCCATGCCGCATCCCGACGCGCTACGCGCCGATCACGAACGCGGCGACGATTAGAGGCAATAACATAAACTTCTTCGGTTCCCGCTAACGACGCGCCGTGCCCGCGATGGGCGCGGACTCATTGCGCTTGCGCCCAGCGATATCACGCACGGCTCTCGGCCCCCGGTCGGTCGGGATTTTCTGGTTGGTCAAAAATACATATTGACAGATATATGCTTTCATGACAGCATAGTGTCATGCGTAAGCGTGACGAGACCATTGCCGACCTGATCGTTGCGGTGTTCCGGCTGAATGGAGAGCTGATCGAGGCCGGGAATCGCCTGGTTGCTGATATCGGCCTGACATCGGCGTGGTGGCAGGTGCTCGGTGCGCTGACGCTTTCGCCAGTGCCGCTACCGGTCGCGCATATCGCGCGCAACATGGGATTGTCGCGGCAATCGGTTCAGCGCATCGCCGATCTCCTGGCGGACAAGGGACTCGTGCTGTTTGAAGCCAATCCCCATCACCAGCGCGCAAAGCTCGTCGTTCTGACCCCGAAGGGCCGCGCCGCCGCGAAGGCCGCCGAAGAACGTCAGCGTCCCTGGGCGCGCGAGGTGATGGCAGGATTAACGCTCGATCGCATTGCAACTGCTCTCGAGGTGCTCACCCAGATGAACAGGCATCTGTCGCGTGCGATCGGCGCGACAGACGAGGATTTCAAACAAGAGGAGAATAACGATGCTTAAGTTGCAGGAGCTAGACGAACGCGTGTCGATTCGGGATCAGCTGAGGGACGAAAGCAAAGAGCCTGTTGTCCTCGTCAACGTCTTCCATGTGGCACCCGAGCAAACCGATGCTTTGATCGCCGCATGGGCCGACGATGCGCACCACTTCAAGGCGCAACCGGGCTTTATTTCGACCCAGCTGCATCGCGGCATTGGCGGCAGCGCGACTTATCTGAACTACGCTGTCTGGGAGAGCGTCAGCGCTTTCAGGGCCGCATTTGCCAATCCGGCTTTCCAGTCGAAGCTGCAGCACTATCCGGATGGTGCGACGGGAACTCCGCACCTCTTCCGCAAGATGGCAGTCGAGGGTCTTTGCGTCGCCTGAAGACCTAAGTGTTCGATGGCACGCAGGAGGATACAATGAACGTCGCTCGACTTCGTCGTATGCTGCGGATCGGCCACCTCGTGTTGGGGGCCATTCTCGTTATCTACCTGTACGCGCCTTTCCACGCCGATCCGCTTTTCACCGATATCATTCGTTATCTGGTTGTCCCCGCTTTGGCGGTATCCGGAATGGCAATGTGGCAGCAAGGGCGCCTTTCGCGCTGGAGCGCCCGGCGTTCGGTCGCTGTCGGCCGTGCGTAAGGCGCGACCACGGCGGCCGTCACCCTCACCCTGAGGCTCGACGCATCGCAGTCAAGAGTACGCAAGCTGCTGCAATGGCGCCGAGTACCTCATGGTGACGGATAACCGTCACAGCTTTGCCAAATGCGGCATGACTTCGGTGCTGAAAAGGTTCAGCGAACGCATCGCGTCGGCGAGCGGCATGTTGCCGAAGAAGATGTAGCTCAGAAGATAATTCACGCCGAGCTCTGCCGTTTGCCGCTCGATCTCGGCGCGCACCTTGTCAGGCGTACCGGCGATAGCGGTGCCGTTGGCGAGCCAGGCGTCGTAATCGGCGCCGAACGGCAGATGCAGGCCCGCGGTATTGCCGAGCTTGTCGCGCAACCAGGTCAGATGCGCGACGTGGCGGTCGAGCGCCGGCTTGCCGAAGCGCCGCGCCTCCGCGTCGCTTTCCGCGACGATGATCATCCGCGAAATGCCGATCGCCGCGCCGCCGGGAAATTCCGGCTTCGGCCGCGCCGCGCCGCCGCGTTTGGCGAGCGCGGTTTTGTAGGCGTCGATCGGGACCTTCGCCATCTTGACCGGCCCGAGCGTCACGAAGTGGGCGCCGTTCTCGCCCGCCCAGGTCGCGCCTTCCGTGTTGGTGGAGGCGTACCAGAACGGCGGCAGCGGCTGCTGCAGCGGCCGCAGCGCGATCGGCACATTCTCATAATTGAAGTACTTGCTCTTGTAGGTGAGCCAATCGGTCGCGAGCCCGGCGCTGATGCACTTGAAGGCGTCGACAAAAATTTCGCGCGAGTAGTCGAACTCGACCTTGTGGAAGCGAAGCTCATGCGGCGACACGCCGCGGCCGACGCCGACTTCGAGCCGGCCGTGACTCAGGTGATCGAGCATCGAGATTTCCTCGATCAGCCGCAGCGGCGTATAGACCGGCAGCAGATAGACCAGCGGGCCGAGGCGCATGGTCTTGGTGGCGCGCGCCACCGCGGCGAGAAAGACGCTCGGCGCCGGAATGAGGCTCAGCGGTGTCGCGTGGTGCTCGGCGACATGCAGGCAATAGATACCGGCCGCTTCGGCGGCTTGGGCGAATTGCAACCGCTCGTCGTAGAGTTGCGCCAGCGGCCGGTCACCGGCCTCGACATGGTCGAAAAGTCCTACTTTCATGCTCAATCACCGTCCTTGCGACGGGGCTATCAATTAGCCGCGTCTCGCTCCCTTGCCTTCACCGGCTGCACACGCCACATCTGCGCGGGTCATGTCCGCCGCACCCGCCATCAAAGTCGAACGGCTCGTCAAAATCTACAAAAAGATGCCGGCCGTCGCCGGTATCTCGTTCGAAATCGGGCCCGGCTCGATCGCCGGATTGCTGGGCGGCAACGGCGCCGGCAAGAGCACGACCATCGCCATGATCATGGGACTGACCATGCCCACGTCGGGCCGCGTTACGGTCATGGGCGCGGAAATGCCGCGCGAGCGCTATCGCGTGCTGCACCGGATGAATTTCGAAAGTCCCTATGTCGATATGCCGATGCGGCTCACCGTCCGGCAGAACCTCACCGTATTCGGGATGCTCTACGGCGTTGATAATCTCGCCGAACGTATCGAAGAACTCGGCGAAGTGCTCGATTTGACCGATTTGCTCGACCGTCCGACCGGCCGGCTTTCGGCCGGACAAAAGACGCGCGTGTCGCTCGCCAAATCGCTGGTCAATTCGCCCGAATTGTTGCTGCTCGACGAGCCGACCGCTTCGCTCGACCCCGATACCGCCGACTGGGTGCGGGCGCGGCTCGAGCGTTATTGCCGCGACCGCCGCGCCACCATACTGCTGGCTTCGCACAACATGACCGAGGTGGAGCGGTTGTGCGAGCGGGTCATCATCATGAAGCAGGGCCATATCGAGGACGACGACACGCCGGCAAGGCTCCTTGCCCGCTACGGCCGCCGCACGCTTGAAGAAGTATTTCTCGATGTCGCCCGCCGCCGCGATGAAGCTCGCGAGGCCGCGCAATGAGCGCGTATGCCGAGCGCGCGCCCGGGTTTTCGCCGCGCCGCGTCGCCGCGATGATCCTGCGCTACTGGTACCTGCTGCGCTCGTCGTGGCCGCGACTTCTCGATCTCATCTACTGGCCGCTGGTGCAGATGATCACCTGGGGCTTTATCCAGGTTTACGTAATGCAGAACGCCGGCTTCTTCGCTCGCGCCGGCGGCACGCTGATCGGCGCTTTGTTGCTCTGGGATATTCTGTTTCGCGGACAGCTTGGCTTTTCGATCGCGTTCCTCGAGGAAATGTGGGCGCGCAACATCGGCAACCTGATGATGTCGCCGCTGCGGCCGTTCGAGTTCATCCTCGCACTCATGGTCATGAGTCTCGTGCGGCTGCTGATCGGCGCAGTTCCGGTGTCGCTGCTGGCGATCGCGTTCTTCGGTTTCAATCTCTATGGCCTCGGCTTCGCCTTGGTGGCGTTTTTCCTCAACCTGATGCTGACGAGCTGGGCGATCGGCATTTTCGTTTCCGGGCTGGTGCTGCGCAACGGGCTTGGCGCGGAGAATTTCGCCTGGTCGATTATGTTCGTGTTCATGCCGCTTGCCTGCGTCTATTACCCGGTCAGCACCCTGCCGTTATGGCTGCAGCCGGCCGCGTGGGTGTTGCCGCCGACCTATGTCTTCGAAGGCATGCGCGCGCTTCTGATCGACCACACTTTCCGCGCCGACCTGATGCTCGACGCGCTGGCGCTCAACGCGGTGTTCATGGCCGGCGGCGTGTTCGGGTTCCTTAAGCTCCTGCAAAGCGCCCGCCGCCACGGCTCGCTGATGCAAACCGGCGAATAGCCGGTGGCGTATCGCGTAGGCGCCGAAGGGTGCTGCGGAAACGGCCGGCTTTCCCTCGTAACGATTAGGGAAAAAATTGCCTTTACGATGCCGGCATGACATACGATCCTGAAAATGCTGCGTTGCAGCAGGCCGGGCAGGGATCATCGATGGCGATTGGCGAGTTTGGCGGGGCGCCAGCCTTACCGGCTGGCGGCCTTCTGACATGGACGCCGCTTTATACGCTCTACGAACTCGGCTACGCGGCACTCGGTCCGTCGCGCGTGATGGCCGATGCCATGCGTCTGGCTTACAAGAACCCGCTCAATCCGCTCTATTACACGACGTTCGGAAAATCGATCGCCGCCGCGGCCGAAGTGTTCGAGCGCTCGACGCGCCGCTACGGTCAGCCGAAGTGGCGCATCGCCTCAAGCCTGGTCGGCGGCGAGCGCGTGTCGGTCAATATCAAAAGCGTGTGGGAACGGCCGTTCTGCCGCCTCTTGCACTTCGAGCGCGTCTTTGAGCATCAGCCGCGCCGGCCGCAGCCGCGGCTTTTGATTGTCGCGCCGATGTCCGGCCACTTCGCGACCTTGTTGCGCGGCACGGTCGAAGCGTTTCTCCCCAATCACGACGTCTACATCACCGAATGGCGCGACGCGCGTACCGTCCCGGTGGCGGAGGGCCGCTTCGACCTCGACGACTATATCGACTATCTGATCTCGATCCTGCACATGCTCGGCGGCGACACGCATGTGGTGGCGGTGTGCCAGCCGGCGGTGCCGGTCATGGCCGCGGTCGCGGTAATGGAGGCCGACGACGATCCCTATGTGCCGGTCTCGATGACGCTGATGGGCGGACCGATCGACACGCGCGTCAATCCGACCGGCGTGAACAAGCTCGCCGCCCGGCGCGGCATCGGCTGGTTCAAGCAGAATGTCATCACCAAGGTGCCGTTTCCCAATCCGGGGTTCATGCGCGACGTTTATCCGGGCTTTTTACAGCTGTTCGGCTTTGTCAGCATGAATCTCGATCGGCATCTCGAAGCGCATCGCGATTTGTTCCTTAACCTGGTCAAGGGCGACGGCGATTCCGCGCAAAAGCACAAGGAATTCTACGACGAGTATCTGGCGACCATGGACCTGGCAGCCGAGTATTATTTGCAAACGGTCGACACCGTGTTCGTTCGGCAAGCTCTGCCGAAGGGCGAGATGATGTATCGGGACCGGCCGGTCGACCTGAACGCCATTCGTCGCGTCGCGCTTCTCACCGTCGAAGGCGAGCATGACGACATTTCCGGTGTCGGCCAGACCGAGGCGGCGCATGCCCTGTGCGTCAACCTTCCGGCCGAGTTGCAAGCGCATTGGCTACAGCCGGGCGTCGGCCATTACGGCGTGTTCAACGGCTCGCGCTTTCGTGCCGAGATCGCCCCGCGCATTGCCGATTTCGTGTTGTCCGTGGCACACCGGGCACGCACAAAGCGCAACGGCTTTCATCCGCGCCACGCCCATAACGGCGCCGGCCGCCACGCCGAGCGTCCGGCGTCGGCCGTCGGGGCGGTACCGCGCAGCGTCCGGCAATAGTCGCCGTCCGCTTCCGCCGTTCCCACTGCCGCAATATGAGCGAATCTGGCATGATCCGAATCGGGTTCGGAATCGTGGACCATGCCGCTTCATGCGCTGCTCTATCGTCGTCCGAGCGAGCCTCAGACGATCGAAATTGCCTTCGACCGGTCGGTCTATCTCGTGCGCCTGCGCCGGCACCGGCAGGCGCGCCGCTACACCTTGCGCATTGCCGCCGCGACCCGCGAAGTGATCCTCACCATACCGCTGCGGGGTACGCTTAAAGAGGCGCGCAAATTTGCCGAGACCCACGGCGGCTGGATTGCGGCGCGGCTGCATCGGCTGCCGGAGGCGGTTCGTTTCGCGAACGGCACCGTGTTTCCGCTCCGCGGCGTCGCGCATCGCATCGTGCATCGCCGCGGCGCGCGCGGCACCGTCTGGATCGATATCCAAGATGGCGAGCCGATTGTCTGTGTGGCCGGCGAAGCTCCACACATCGATCGCCGCGTCGGCGATTTCCTGCGGCGCGAAGCAAAGCGCGACCTTGACGCGGCGAGCCGCAGGTTTGCCGCCGAACTCGGCGTCAATGTCAGGCGCGTTGCCGTGCGCGACCAGGCGAGCCGCTGGGGTTCCTGCTCGACGGCGGGGGCGCTGTCATATTCGTGGCGGCTTATTCTCGCGCCGGCATTCGTGCTCGATTATCTCGCGGCGCACGAAGTCGCGCATCTGGTCGAAATGAATCACTCCGCGCGATTCTGGCGGCTGGTGGAGCGCATCTGTCCGCATCACCTGCCCGCCAAAGCCTGGCTCGACGTCCACGGCGCCGATTTGCATCGCTACGGTGCGTCAGTGGGGTGATTGCGCCGCCACGATATTCGGCCCGGGCGGCAGCAAGCCGAACGTCAGTTTGGTTGCCACCGCGAATAGCGTGACCGCCAGCACGATCCGCAGCGCGGTTTCGGGAACGCGGACGGCGGCGTAACTGCCGATCAGAATGCCCGGGATGGATCCCAAAATCAGCGCCAGGAAAATCCGCCAGTCGATCGAGCCGAGAAACCAATGGCCGATGCCGGCGGCGAGCGCGAGCGGCACGGCGTGCACGATGTCCGTTCCGACGATCCGCGCCGTGCGAAGTTTAGGATAGAGCAGAACAAGCGCGGTCACGCCGATCGCACCGGCGCCGACCGATGAGATCGAGACCAAAATTCCCAAAACGCCGCCGACGACGACGGTGAGAAGCGCGATTCGGTCTTCCGGCAGGCCTCCGATCCGGGCGGCGTAGCGCGCGGTCATCGCGTTGCGAAAGACGAGTGTCGCAGCGGTCAGGAACAGCGTAAAAGCCAGCGCCGCGCCGATCAGCTGCCGGGTCGCCGGGCCGTTGATGTCGAGCAAGCTCAGCGCGGCGGTCGTAACAACTGTCATCGGCACGCTGCCGGTCGCCAGCCGCCGCACAACCCGCCAATCGACCGTGCGGTTGAAGCCGTGCACGATGCCGCCGGCGGACTTTGTCACCGCCGCGTAGAAAAGGTCGGTGCCCACCGCGGCCGCCGGATTGATTCCGAACAACAAGATAAGCAACGGCGTCATCAGCGCGCCGCCGCCAACGCCGGTCATTCCGACCAGCAATCCGACCGCGAATCCGGAGATCGTGTATAGGAAATCTATGGAATGAATCGCGCTCACCTTTTCCCTGCCGTCATGCCGACGGGCTTTAGTGGCCAGATATCGCGCATTCAGCTGGCGGTTAGTTTAGAGGAAATTGGGAACGCGCGCACGAGCTGCCGGAGCGACTGTGAAATAAACAGTCAACGCGAGTCCGCCGGCATTGAAGCTAAAGGCTTTTTTCGCCGGCCCGCAGGTGCTGAAAATTTTAGCGGGCGGCGGTGTAACGCTGCCGGAACCGCGGTTCCTGTTCGATGACAGGAGCACGACAGAGCTTTAGTCCATGAGATGTTTGAACTTCGCCGTTCCGTCGTCCATTTTGCCGCACCGGCCAACACTAACGCGTGATCCGCATTGCGTCTGGTACGCGCGCACCTATTTCCCACGCATAAGGCCGGCCGGGCGGCTCCCCATCCCCCGACACCCCGCTGCCCGGTCTAATAAAGCCTGAGTTGAGGCAACAACTTACGAACCCCAAGCGCGTATTTTGCTTGGGGTTCTTTTTTTGCCGCGACATCAGTCCTTCACAAGATCGCCGAGCAGGCTCGCGGCAACGGAGAGCTTCGACAAGGTCAGCCCGGAATTGGCAATCTCGTGGATGGCGCCACGGATGCGCTCGACCTCGTTCTTGCGCGGCGCGACCCATGCTTCGACCGCGTCGGCGCCGGCGGCGCCGTTGCCGACCATGGCGGCGGTGAGGCGGCGCTCGGCGTCGCCGATCGAGTCGCGCGCACGGTCGAGCGCCAGCCGGTCGAAATAGTCGGCGATCGGGATCGCGTGCGCCGCGCCGGCGATGCGGTCAAGCTGGAAGAACGCGCCGGTCGCGAAATAGGTGGCCGCCACTTCGCCGACCCGTTTGCCGGTGCGGTCGGCGACCAACACGATATCGGGCGCCGCCGTAAGCGGGCCGAGATTGGCGATCGTTCCGGCCAGCTCATCGGGCACGCCGGCGTCGCGCAACTCCTGCGTCCGCGCGCCGCGCGCCAGCAATGCTTCTTCGGACAATGCGCCGTCGAGGGCGGCCGCGACCGCGGTGATGCCGTCGCGATAATGCTTGACCACGTCGGCCAAGCCCTTGCTCAGATCGCCATTGCGCAGGAACCAGATGATGCGGTCGAGCAGGAGGTCCTGCACCGCCGCATAAAGATCGAGCTGCACTTTCCCAGCGATACGATTGTCGAGGGCGTCGATCGCGCCGTTCAGCGCGGTCATGCCGTAGCTGTCGCGCACGGCGGCAAAGGCCGAAGCGATCGCGGCCGGTGCCGCGCCGGTCTGGTCGGAAATGCGCACCACCAGCGACGGCCCGCCGCGGTTGATCATCGAGTTCGACAGTTGCGTTGCGATGATTTCGCGCCGCAGGCGGTGATGCTCGAGGGCATCGGGGAATTGCGCGGCGATCTCCTTCGGGAAGTACCGGCTCAGCTCGCGGGCGAGATACGGATCGTCGGGCACCGCGGATTCGAGCAGATCGTCGTACAAAGTGAGCTTGGCGTAGGCGAGCAGCACCGACAGTTCCGGCCGGGTGAAGGGCTGCGACCGCCGCCGCCGCTCGGTCAGCGCCATGTCATCGGGTAAATACTCGACCGCGCGGTCAAGAAGCCCGCGCGTCTCCAGCGTCTGCATGAGCCGCTGCAGAAAGCCGAAATCCTCCATGCCGCGCCGCTGCGCGAGCGACAGCGCCAGCGTCTGTAAATAGTTGTTGCGCAGCACGAGCGCGGCGATCTCATCGGTCATCGCGGCCAAAAGCGTATTGCGGGCCTCCATCGTCAGGCGGCCGTCGCGCACGGGGATGCTGGCCGCGATCTTGATGTTCACCTCCATGTCCGAGGTGTTGACGCCGGCGGAATTGTCGATGGCGTCGGTGTTGAGCCGTACGCCGTGCAGTGCCGCCTCGATGCGGCCCTTCTGCGTCATGCCGAGATTGGCGCCCTCGCCGATGACTTTGCAGCGCAGGTCGGCGCCGGTGACGCGAACGGGATCGTTGGCGCGGTCGCCCGCCGCCTCGTCGCCTTCGTCCGCGGCGCGGATGTAAGTGCCGATGCCGCCGAAGAACAGGAGATCGACCTGCGCCTTGAGGATAGCGCGGATGAGCTGGGCCGGCGTGAGCTTTTCGCCGACCCCGAGGAGCTTCTGCGCTTCCTCGGAGAGTCTGATCTCCTTGGCGCTGCGCGAAAAGACGCCGCCGCCCCTGGAGATCAGCGCTTTGTCGAAATCCTGCCAGCTCGACCGCGTCAGTTCGAACAGACGTTTTCGTTCCGTGAAAGTCCGTTGCGGGTCGGGGTTCGGATCGATGAAGATATCGCGGTGGTCGAAAGCGGCGACCAGCCGGGTCGTCGTTTCGCGCAGCAGGCCGTTACCGAACACGTCGCCCGACATGTCGCCGACGCCGACCGCGGTGAACGGCGTTTTGCCGATATCGACGTCCACTTCGCGGAAATGGCGCTGCACCGATTCCCAGGCGCCGCGCGCGGTGATGCCCATTTTCTTGTGGTCGTAACCGGCCGAGCCGCCGGAAGCGAACGCATCGCCGAGCCAGAAGTCGTGCTCGATGGCGATGCCGTTGGCGATGTCGGAAAAGGTCGCCGTGCCTTTGTCGGCGGCGACGACCAGGTAGGGATCGTCGCCTTCGTGACGCACAACATCGGCCGGCGGCACGACGCCGATAGTGCCGGTGCCGATATTGTCGGTGATGTCGAGCAGCGTCGAGATGAACAGCTTGTAGGAGGCGGTGCCTTCGGCCTGGATGGCGTCGCGCGGCCCGCCGCGCGGCAGGTGCTTCGGCACGAAGCCGCCCTTGGCGCCGACCGGCACAATCACCGCGTTCTTGACGTTCTGCGCCTTGACCAGGCCGAGAATCTCGGTGCGGAAATCCTGCGGGCGATCGGACCAGCGGATGCCGCCGCGCGCCACCTTGCCGAAACGCAGATGCACGCCTTCGACGCGCGGCGAATAGACGAAAATCTCGTAGAGCGGCCGCGGCAGCGGCATGTCGTCGAGCTGGCGGCTGGCGAACTTGACCGCGATCTGGCCTTTCGGCTGTCCCGCGCCGTCGAGCTGATAAAAGTTGGTGCGGATTGCCGACAAGGCCGCGTTGACGAAGCGGCGCAGGATGCGATCCTCGTCCAGGCTATCGACCGCCTGCAAGGCGGTTTCGATGCCTGCGGCGATCGAGGCCTCGCGCGCCGCACGTTCGCCGCCGGCCGCGCCGAGCGCCGGATCGAAGCGGGTATGGAACAACGCCACGATTTGCGCGGCGATGCCGGCATGCTTGCGCAGCGTCGTCCACATGTAGTCCTGCGAGTAGGGCACGCGCACCTGCCGCAGGAAACGCGAGAGCGTGCGGATCAGCGCGACGTCGCGCCAAACGAGGCCGATGGCGAGCGTGAGCGCGTTGTAGCCGTCGTTCTCCGCGCGCCCGCCCATGACCGCGAGAAAGCAGGCTTCGAGCTTGTCCTTGAGCGCGGTCAGGTCGACCGGCTGTCCAAGCGCGCTTTCCAGCGTCATGTCGTGGAACCAGGCTTCGGCGGCGTTCTGCGGCTCGATGTGATAGGTGCGCTCGTCGACAACGCGGAAACCCATATTCTCCAGCACCGGCACGCGCTCGGAGAGCGGGATCGGGCGGCTTTGGCTGAACACCTTCAGTCCGGCGCCGGCGGGTTTGGCGTCGGGCTCGCGGTAAAGCTCGACGCCGAGCGGGTGTTCGGCGGTCAGCGCCTCAAGCACGCCGATGTCGGCGACCGCCGTCGGCGGCGGATAGACTTCGCGATAGTCGACCGGAAACGCCTCGCGGTAACGGGCGCTCAGCGTCAGCGCCTGTGATGGCGCGTGCGCCGCAAGCGCCTCCGCGAGGCCGTCGGTCCAGCTCCGCACGATATTTTCGACGGCACGCTCAAGCACGGCGCGCTCGATGTTCGGCGTTTCGCCGTCATAGCGCCCGATGATGAAATGGACCCGCACCAGCGGTCCTTCCGGGAAGAACGGGTAGAAGGCGCGCATGCGTCCTTTAAAGGCGATGGCGAGATATTCGCCGATCCGCGACCGGATCTGGCTCTCATAGCGGTCGCGCGGAATGTAAACGAGGACCGACACGAAGCGGTCGAAACGGTCGCGGCGCGGCAGCACGCGCACGCGCGGGCGCTCGTCGAGCTGTAAGATCGCCAGCGCGAACTGGTAGAGGGTTTCCTCGTCGATCTGGAACATTTCGTCGCGCGGGTAGCTTTCCAGCACATTGACCAGCGCCTTGCCGGAATGGCTCGACGGATCGAAGCCGCCGCGGCTGATGATTTTGTCGACCTTGCGGCGCAGATAAGGAATGGCGCGCACGGAACGCGTGTAGGCGGTCGAAGTGAACAAGCCGCAGAAGCGGCGTTCGCCGACCAGATTGCCGTCATGGTCGAAGCGCTTGACGCCGATGTAATCCAGATTGACGCGCCGGTGCACGCGCGAGCGCACCGCCGCCTTGGTCGCGATCAGGAGCTTCGGCTCCTGAAGGAATTCGCGGATTTCGGGCGTGATGGTTACGAGCTTGTCGCCGCGGCGAAGCAGCAGCATTTCGCGCGCGCGCAGGAGACCAAGCCCGGTCTCGAATTTCGGCTCGAGCGCCTGCTCGCTGTCGGTGTAGGTGTAATCGCGCGCACCCAGAAGCGTGACATTGTCGGCCGCAA
>CAYVPC010000091.1:12127-12470 GCA_964453555.1 uncultured Hyphomicrobiales bacterium | reverse complement strand
GCGCAGACGACGGCCGCGATCCAAGGCTATGAAAACGCCCGCGGCGCCAAGGCCGCCGGCAACGTAGAGGTTAGCGACGCGTTCGTTGCCGAACTCAAGAAGCAATCGTCGCGGGTCTGCCCGCTCGCCTGTCCGGCCGGCAAGACCGCTCAGGGCGACCAATGCGTCGTCATCGCGCAAAAGCAGCCGGCGGCCCGGCCGGAGGCTCAGGCCAGCGTCGCGGCTCCCCGCGCGCCGCTTCTCAAGCAGACCTCGGCATCGAATGCCGGCCGGATCGGTATCGGTATCGGTTTCTGACGCCGCCGCTGCGTTACGCCTCGGCAAGTCTTAGCCCGACCAGCCG
>CAYVPC010000091.1:0-12117 GCA_964453555.1 uncultured Hyphomicrobiales bacterium | reverse complement strand
GATCGAGCGTCGCATGATCGGCGAGTAGTTCAGCCGATGGACCCCGGTGCACGACCTGACCGCGCTCGATCACGACGGCGTTTTGAGTGAGCGGCAGCGCCAGCTCGACATGCTGCTCGACCAAAATAAAGGCATTGGCGTTTTCCTTTGTCATCCGCGCGATTGCGGCGGCGAGTTCCTCGACGACAATCGGCGCCAGTCCTTCAAGCGGCTCATCCAGCAAGAGCAGCGCCGGATTGGTCATCAGGGCGCGCGCGATCGCCAGCATCTGCTGCTCGCCGCCGGAGAGCTGATTGCCGAAATTGCGCCGCCGCTCGGCCAGCCGCGGAAACAGATCGTAGACCGCGGGCAGGTCCCAGCGGCCGGGGCGGGCGGCGACGGTGAGATTTTCCTCGACCGTCAGCGTTGCGAAAATCTCGCGTTCCTGCGCCACCCAGCCGATGCCGGCGCGGGCGCGGCGATGCGGCGGCTCTCCTGTGATGTCCGCGCCGCGCCAAAAAATGCGGCCGCGGCCGATCCGGGTGTAGCCCATGATGGTGAGGAGCAGCGTCGATTTGCCGACGCCGTTGCGCCCAAGCACGGCAAGGCCGCCGCGCTCCGGCAGCGTGAACGATATGCCGTCGAGGACCACGGCGGAGCCATAGCCCGCGCGCACGTCGTCGAACATGAGCAGCGGTTCAGCCATGGCGCGGCTCCAAAACTCTGGCTGGCGCCTTGCCGAGATAGACCGCGCGCACCTGCGGATCGTTAGCAATTTCGTGCGGCGGGCCTTGCACCAGCACGAGCCCGCCGACCATTACGATGATGCGGGTGGCAAAACGGAACACCAGTTCCATGTCGTGCTCGATGAACAGCACCGTGATATCGCTGGAAAGGCCGGCGATGGCGGCGAACAATTCCTTGCTTTCATCGCGCGGCACCCCGGCCGCCGGCTCGTCGAGCAACAGGACTTTCGGCCGGGTCGCGAGCGCCAGCGCAATCTCGAGCAGGCGCTGTTGGCCGTAAGCGAGCTCGCGTGTCAGGCGGTGGCAGGCCGTGCCGAGGTTGAGCGCGGTGAGAATCTCGTAGGCCTCGTCGATCTCGTGCGGATAGGCGTCGAGCTGGCGCCACCAGGTGCGCGCGGCGCGGGTGCGCTCGCAGACCGCCAGCGTTACCGATTCGAGCGCGGTGAGATGAGGAAATAGCGAATTGATCTGGTAGGTGCGGACTAGGCCGCGCCGCACGCGCTGCTCGGGCGCCAGCGCGGTGATGTCGGCATCGTCGAGAAAGATGCGTCCGGCGTCCGGCTGCAGCATGCCGGTGATCAGGTTGATCAGCGTGGTCTTGCCGGCTCCGTTCGGGCCGATCAGCGCGTAGCGCACGCCCTTCGGCAGTTCGATGTCGACGTCGCGGGCCACGGCGAGCGAGCCGAAGCTCTTGCTCAGGCCGCGGGTCGCCAGCGCGGGCGCGCTCACTTGCGGCTCCAGCGCGCCGCGATCTGAGCGAGCCCGCCGACAATACCGTTCGGCAGGAAGATGACCACCCCCACCAGCAAAATGCCGATCCAGAAGTACCAATATTGCGGCACGACTCCGGAAAACTGGTCGCGGGCGATCATGTAGACGATGGCACCGACGAGACCGCCGTAAAGCCGGCCGGTGCCGCCGAGCACCAGCATCACCACCACCTCGGCGGAACGCTCGAAGCCGAGCGAATCGAGCGACACGGTTTCGGTGGTCTGCGCCAGCAATGCGCCGGCCACACCGGCGATCGAGGCGGCGATGGTGTAGATGGTACGCATATGGGCCTGGCTCGGCGCGCCGATCGCCGGCATGCGGACGAAGTTTTCGCGAATGCCGCGCAGTGACAGGCCGAACGGGGAGTGAATGAGCCGGCGTGCGAACAGGAACAGCAGAAACAGCACGGCGAGCGCGTACGAATATGCGACCCGGCCATACAGATCGAAGGAAAAGTAGCCAAGCAGCTTCCAGGTATGGATGCCTTGCAGCCCGTCCACGCCGCCGGTCAGCCAGCCGAGCGTATTGGCAAGCTCCGCTAGAAGGAGCCCGAAGCCGAGCGTGAGCATGATCAACGCAAGATGCCGGAAGCGGCAGATGACGAAACTCGTGGCGTAGCCGACCACGCCCGCCGCGAAGGCGGCGACGACAAGCCCGCTTAACGGTTCGCCCCAGCCATATTTGGAGAGGAGTCCGGCGGCGTAGGCGCCGATGCCGAAGAACGCGGCATGGCCGAGCGACACGATGCCGGCATAGCCGAGGATCAAATCGAGCGACAAGGCGAACAGGGCGGCGATGGCGATCTGGCTGGCGAGCGACAGATAGTTCGGAAAGAAAAAATAAGGCAACAAGGTCGCCAGCCAGAATACGATCTCGGCCGGCCGCCAGCGCGTCTGCGCCGAAAGGTAAAGCCGCGGCGTGATCGTCCCCTCGCTCAACGCCATCAGCGTTTCCCCAACAGGCCGAGCGGACGCCACATCAACAAACTGATCATGACGAGGTAGATGAGAAACGCGCCCAGCTGCGGAACATAGTATTTGCCGGCGACGTCGCTGATGCCGAGCACGACGGCGGCGGCGAACGAGCCGGAAATGGAGCCCAGTCCGCCGACCGATACGACGATCAGCACGTAAACCAGATAGGTGAAGGCAAAAGAGGGGTCGAGCCCGACGATATCGATGGCCAGCGCGCCGCCCAGACCGGCAAGCCCGCTGCCGAGAGCGAACGTGATCGCGAAGGTGCGATCGACGTTGATGCCGAGGCCGCGCGCCATGCGTTCATTGTCGACGGCGGCGCGCACGCGGGCGCCGAAGCGGGTGTATTCAAGACCGAGCGCCAGCGCCAATGTGACCACCAGCGCCAGCGCGACCAGAATGAGCCGGTATACCGCGAAGCGAATGCCCATGAAGGTAAGCGAACTACGCAGATAGGCCGGCAGTTGCAACGGTTGCTGGTCGGTGCCGAAAACGTACGCCGCCACCGCCACCGCAATAAAAACGATGCCGATGGTCAGCAACACCTGGTCAAGTTCGCTCGACCGATAGAGACGGCGAAACAACGTCCGCTCGAATCCGATGCTGACGACGGCGGCAGCGACAAACGCGCAGGGAAGCGTTGCGAAAAACGGCCAGCCGTAGCGGCTCATCAACGCCACGGTCAGATAGCCGCCAAGCATGGCGAAGCTGCAATGCGCCAGATTGATGAAATTCATCATGCCGAGCGTTACCGACTGCCCGACCGACAGCAGGAACAGCAGCATGCCGTAAGCGAGGCCGTCGAACAGCACGCCAAAGATGGGAGGCAGCATGGCCGAAGGCCCCGTTGAATCGATGCAAATGACGCAAATAACGCAGCCGCCGCGACCGGCCAAGCTATTTCGGAATCGGAAGTTTTGCTTACTTCGTCATCGCCGCCTTGTATGGATCCTTAACGTCGGGAATCGCCGCGATTTCCACGTTGACCAGACGGCCGGCAATGTTTTCGACCTTGCGGATGTAAACGGTCTGGACGATGTCGCGCGTCTCCGGGTCGATGCTGATCGGACCGCGCGGGCTTTCCCAACTTGCGCCTTTGGCGGCATTGATCAGCGATTCCCCGTCGGTCTTGCCGCCGGATTTTTGCAACGCCAGGTCGATCAGGTGCATGCCGTCATAACCGCCGACCGAGAAAAAGTCGGGGTTGCGATGGAATTCGGCATTGTAGGTTTTGACGAACTCATCGTTGAGCCTGGAATGGTGATTGTAGTCGTAATGACCGGCGGTGATGATGCCGACGGCGAGGTCGCCGATACTAGCGAGCGCATGCTCGTCGGTAATTTCGAGTTGACCCATGATCTGGGTCTTCCTCGGATCGATGCCGCGGTCGGCCAGCGCCTTGCCGAAGGCGCCCGACTGGGCGCCGCCGGGGATCATGATGAAGATGCCCTGCGGATCGAGATCCTTGGCGCGTTGCACGTAAGCGGTGAAGTCCGGATTCTGCACGGCCATCCGCACCGAACCGACGATTTCCCCGCCCGCCTCCTTGAAGCCTTTCTGGAACGCGCCCTCCGCGTCGATGCCCGGACCGTAGTCGGTCACCATCGTGTAGGCATTTTTCAGCCCGTGCTCCTCGGCCCAGGTACCGAGCGTCTGGTTAAGCTGCGGGACGGTGAACGACACGCGCGCCATATAGGGCGACTTGGTGGTGACGATCGCGGTGGCCGCGTTCATGACCACCATGAACTTCTTCGCCTCGACGGACACATCGGCGGCGGCCATGGCGTTGGGCGTGAGATTAAAGCCGGCGAGGATATCGACGTTGTCGCGGGTGACCAGTTCCTGCGCCAGCCGTTTGGCGACCGGCGGAGCGATTCCGCCGACGTCCTTGCGGATCAGCTCGACGCTTTTGCCGGCAAGCTTGTCACCGTGTTGCTTGAGATAAAGCTTGATGCCGTCATCCATCTGCGCGGCGGTGTCGGCGAACTGGCCGGAATATGGCATGATAATTCCGATCTTCACCGTGTCCTCGGCGGAGGCGGCCGGCCCGATCAGGGCCGACACGAGCAAGCCGGCGCCGGCCAGTAACAAGCGCTTCATCGTATCCTCCCGCTTTATTTGTTGATCGCGAGAATGCCCCAGCTATCCCCGGAAGAAAAGCGCCGCGAGCCTGCCGGTCCGCGGCGCCGATTTATTGTTTGCGGCGATTTGTCAGCGCGTGCGCGCCGTGCCGCGTCACTTCTTCATCGCCGCCTTGACCGGGTCCTTGACGTTCGGGATCGCGGCGATCTGGACGTTGACCAGATGCCCGTCGACCTTCTCGACCTTGTTGATATAGACGGTCTGGACGATGTCGCGCGTTTCCGGGTCGATCGAAATCGGTCCGCGCGGGCTTTCCCAGCTTAAGCCCTTGGCGGCGTCGACGAGCGACTCGCCGTCGGTCTTGCCGCCGGACTTTTGCAGCGCGGCGTCGATTGCGTGCATGCCGTCATAGCCGCCGACCGAGAAGAAATCGGGGTTGCGTTTGAATTCGGCGTTGTAGGCCTTGACGAATTCTTCGTTCAGTTTCGATTTGTGATTGTAGTCATAGTGGGCGGCGGTGATGATGCCCTCGGCGATGTCGCCCATGCTGGCGAGCGCATGCTCGTCGGCGATCTCCAGTTGTCCCATCACCTCCGTTTTCTTGGGATCGATGCCGACTTCGGCCAGTGCCTTGCCGAAGGCGCCCGGCTGGGAGCCGCCCGGAATCATGACGAAGATCCCCTGCGGATTGAGGTCCTTGGCGCGCTGCACATAGGCCGTGAAGTCGGGATTCTGCACCGCCATGCGGGCCGAGCCGACGACATCGCCGCCGGCATCCTTGAAGCCCTTCTGGAACGCGCCTTCCGCGTCGATGCCCGGGCCGTAGTCGGTAACCATGGTGTAGGCTTTCTTCAGGCCCTGTTTCTCCGCCCAGGTGCCGAGCGTTTCGGTGAGCTGCGGCACGGTCAGCGATGTGCGCACCATGTAAGGCGACTTGGTGGTGATGATCGCCGTGGCGGCGTTCATGACCACCATGAATTTCTTGGCTTCGGAGGAAACGTCGGCGGCAGCGAGCGCGTTCGGCGTCAGCACGAAGCCGGCGATGATGTCGACGTTGTCGCGCGTCACCAGTTCCTGCGCCAGCCGCTTGGCAACCGGCGGATTGATGCCGCCGGTGTCCTTGCGGATGATCTCGACGTTCATGCCGCCGAGCTTGCTGCCGTGCTGTTCGAGATAGAGCTTGACGCCGTCGTCCATTTGCGTTGCCGCATCGGCGAACTGACCGGAATACGGCATGATGAGCCCGATTTTGACCGTGCCCTGGGCGTGACCGGCGGCCGGCAACAGGCTCGCGGCGAAAACGGCAGCGCCGGTCAACAAAAGAAGTTTCATAATGATCCTCCCTTTATTATTTGACGCTCAGAATGGCTCACCTTGCGCGCAAGGAAAAGCCTCGTGCGCGCCGTTGTTCGCGGCGTTTTGTTGTTGGTATTTTTGCCCGGGCTGCCCGCGCTGCGCGCCAGCCGGCTCACCGGCGGATGATTATTTCTTCATCCCTTCCTTGATCGGATCCTTGACGTTCTCGACCTTGTCGAATTCGACGTTGACCAGATCGCCGTCCACTCTCTCGACGCGGCGGATGTAGACCGTCTGGATGACGTCGCGCGTTTCTGGATCGATCGACATTGGGCCGCGCGGGCTCTCCCAGCTCATGCCCTTGGCGGCGGCGATCAGCGCGTCGCCGTCGGTGTTGCCGCCGGTCTTCTTCAAAGTCTCATAGATGAGATGCATGCCGTCATAGCCGCCGACCGAGAAGAAATCGGGATTGCGCTTGAAGTCGGCGTTGTAGGCTTTGACGAATTCCTCGTTCAGTTTCGATTTGTGATTGTAGTCGTAATTGCCGCAGGTAATGATGCCGAGAGCCGCTTCCCCCATGCTCTTGATGGCGTTTTCGCCGGCGAGCGCGTCCTGGCCGAGAATCTTGATCTTGGTAGCGTCGATACCGCGCTCGGCCATGGCCTTGCCGACGGCGGCCGGCTGCGCGCCGCCGGGAACCCAGATGTAGATGGCGTCCGGACTGACGTCCTTGGCGCGCCGGACAAAGGCGGAAAAATCCGGATTGGCGACGGGAAAGCGCACCGAGCCGGCGAGTTCGCCGCCAGCCTCCGTGAAGCCGGCCTGGAACGCCATTTCGGCGTCGATGCCCGGACCGTAGTCGGACACCATGGTGTAGATGCGCTTGATGCCGTGCTTGGCCGCCCAGGTGCCGAGCGTTTGGTTGAGCTGTGGCGTGGTATCCGACACACGCGCGATGTTCGGGGATTTCAGAGTGATGATTGAGGTCGCCGCGTTCATCACCACCATGAATTTCTTCGCCTCGGCGGAGACGTCGGCTGCGGCGAGTGCATTGGGCGTGAGCACGAAGCCGGTGAGGATGTCGGCATGGTCGCGCACCACGAGTTCCTGCGCCAGACGCTTGGCGATGTCCGGCGCGATGCCGCCGACGTCCTTGCGGATGAGCTCGATCTTCTTGCCGGCGATCGTATCGCCGTGCTCCTTGACGTAGAGCTTAATGCCGTTGTCCATTTGCGCGGAGGTATCGGCGAACTGGCCGGAATACGGCATGATGATGCCGATCTTGATCGTATCCTCCGCGCCGGCGGGAGCGACGCTGATTAGCGGCAGCAGGAGGGCAAAGCCGTAGATGAAATTCCGCATCGCATCCTCCACGGCGCGTGAATAAGCGCCTTCCAGAAGCGCCATCCTCGTTCAAGCTGCGCGCGAGTGCAACGGCGCCAGTGGCCGCGGGTTGCGGGTGGGCGAAGGCCCGCGAATGTCATTTGCGTTCGGTCGGCGAGCCTCTAGTCTGCGCACGCATGGATCGGGAGCCGACAGCGGCCGGCACGGTTGACCGGGACGAAGTCGCGCGCTTTTCGCGCCTCGCCGGCCAATGGTGGGACCCGCAGGGGCCGATGGCCGCGCTGCATAAGTTCAACCCGGTTCGGCTGGCCTACATCCGCGACCGTTCGGCGGCGCATTTCGGCCACGATGCCAAGCGGCTGGACAGCCTCGCCGGCTTGCGGATCCTCGATATCGGCTGCGGCGGCGGGATATTGAGCGAGCCGCTGGCGCGGCTCGGCGCTTCGGTCACCGGCGCCGATCCGTCGGAAAGCAACGTCGCGGTCGCCCGCCGGCATGCGGCGCAATCCGGCTTGGCGATCGACTACCGCAGCGTCGCCGCGGAGCAACTGGCGGAGACGGGTGAAGTCTTCGACGTCGTCCTCGCCATGGAGGTGATCGAGCACGTAACCGATGTCGGCCAGTTCACGGCCCTGGCGGCGGCGCTGGTGAAGCCGGGCGGCCTTCTGTTCGTCGCTACGCTCAACCGCACCGCCAAGAGTTTCGCGCTGGCGATCGTCGGCGCCGAATATATCCTGCGCTGGCTGCCGCGCGGCACCCATCGATGGGACAAGTTCGTGACGCCAAACGAACTCGAGATCGCGCTTGAATGGAGCGGATTGCGCATCGGCGGGGCAACCGGCGTGATCTACAACCTGTTCGCCGATCGCTGGCAGCTCTCGAACGATAAGGACGTCAACTACATGGTGGTCGCGGAGAAGGCGGCCTAGGTCCTTGATGACTTCTCCCTGGCTCTGGGCCGTCTTCACGGTTATCGCCGCGCTCGCCCAGACCGCGCGCAACGCCATGCAGCGCGAACTGACCGCGACCCTCGGCACGGTTGGCGCAACGCATGTGCGGTTTTTGTTCGGCCTGCCGTTCGTGCTCATCTTTCTTGCCGGCGTGCTCGTTGCCGGGGGCGCCCCGCTGCCGTGGCCGGACTGGACTTTCTGGCCCTGGACGATCCTCGGCGCCGTCGCGCAGGTCGCCGCCACAGCGCTGATGCTTGCGGCGATGAACGAGCGCTCGTTTGTCGTCACCATCGCCTACCTCAAGACCGAGCCGATCCAGGTCGCGGTGTTCGGGCTTGTCTTTCTGGGCGACATGCTGACCTGGCCGATGATCACCGCGATCCTCGTCGCCACCGGCGGCGTGGTGCTGATGTCGACCAAGCCGGGCGGCATGGTCGGCGGCGTCAGGCCGACGCTGATCGGCCTTGCCTCGGCCGCCATGTTCGCGCTGTCGACCATCGGCTATCGCGGCGGCATCCTCGGCCTTGCCTTGCCCAACTTCGTCATGGCCGCGACCTTTACGCTCGCCATCGGCATCGCCATGCAGGCCGTGCTGCTGTCGCTGTACCTTGCGTTGCGCGATCCGACGGTGCTGTTCGCTATCATGCGTGCGTGGAAGCCGTCGCTGTTCGCCGGCTTCATGGGCGCGCTGGCCTCGCAGTTCTGGTTCCTGGCTTTCGCGCTTGCCACCGCGGCAAGCGTGCGCACGCTGGCGCTGGTCGAGGTTCTGTTTGCGCAGTTGATTGCCCGCTTTGCGTTCGGTCAAAAGACCACGGCGCGTGAAGCCGCCGGCATGCTGTTCGTGGTCGCCGGCGTCGGGTTGCTCCTTTGGGCCTATTGAGGGCGGTCGTTTCGGCGTGGGACGCAGGCGAAAAATATACAAAAATGTAACAAGTAGTTTTTGCCGGAGCCGGTATGATGCCCCCGGCATAGCGGTTTTGAATAACGACCCGAAATGATTGGATTAAAGCGTCTCATTCGCCCCGCGGTTTTCGTTTCGATCGTCGGCCATGCAGGGGCCCTGGCGACGGGACTGATCTTTGTCAGTGCAAATCCGTCCCAATCGGTGCCGCCGGATGCGATGGTGGTCGACATCGTGCAGCCCGACGAAGCCCCACGGTTCGAGGGAACCCCTTCGGATTTGAGGACGTCCGGGTCCCAGCTGCCGCCAGGCAACACCATCGCGCCGGTGCAACCGCCGCCGCTCAAGCCGGCCGCGCAGGCGCAGCAACAAGAACAAAAACGGTCGAACCGGAAGGACGATGATCGCAAGGCGGCGACGCCGCCGGTGCCAGAGGGGGCTTTTGCCGAGATGTTTCAGTCTGAAACGGCGCAGATTCAGCCCGCGCCGCCGAAGCCGGCTTCCGAGGCGGCACCGGATCAACCCGATGTCGTCGAAACGCTGGCGAAACTGGCGATGGTCGGCGGACCGCTCGGCGGCGGTTTCGCCGCCCCCGCCGTCAACACCGACCGGGCCGGGTACGATTTCACCGTCGAGTTCCGTGAACGCGTCAGTGCATGTTCAGACCCGCCGGCCGGGATCGATGCCGGCGATAAGATCCATGTCGCGCTGCGGGTTTCCCTCAACCGCGACGGCACCCTGGCGTCGCCGCCGCGGCTGCTCGAACCGATCGCGTCGCCGAAGGAACAGGCGGTGATGCAAAGCGCAATTAATGCGCTGCAGAAATGCCAGCCCTACACCATGCTGCCGCCGGAAAAGTACAAGCAATGGAAGACGCTCGACCTCGTCTTCTTTCCGCTGAATTTTTTCTCCCGCTGAAGTTCCTGCGCGGGGTTGGCGTCGGCTTGGCGCTGCGAACCGGTCAGTTAAATTCGTCGGGCAGGATCGGCAGCGGATGAAACTCGATGCCTTCCTCGTGTAATTCCCTGGCCTCGTCGCGCGAAGCTTCGCCGTAAATCGAGCGATGCTCGACTTCGCCGTAATGGATCTTGCGCGCCTGCTCGGGAAAGCGCGGCCCGACGTAGTCCGCGCTCTTGGTAATGTGCTCGCGCAATTCCTTCAGCTTTTTTCGCAATTCGCGCTCGGGCGGCGACATCATGGCGACCGGCGCTTTGGCCGGCGGGTTCGGCGGCGGTGCCGCCATGCGCGGCGGCTCCGGTGCTTCGGCGCGGTTGAGCCGCGGCGCCATGATCGCTTTCTCGACCTTGGCGGAGCCGCAGATCGGGCAGGTCACCAGCGCTCGCCTGGCCTGCTTGTCGTAGGCGGCGGAGCTTTGAAACCAGCTGTCGAAATCGTGGCCGTGTTCGCAGCGCAGCGCGTAGCGGATCATTACGGCACCCGTACCGCGCGCAGATGCGTCGGCTCGGCCATCGGTTCAACGAGCTCGAAGCGTCGTCCGTTGAGCAGGGAGGGAATGCGCGCGCGCGCGGCGGCCACCTGCGCCGGATCGACGTCGGCGAGGATGACGCCCGGCTCGGTTCCGCCCTCAGCCAGGATTTGGCCCCACGGATCGACGACCAGCGAGTGGCCGAAAGTCTCGCGCCCATTCTCGTGTTTGCCGCCTTGCGCGGCGGCGAAGACGAAGGAGCCGTTCTCGATGGCCCGCGCCCGCATGAGCACGTGCCAATGCGCCTCGCCGGTCTGCCTGGTGAAAGCCGACGGAATAGAAAGAAACGACGCGCCGGCTTCCGCCAACGCGCGATAAAGCGCCGGAAAGCGCAAATCATAGCACACGCTCACGCCGAGCCGGCCCCATGGCAGGTCAACGACCACGGCAACGTCGCCGGCGCGATAGTTGCGCGATTCGCGGTAGCTTTCGCCGTTCGCCAGATCGACGTCGAACATGTGAATCTTGTCGTAGCGCGCGATCACGTCGCCGCGGCGGTCGATCAGGAACGAACGGTTCGCCGCCTTGTCGGCCGAAACTTTCACGGCGAGCGAGCCGAGATGGACGTAGATCGAATGCTTGCGGGCGGCTTCGCGCATGACCGCCAGCGTCGGATCGAGCTCTTCCTCGGCGATATTGGCAAACAGTCGCTCGCGCTTGACCTCCATGATGTTGGTCATCTCGGGCGTGAGCACATAGGCCGCGCCGGCGCGCGCCGCTTCCTCGATCGCCGCGAGCGCAGCCGCAAGATTGGCCTGCGGATCGACGCCCGAGCGCATCTGCACCAAGCCGACCTTGAAAGTGGACTGAGCCGCGCTCATGCCCGCTGCCCTTCGCCCTTGCCAAGCAAGGCGTCGAGCTTGCCTGCCTCCTCGAGCGCATAAAGTTCGTCGCAACCGCCAACATGGGTCGCGCCAATGAAAATCTGCGGGAACGTGTCGCCGCCGTTCGAGCGTTCGATCATCTCCTGCCGCATCTGCAAATTCCCGGTGACGTTGATCTCACGGAAGCTCACGCCCTTGCGGGAAAGCAGCTCCTTTGCCCAGTGACAATACTGGCAAAACTCCCTGGTATAGATTTCGACGGAAGTCATAACGGCGCGTTAATTGCTGTAAATCCTTATATGGACGTTCGCGCCGGATCGGCAACCCGGGCGAACACCAGCACATCGACACTGGCGGCGCGGGCGCGAAGCAGCGCTTTGGCGCAGCCTTCGACCGTGGCGCCCGACGTCAGTACATCGTCGATCAGAACGAGCCGGCGGCCGACCACGGCGGCCTTGCTTTCCGGCGGCACCCGGAACGCGCCTTGCACATTGGCGGCGCGCTCGGATCGCGACAGGCCGACCTGCTGCGCGGTCGGCTTCACGCGCTTGAGCGCCTCGGCCGCAATCGGCACGCCGCTTGCGGCGGAAACGGCGGCGGCCAGCACGGCCGATTGATTGAAGCGCCGCGCCCAACGCCGGCGCCAGTACAGCGGCACCGGCACGAGCGCGTCGGCCTCGGCCAGAAGTTCGCGGCCGGCCTGGCCGAGCCAGCGCCCCATCATCGGCGCAAGGTCGAGCCGGTCGCCGTATTTCAGCGCATGC
>CAYVPC010000090.1:0-12548 GCA_964453555.1 uncultured Hyphomicrobiales bacterium | reverse complement strand
CGGATTTCTCGAAGCCGGCGATGGCGCCGATCTCGTTGACCCGGCGCTTCATGTATGAGTGTCCGGTCTTCCAGTAATCCGTCTTGGCGCCGTTTTTGATCAGCAGCGGATCGGTCATGAACAGGCCGGTCGATTTCACATCGGCGACGAACAGAGCGTTCCTGTGCGAAGCGGAAATATCGCGCGCGAGCATGACGCCGACCTTGTCGGCGAATATCTCTTCGCCCTCATTGTCGACGACGCCGCAGCGGTCGCCGTCGCCGTCGAAGCCCAACGCCACGTCGGCTTTGCTGGCCAGCGCGGCGTCGCGCATGGCGTGCAGCATTTTCATGTCTTCGGTGTTCGGATTGTAGCGCGGAAAGGTGTGGTCGAGTTCGCAATCGAGCGGCACGACCTCGCAGCCGACTTTTTCCAGCACCTGCGGTGCGAATGCGCCGGCGGTGCCGTTGCCGCACGCGCAGACGACTTTGAGCTTTCGTTTAAGCTTCGGCCGGTTGGTCAAGTCGGCGATATAGCGCGCCGGAAAATTCTCGACGTAAGCGTAAGCGCCGCCGCCCTTCATCTTGTAGCGGCCGTTGAGCACGATGTCTTTCAATCGCGATATCTCATCCGGCCCGAAAGTGAGCGGGCGGTTGGCGCCCATCTTCACGCCGGTCCAGCCGTTGTCGTTGTGCGAGGCCGTGACCATGGCGACGCAGGGCAAATCGAGCTCGAACTGCGCGAAATAGGCCATCGGCGTCAGCGCAAGCCCGATATCGTGCACCTTGCAGCCGGCGGCGATGAGGCCGTTGGTGAGCGCCATCTTGATCGAGGCGGAGTAGGAGCGGAAATCGTGGCCGGTGACGATTTCGGGCTTCACGCCGAGTTCGTGAATGAGCGTGCCGAGGCCCAAACCGAGCGCCTCGACGCCCATCAGGTTGATTTCGCTGCCGAACAGCCAGCGCGCGTCGTATTCGCGAAAGCCGGTCGCCTTCACCATCGGCTCGGATTCGTAAGCGTAGGTGTTGGGCTTTAGCAAAGGCTTGGGCTTGGGGAACATCTATGCCTCGGGAATCAGCGTCCAATATAAGAGCGGATCGCGGTTGCAGCCAATTCGCCGCTTCGTGCCGGCTATTTCGCCGCCCGCTTCATGCGCCGGCGGGGTCGTCTCGCGGACCGCGGCTTCGTTGGCTGGCGGGGATTTGAGCGTGCGAGTTGTGTCAGGTCCGTGATGGCGCGCTTCAAAAAAGCGCGGTCCGGCTTGTTCGGCGAAAGCACGAACCCAAGATAGGACCAGTAGATGATGCCGGCGCGCGTTCCGGCCAGATTCGCGTGAAGGCCGACTTCTATCAGTAATTTCCGTAGATAGCGCAACCGCTCTGCATCGACCGCTTCGACCGCCGCTTTCGCCCGCGGATCCGCGGTGGCCCAGGCGCGCACGGCCCCTTCGATGTCCGAACCGGCCGCCGAAAATGCGCGGTAAAGCAGCGTCTCCAGGCGATCGTCGGCGGCGGCGTCGATCTCCTCGATGATGTTCTCCAGCGCGATCTCGCGCCAGCGCCGCAGGATCGCCGCATGGAACGCGGATACGTCCACGAAGTGCCAATAGAAGCTGCCCCGGGTGATGCCGAGCGTTTTGGCAAGCGCGTCGGCCTTGAGGATGGCAAATCCGGATTTTGCGAGTCTTTTCAGTCCCGCATTCACCCACTCCGCCGGACCCAGTCGGTGGCCGCGCATGTTCCATACACTACTGTATTGACACTGTATTGACGTTGCCGAATTGCGATGATATTCCGTCCATACATTACTGTATGGAGTTTCGCAATGCGCGATCTCCTTGTCCAGTCGGCCGGGATATTGGCTCTCGCCGTATCTGTCGTGCACGGGATAATCGGCGAGACGAAGATTTTCGCCCGCGTGCGCGTTGAGCCGGAGCGGATCCGCCTGTTGCTGCGGCTGGTGTGGCAATGCGGCACGGTAGCGTGGATAAGTCTCGCAATTCTCCTCGTCGCAGCGCCGAAGCTCGGCAATGAAGCCGCGCGCAACTGGATTATCGCGGCCAGCATTTTCACATTCGGGTGCGCCGCCGTCGGCAACGCCTGGGCGACGCGGGGACGGCATTTTGGCTGGGCCCTGATGGCCGTCGTGGTGGCCCTTGCCGCAACCGGGCTTTAAGGCCGGCCGCTAAGCCTTGCGCGGCTTGGCGCGACGCGTGGCGGTAGCGGCCAACGGATCGTCCGGCCAAGGGTGTTTCGGATAGCGGCCGCGCATTTCGGCGCGCACGGCGGCGTAGCTGCCGCGCCAGAAGCCGGGCAGATCGCGCGTCGTCTGCACCGGCCGGTGCGCCGGCGACAGCAATTCGACCAGCAGCGGGACCTTTCCGCCGGCGATCGCCGGGTGGCGGCCAAGGCCGAAAAGCTCCTGCACACGGATAGAGATTTTCGGTCCGGCCTCCGCCTCGTAGTCGATCGGCACTTGCGAACCGGTCGGTGCGCTGAAGTGGGTCGGTGCTTCGGCCTCAAGCCGCTGCCGCAACGGGTAGGGCAGGCGCGCCGCGAGCGCGGCGGCAAATTCATCGGTCGACAATTCGGCGAGCGAAGTTTTGCCGGCAAACACGGACGCAAGCCAATCTAGGTCGGCAACAAGCGCGTCGTCGGACAAGTCCGGCCATGAATGTTCGGCGTGTTGGCCTTCGGCGCCGCGCAGGAACATAACCCGGTCGCGCCATTGCCGCAGCGCTTTGCTCCACGGCAGCCGGCCGATACCGAGCCGCACCACGCCTTCCGCCAGCATGCGCGCCGCCGCTTCGCTCGGTGCGACCGGCAGCGGCTGATCGGCAAGCGCAATCGCGCCCAACCGCCGCTGTCGGCGCGTGCGGAGACTGGCGGCGGCCGGATCGAAAGCGATCTCCTCGCGCGCGATGATGCGGTCGGCAAAGCGCGCTTCGATCTCGGCAAGCGCGATCGGTGCCGCGAGCAAGATGCGGCCGGCGGCGGCGCTGCCGGTCAGCTCAGCGACGGCGAGATAGGCTTCGCGTGCGAGCGCAGAGGCGGGGTCGACTTGCGCGCCGCGCCCGTTGACGAGGATGAACGCGCCACCCCCGCCGCCCCGATTCTTGGCAATGCGTTCGGGATAGGCCAGCGCTAGCAGGGCGCCCGCGCTGACGTGGCCATTCCCTTTGCCGGATGGCGCCGCGTTTGCAATCTCGGCCCATCTTGCCGCCAGCGCGCGGGCATCGCGGGCGCGCGGCGAGCGGTCGCGGCACAGCGCGTCGAGGCGCACCGTTAGATCCGCGCCGTCGCCGCCGAGGCCGCGCTCACCGATCAGCACGGCGATTTCGGCGGCCGGCAGCGCGGCGCCTTCGACTGCCGCGTCGACCACCATACGCGCGAGCCGCGGCGGCAGCGGCAGGCGCCGCAGCATGCGGCCTTCCTCGGTGATGCGGCCGCCAATGTCGACGGCGCCGAGGTCGTGCAGTAGGGCACTGGCTTCGGCGAGCGCCGGGCGCGGCGGCGGATCGAGGAAAGCGAGTTGATCCGGTCCGCTGCCCCAGGCGGCGAGGTCGAGCACGAAGGACGACAAATCGGCGGACAGGATTTCCGGCCGGGCGTAAGGTTCGAGCGCGGCGGTCTGCGGCTCGTCCCACAGCCGGTAGCAGACTCCGGGCTCGGTACGGCCGGCGCGGCCACGGCGCTGATCGGCGGCCGCGCGCGACACCCGCACCGTCTCGAGCCGCGTCACCCCGACATCGGGCTCGTAGCGCGGCACGCGCGCTAGCCCGCTGTCGACCACCATGCGTACGCCCTCGATAGTGATCGATGTCTCGGCAAGCGAGGTCGCGAGCACGATTTTGCGCCGGCCGGGTTGAGCCGGCTCGATGGCACGGACCTGTTCGTCGCCGGCCAGCGCGCCGTAGAGCGGCACGATGTCCGTCGCCGGATCGGGCCGTCCGTCTAGGAGTGACGCGGTGCGGCGAATTTCGGCGGCGCCGGGCAGAAAGGCCAGCAGCGAGCCGCTATCGGCGCGCAGTGCCCGCACGATAGCGTCGGCCATTTGCGGCTCGATCGGCCGCGCATCGCGGCCGAGATAGCGCGTCTCGACCGGAAAGATGCGGCCTTCGGCGGCAATTACAGGCGCGTCACCGAGAAGCTTCGCCACCCGCGCACCGTCGATGGTCGCCGACATGACGAGGAGGCGCAGGTCTTCGCGCAGGCCCTGCTGCGCGTCGCGTGCCAAGGCGAGGCCGAGATCGGCGTCGAGCGATCGCTCGTGGAACTCGTCGAACAGGACGGCGGCCACACCTTCCAGCATCGGGTCGTCGAGGATCAGCCGGGTGAAAATCCCCTCAGTGACGATCTCGATGCGGGTTTTGCGGGAAAGCTTCGAGCCGAAACGCACCCGCAGGCCGACGGTATCGCCGACGCGCTCGCCCAGCGTTTTCGCCATTCGCTCGGCGGCGGCGCGGGCGGCAAGCCGGCGCGGCTCCAGCACCAGGATGCGGCGGCCTTCGGCCCACGGCTCGGCGGCCAGCGCCAGCGGCACGCGGGTCGTTTTGCCGGCGCCCGGCGGGGCGACCAGAACGGCCGCGTTCCGGTCGCGCAGTGCCCCCGTCAGGTCCGGGAGCGCGGCGTCGATCGGCAGCGGCGAATAATTTGCGGCGTTATCCACAGTGATAATTCCGGCCAAACTCTTATATTACCGGTGATCATGCCTGCCGCACAAAAGACCAAGCCCGCCGCGGCGGCGCCCGCCGCCAGGCCGCTGAAGAAAGGCGATCACGTCTTTCTGGTCGACGGCTCGGGCTACGTGTTCCGCGCCTATCACGCGCTACCGCCGATCAGCCGCAAGTCGGACGGGCTCCAGCTCAATGCCGTGTTCGGCTTCTGCAACATGCTGTGGAAGCTTTTGCGCGACATGAAGCCGGACGAAAAGCCGACCCATCTCGCCGTCGTATTCGACAAGTCGGAAAAGACGTTCCGCACCGTGATGTATGCCGACTACAAGGCGCACCGGCCCGATCCGCCCGACGACCTCAAGCCGCAATTCAAATACATCCGTGAGGCGGTCGCCGCCTTCGATCTGCCCAGCCTCGAGCAGGACGGTTTCGAGGCCGACGACCTGATCGCGACCTACGTGCGCGAGGCGCGCGAGGCCGGTGCCACCGCCACCATCGTGTCCTCGGACAAGGATCTGATGCAGCTCGTCGGCGACGGCGTGGTCATGTTCGACACCATGAAGGACAAGAGGATCGGCCGCGCCGAGGTGGTGGAAAAGTTCGGCGTGCCGCCGGAGAAAGTCATCGAGGTGCAGGCGCTGATCGGCGATTCGACCGACAACGTGCCGGGCGTGCCCGGCATCGGCGTCAAGACCGCGGCGCAATTGATCGGCGAATACGGCGACCTCGAAACGCTGCTCAAGCGCGCGAACGAGATCAAGCAGGAAAAGCGCCGGCAATCGCTCATCGAGCACGCCGAGGCGGCGCGGATGTCGAAAAAGCTCGTCACGCTGGACGACCGCGTCAAGCTCGACGTGCCGATCGGCGATCTCGCGGTGCACGAGCCCGACTACAAAAGGCTGATCGCTTTTCTCAAGGCGATGGAATTCAATGCGCTGATGCGGCGCGTCGCCGAATTTTCCAGCATCGAGGCCGGCGAGATCGAGGCTGATAAAAAGCTGGCTGGGGGCAGCGGCCAAAGAGCCGAGCCGGTGCAAAGCGGCGCCGCTCTGCAACTTCCGCTTGGCCGCCCGGCACAGCCGGGTGATTCTTCCCGCACCGGCAGGCCGGAAGCTCCGGTTTACGTCCCGCTCACGCCGCAGGCGCTCGCCGCCGCGCGCGTCGAGGCCGCCCGCAACGCCAAATTCGACAGCTCGAAATACCAGACATTGCGCAGCATCGATGAGCTTAATGGCTGGATCGCGCGCGCACGCGAAGCGGGCTTCGTCGCCGTCGATGAAATGATGGGAAGCCACGATCCGATGCAGGCGGAGCTGTGCGGCTTTTCGCTTGCGCTTGCGCCGAACGAGGCCTGCTATGTGCCGCTCTCGCACCGGCAAGGCGGCGAGGGGGGTGTTGACGGCCTTTTCCGTGGCGACGTCGCGCCCGGCCAGATACCCGAGGCCGCCGCGCTCGAGGCGCTTAAGCCGCTCCTCACCGACATGGGCGTGCTCAAGATCGGTCATGATCTGAAATCCGGCTGGCAGATGTTCGCGCTGCGGGGCATCGAGATCGCCCCTTACGACGACACCATGCTGATGTCGTATGCGCTCGACGCCGGCCGGCAAAACCACGCGCTCGACGCGCTCGCCGAAAGCACGTTCACGCACGCCGCGGTCGCGATCGACAAGTTGCTCAAGCCCGGCAAGACCAAAATCACTTTCGATTTGCTCGGGATCGAGCAGGCGACCGAATACGCCGCCGAGAGGGCCGATATCGTTTTGCGGCTGTGGCAGGCGCTCAAGCCGCGGCTCCCTGCCGGCCAAGTGCTCGCCGTGTACGAGACGCTGGAGCGGCCGCTGCTCGCGGTGCTGGCGCATATGGAGCGGCGCGGCATCTCGATCGACCGGCTAATCCTCTCGCGGCTCTCCGGCGAGTTCGCGCAGGAGGCGGCCGCGCTCGAGGCCGAGATCAATGCGATCGCCGGCGAAACCGTCAATCCCGGTAGCCCGAAGCAGCTCGGCGACATCTTGTTCGGCAAGCTCAGGCTGGAAGGCGGCACCAAGACCAAGACCGGCCAATGGGCGACCGGCGCGCGCGCTCTCGAAGAGCTGGCGGAGCAGGGCCACAAGCTGCCGCAGAGAATTCTCGACTGGCGGCAGGTCTCCAAGCTGAAATCGACCTACACCGACGCGCTGCCCGACTTCGTCAACCCAACGACGCATCGCGTGCATACCAATTACGCGCTCGCCTCCACCACCACCGGACGGCTGTCATCGTCCGATCCGAATTTGCAGAACATCCCGGTGCGCACGGAGGACGGCCGCAAAATCCGCCGCGCTTTCATCGCGGCACCGGGAACGAAGCTCGTGTCCGCCGATTACTCGCAGATCGAGCTGCGGCTTCTCGCCGAGATTGCCGGCATCGAACCGCTGCAAAAGGCTTTCCGCGAGGGCCTCGACATTCACGCCATGACCGCGAGCGAGATGTTCGGCGTGCCGGTAAAGGGCATGCCAGCCGAGATCCGCCGCCGCGCCAAGGCGATCAATTTCGGCATCGTCTACGGCATTTCCGCCTTCGGGCTGGCCAACCAGCTCGGCATCGCGCGCGAGGAGGCCGCCGCCTACATCAAGAAATATTTCGAGCGCTTCCCCGGCATCCGCGACTACATCGAAACCACCAAGGAATTCGCCAAGAAGAATGGCTACGTCAAGACGTTATTCGGCCGCAAATGCCACTACCCCGAGATCAAGGCTTCCAATGCCTCGGTCCGCTCCTTCAACGAGCGAGCCGCGATCAATGCACGGCTGCAGGGCAGCGCCGCCGATATCATCCGCCGCGCCATGATCTGCATGGAGGGGGCGCTCGCCAGGCACAGGCTTGCGGCGCAGATGCTGTTACAGGTGCACGACGAGTTGGTGTTCGAAGTGCCGAACGCGGAAGTGGAAAAATCGCTGCCGGTGATCAAGAAGGTGATGGTGGACGCCCCTTTGCCGGCGGTATCGCTGTCGGTACCGCTCCAGGTCGAAGCTCATGCGGCGGACAATTGGGACGCCGCGCATTGACTGGAAAATGAATCCGCTGCTGACGCTGATCGGCATCGTTCTTTTGCTCGCAGGACTGGTCTTCATGGGCCAGGGATCGGACTATTTTCCCTATCCCGCCTCGAGCTTCATGGTCAGCCAATCCCGGTGGATTTACTACGGTGGCGGCATAGCCCTGCTCGGTCTCCTCCTGATAATCTTCGCGCGGCGGTAAAGCCCGGCCGCAAACCGGGGTATGCCGCCGACGGGGAGGGGCCACGATGTCCAACACAACCTCGGCTATACAGGAGCGTCCGCCGCTGCGCGACGGCGCTTTGGTGCGGCTTGCGATCGCGTTTACAGCCTGGGCCGAGCGCTGGTTCCCCGACGCCTTTATTTTCGTGGCGATTGCCGTGGTGGTGGTTTCCGCCGGCGCGATGATCAACGGAGCAACGCCGGTCGCGGTCAGCCAGGCGTTCGGAAACGGCTTCTGGAGCCTCATAACGTTTACGATGCAGATGGCGTTCATCGTCATCGGCGGCTATGTCGTCGCCACCTCGGCGCCGGCGCAGCGGCTTATCCGCGGGCTTGCGCAATTGCCGAACAGCGGCACCGGCGCGGTCGGACTGGTCGCCGCCGCCAGCATGGTGGCCTCGCTGCTCAACTGGGGATTCAGCCTCATCGTCGGCGGCCTTCTGGTGCGCGCGTTGGCGGAGCGGCGCGATTTGCGCATGGATTACCGCGCCGCCGGCGCGGCCGCGTATCTCGGGCTGGGCGCGACCTGGGCGATGGGCCTGTCTTCCTCCGCCGCGCAGTTGCAGGCAAATCCGGCAAGCGTGCCGAAAAGCCTGCTGGCGATCACTGGCGTGATCCCGTTCACCGAAACGATCTTCATGTGGCAATCGTTCGTGATCACCGCCGTGCTGCTCGTGGTATCCATCACGATCGCGATCCTGTCGGCGCCGGGGCCGAACGCGGCGATGACCGCGGAAGCCATGGGCATCGAAATCTCCCACGACGATGCGATCACGGTGCCGCCGCAAAAGCCCGGCGAGTGGCTGGAGCATTCGCCGCTCCTGACCGTTCTGCTGGTCCTGCTTGCGATCGGATGGCTGGTCTACGAATTCTCCCGCCAAAGCGCGATCGTCGCGATTTCGAACCTCAATACCTACAATTTCATGTTCGTCATGGCGGGCCTGCTGCTGCACTGGCGGCCAAAGCGTTTCCTCGCCGCCGTCGCCAAGGCGGTGCCGGCCACTGCGGGCGTGCTGATCCAGTTTCCGCTCTACGGCGCCATCGCCACGATCCTGACGCAGGCGAAGAACGCCGCCGGCGTGACTTTATCCGACCAGATCAGCCATGCGTTCGTCAGCATATCCAGCCAGCACACCTATCCACTGGTGATCGGCGTCTATTCGGCGATCCTCGGTTTTTTTGTTCCTTCCGGCGGCGGCAAGTGGCTGCTGGAAGCGCCCTATGTGATGCAGGCCGCCAACGATCTCAAAGTACATCTCGGTTGGGCGGTGCAGATCTATAATGCGGCGGAGGCGCTGCCGAACCTGATCAATCCGTTCTGGATGCTGCCGCTGCTCGGCGTTTTGGGGTTGCGCGCGCGCGACCTGGTCGGCTTCACCTTCCTGCAATTGATCGTGCACCTGCCGCTGGTGCTGTTCCTGCTGTGGCTGTTGGCCTACACGCTGCCATATCACCCGCCTGTGGTTCCGTGACGGGGGTGGCCGTGAGCGACGACCAACGCAACAAAACTCAAGCGAAGCGGTCCACTCCACGCAAGATTGCGCTCCTTGGCGCGGGCGCGACGGCGCTTGCCGTCCTCAATATGTCGACCGGGAGTGAGGCGCAGCCGCAGGCGGTCTTGATCTTGCAATATGTTGCTCTGGGCGGCGGGCTGCTTGCCCTCGTCGGCGGGCTGATCATGATGATGACGCAGAAGTGACGGCGCGGCCGAATTTCAGGCTACGAGATAATCGGCGACCTCTTCCGCCAGCGACAGCGAAGCGGTCAGCCCCGGCGACTCGATGCCGAACAGGCAGACAAGGCGCGGCAGTCCGTGCGTGGTCTCTGCGGCGATCATGAAATCCGACTGCGGTTGTCCGGGCCCGCTGAGCTTCGGCCGGATGCCGCAATAGTCCGGCACCAGCGAGCCGGCCGGAATACCCGGCCAATAGGCGCGGATGCGGTCGTAAAAGGCGTCAGCGCGCTGCGGATCGACCGTATAACTTTCGCGCTCGATCCATTCGACGTCCGGGCCGAAGCGCATGCGGCCGGCCATGTCGAGCGTCACGTGCACGCCGAGACCGCCGTCGACCGGTGTCGGATAAATGAGCCGCGAGAACGCGGGTTTGCCGGTGAAGCCGAAGTAATTGCCCTTGGCAAGAACGAGCGGCGGGACGTTGTCCGCCGGATAGCCATCGATGCGGCGCGCGAGCGCTTGCGCGCCGAGCCCAGCCGAGTTGACGACCGCATCGAAGGCGACCGTGCCAGCGGCGGTGCCGCCGAACCGCACTTGCCAGTGCGGCGCCACATAGGACATTGCCTCGACCGGCGTCTCGAAGGCGATCCGGCCGCCGCGGTCTTCCAGTTCGCCCCAGAGTGCCAGCATAAAGGCGTGGCTGTCGATAATGCCGGATTCCGGCGACGACAGCGCGCCAATGCAGAAGAGTTCCGGCTCGAGTGCGCGCGCCGCGTTCCCACCGATCAGCTCAAGCCCTTCGACGCCGTTCTTGAGGCCATGTGCCAGCAGTGTTTCGACCTTGGCCTGCTCGGCCGCGTTGGTGGCAACGATGAGCTTGCCGCACTTTTTGTGGGCGACGCCATACGAAGCGCAAAATTCGTACAACAGTCGCCGCCCACGCGTGCAATGCCGGGCCCGCAACGAGCCGGCCGGATAGTAAATGCCGGCATGGATGACCTCACTGTTGCGCGAGGAAACGCCGTTGCCGATGCCGCCGGTCGCCTCGGCGACGATCACATCATGGCCGCGGCCGGCCGCCGTGCGCGCGACCGCGAGCCCGACCACGCCAGCGCCGACGATAAGGACTTGCATGCTTCCGGTCCTCTCGCCTTTATTCTAGACAAGAATCGTGTGGAGGGATCAACGATGGCGGATGACGTGGTGCGCGCATGTGCGAAGTCGGACGTGGCGCCGGAAACGGTGAAGGCGTTTGCAGTCGGCGCCAAAACGCTGGCGATCTATAATATCGACGGCACCTACTACGCCACCGACGACGAATGCACGCACGCCGCCGCGAGCCTGGCCGATGGCATGCTCGACGGCGACGTGATCGAGTGCTGCATGCATATGGGCTCGTTCCGCGTCCGGACCGGTGAGGTTGTGAGTCCGCCCTGCGAGGTGCCGTTGCGCACCTATCAGGTCGTGCTCAGGGGCGACGATGTGTTCGTCGATCTTACGCGCAACGCTGCCGGCGAGCCTGAGTGAGCGGCGAGGCGGCGGTCCATGCGGGACAACATCGCCATTGTCGGCGCCGGCATCGGCGGACTTGCGGCGGCGCTGGCGCTGGTCCGGCGCGGCATCGACGTCGATGTCTATGAGCAGGCGCCGGAACTGCGCGAGCTCGGCGCCGGGGTGCAGGTCAGTGCCAACGGCACCCGCGTGCTGCATGCGCTCGGGCTCGGGGAAGCGCTCGAGAAAGTGCAGGTGCTGCCGGCCGGCAAGGCGATCCGGCTGTGGAACACCGGGCAAAGCTGGAAGCTGTTCGATCTCGGTATGGAGTCCCGTGAGCGCTACGGCTTTCCTTACATCACCATCCATCGCGGCGACTTGCACAATGTCATCGCCGAGGCGCTGCTGCGGGAAAGGCCGGATGCGGTTCATTTGAGCCACGAATGCACAGGCGTCCGGCAAACGCCGGATCGTGTCGAACTTTTATTTGAGAACGCGGCGCCAGTGACCGCGAAAATTGCGATCGGGGCCGACGGTCTACATTCGATCATGCGTGCGAGCCTGTTCGGCGCGCCCAAACCGCAATTTTGCGGCATCACCGCCTGGCGCGGCGTCGTGCCGATTGAGACGTTGCCAGCCTCGATCCCGCGCCTGATCGGCACCAATTGGGTCGGCCCGGGTGGCCACGTCGTGCATTATCCGCTGCGTGCCGGGACGCTGCTCAACTTCGTCGGCATCCGCGAACGCAGCGACTGGCAGGTCGAAGGCTGGAATGTGCGCGGCACCACCGAAGAGTTGCTGAGCGACTTTCACGGCTGGCACGCCGATGTGCACGCGATCATCCGCGGCATCGAGGCGCCGTATAAGTGGGCGCTGGCGCTGCGCCCGACTATGGAGCGGTGGAGCGACGGGCGCTGCACGCTCCTGGGCGACGCCTGTCATCCGATGGTGCCGTTCCTTGCGCAGGGCGCGGTGATGGCGATCGAGGACGGCTTTGTGCTGGCGCGTTGCCTAGAAAAGTATCCAGCCGATCACGAAACCGCGTTTGCGCGCTATGAGGCCGCGCGCCGGCTTCGCGCCAACCAGGCGGTTGACGGCTCCGCAGCGATGATCCCGCGCTTCCACAGCCAGGCATTGGCCGACGCGGAAGCGGCGCAAGCCCATGTCGCGCGCGAATGGCAGGACGAGCGCGTGAAGGACCGCTACGACTGGTTGTTCACCTACGACGCGACGTCGGTCCCGGTCTAAGGACGGTGGCTTCGCCGCTTGCGGATGCGGAAGGTGATGACGTTACCTTTCATGCGCGTGTCTACCAGCGCGTCGCCGGTCTCACGCAGCATGTGCGGAATATCGATGCTGGTGAGCGGGTCGGTGCAGGCGACAGTCAGGATATCGCCTTCGCTCATGGCGGCCAGTGCCTTGCGCGTGCGCAGCACCGGCAGCGGGCATTTTAGGCCGCGCAAATCGAAGA
>CAYVPC010000089.1:0-12723 GCA_964453555.1 uncultured Hyphomicrobiales bacterium | reverse complement strand
CGGCCAACAGCCAGTTCTTCATCATGTTCGCCGACGGCTCGTTCCTCAACGGCCAATACACCGTGGTTGGCCAGGTCGTCAGCGGCATGGAATTCGTCGACAAGCTCAAGCGCGGCGAGCCGCCGAGCAAACCCGACCGCATCATCCACATGCTGGTGGCGGCCGACGTGAAGTAACAGGAGCTATGCGCGCCGCCAGGGCAGCGATCGCGGTTGTCGCCGGCGCGATCGGCCTTGTCGGCCACGCTGCCGCAACCCGGGCTGCGGCGCTCAACCACGTGCCGCCGGCGCGCGCACCGTGCAGCGTGCTGAGCGGGCATCCCTGTCATCCGTCATTCTGCGGTGTTTTCCAGCGTGGTCCGTGTTTTCCGGAGTTTCCGGTGCCGCTCGGCGAAGGCCTGCGGCTGACCATCGTTTCGACCGACAACGACGGCCAAGGCGGCGAAGCCGCCGGCGGCGAAAATGGCGCCGACCTGCATCCGGTGGACGATCACGAACTCGACTCGATCCGCGACATGTTCACGGCGCTGCGCGGCTGCTGGGTGCCGCCGCCGAAAGAGGCAGCGCGCCACGGCATGGAATACACCATCCGTTTCGCGTTCAAGCGCGACGGCGCGATGATCGCGCCGCCGCGGGTGACTTACGCGAGCCACGATGCTTCGAGCGAGGTGCGCGATATATATCGTGACGCCGTTGACGCAGCGCTCAAGCGCTGCGTGCCGCTGCATTTCAGCGAAAGGATGGGCGAAGCGGTCGCCGGCCGCCCGCTCGCGATCCGCTTTGTTGACGATCGGACCATCGACAACGCTAAGTAATTTGCCAGCAAATCCGCTTATTCCCGCTAGCCGCAATGACGATCATTATAATCAACCCGATGCGCACTGATCTGTTCGATTTCGACCTGCCGGAGGACCGCATCGCGCTGCGGCCGGCGTCGCCGCGCGACAGCGCGCGGCTCTTGGTGGTCAGGCCGGGCGGCTCGCCGCCGCTTGCGGATCGCGCCGTCCGCGACTTGCCGGAATTGTTGCGTGCCGGCGACGCGATCGTGGTCAATGACACCAAAGTCATTGCGGCGAGCCTGCACGGCCGCCGCATCGGCCGCGGCGAGCACGAACCGGCCATCGCCGCGACGTTGGTCAAAAGGCTCGACGGCTCGCGCTGGAACGCACTGGTGAAACCCGGCAAGCGGCTCGCGGTCGGCGACGTCATCCGTTTCGGCAGTGAAGGCCGTGTCTGCTTCCTCGACCAGCTTGACGCCACGGTCGAAGCCAAAGGCGAGGGCGGCGAGGTGACTCTGTCGTTTGCGTTCCATGGCGCGGTGCTCGACCGGGCGTTGGCCGAGCGCGGCGACATGCCCTTGCCGCCCTATATCGCCGGCCGGCGTCCCGCCGACGAGCGCGACAGCACCGACTATCAGACCATGTTCGCGCGCGAAGACGGTTCGGTGGCGGCGCCGACCGCCGGTCTGCATTTCACGGAAGGCATCGTGGAGGCGTCAGCCAAGCGCGGCATCGCGCTGCATCGCGTGACGCTGCATGTCGGGCCGGGCACCTTCCTGCCGGTGAAGGCCGAAGACACAGCCGGTCACCACATGCAGCCGGAATGGGGGAGTGTCACTGCCGACACCGCGGCGGCGCTCAACGCCACGCTCGGCGCCGGTGGGCGCATTGTCGCGGTCGGTTCCACGGCGCTGCGGCTCCTGGAAAGCGCTGTCGCCGCCGACGGCGCGCTCGCCGAATTTTCCGGCCAGACCGCGCTGTTCATCACGCCCGGCTACCGCTTTCGCGCCGTTGACGCGATGCTGACCAATTTCCATCTGCCGCGCTCGACGCTGTTCATGCTGGTCTGCGCCTTCTGCGGGCTCGACGTGATGCAGCGGGCCTATGGGCACGCAATTGCCGCCGGCTACCGGTTCTATTCCTATGGCGACGCGTGTTTGTTGTTTCGGCAACAGCGTGCCGGCCGAATTGACAGGCAGGCTCGCTAGCTGCGCGTACCGGAGAACGAGGAGGTGCCGAAGGTCCCCAGTTGCACGCTGCCACTGATCTTGTCGCCGTTGATCGTGCCGGTGAATTCGAGCGTCATTGGCATGGGGTCGGTGATCGATACCTTCCAGGACGCTTCGTTGCCATTGACCGTCCCGTCGAAAATCTCGGTCGAATTTCCGTCGGCCGCTTGGGTGCCCTTGAGCGCGCTGCCCTCGGCCTTTACCGAAAGATTGGCCTGACGGTCGCCCATTGGCGTAGACACCACGAGATTCCAGCTACCATCCACGCTCATGTAACGATCCTCCAAAGCGCGGTGAACCTATAAGGCCGGATGGAAATGTTCAAGCTGCACGGTCCACAAATCAGGTGAAGCCAATTCTGATGCCGAATTCCTTTTCCTTCCGCCTCGCCGCCATCGACGGCTCAGCACGCGTGGGCGAGATCGCCACGGCGCATGGCGTGGTACACACGCCAGCGTTCATGCCGGTCGGCACCCAAGCCTCGATCAAGGGCGTGCATCACGACGACGTGCGCGCGTCGGGCGCCGAAATCCTGCTCGGCAACACTTATCACTTAATGCTGCGGCCGACCGCCGAACGTATCGCCTTGCTCGGCGGCCTGCACGCCTTCATGCACTGGCCGTACCCGATTCTGACCGATTCCGGCGGCTTCCAGGTGATGTCGCTCGCCGCCTTGCGCAAAGTGAGCGAGCAAGGCGTCGTGTTTCGCTCGCATCTCGACGGTGCCATGGTCGAACTGACACCAGAGCGGGCGATGGAAGTGCAAATCCTGCTCGGCTCCGACATTGCCATGCAGCTTGACGAATGCGTGCGGCTGCCAGCCGAGCGGAGCGAGATCGAGCGCGCCATGCAATTGTCGTTGCGCTGGGCCGAGCGCTGCAGGCGCGCGTTCGAGAAGGCGGCGCCTGGCCGCGCGCTGTTCGGCATCGTGCAGGGCGGCGACGACCAGAAGCTTCGCGCCGCGAGCGCCCGCGCGCTTGCCGATATCGGCTTCCCCGGATACGCCATCGGCGGGCTCGCCGTCGGCGAGACGCAACAAGTCATGCTCGACGTCGTCGCCGCGACGGCGGCGGCGCTGCCGACGGACCGGCCGCGCTATCTCATGGGGGTGGGCACACCCGCAGACCTGCTGCACGCGATTGCGCGCGGCATCGACATGTTCGATTGCGTGCTGCCGACCCGCAATGGACGGCACGGGCTCGCCTTCACGCGCTTCGGCCCGATCAACATTAAGAACGCGCATCACGCCGACGATCCGCGGCCGCTCGACCCGGAGAGCAATTGCCCGGCCGCGCGCGATTTCTCGCGCGCCTATCTGCATCATCTGTTCCGCGCCGGCGAGGCGCTCGGCGGCACGCTGCTCTCGATCGTCAATCTTTATTATTACCAGCAGGTGATGGCGGGAGCGCGCGCGGCGATCGCCGGCGGCCGCTTTGCCGATTATCTCGGCTCGACCGTGGAGCAATGGGCGGCCAAGGGCGACCGGCGCGAGGATGCAGACTAGGGCGCGTTCGCGCCTCAAATGTGCAGACAAGTCTGCTTTCGAGGGTAAACCGGACGCAGAGCGGGCATCGCGCGGTATTCGCCGTACGGAATGCCAGCAAAATAGAACCCGCCGGCCGCATGATACGCGGGGCCGGCGGGTCACTTGACTTCGCGCCTTCAACCGACGCAACGAGCCAGCGCGATTACACTAAAGCGAGCGACTGGCGCTTAAGGGTCGCTGGATCAACGTCGCAGCGACCGTTGCGGTTCCCGGCCTCGGGCAGCGGCGGCACCCCTTGGCGCCGATGCAAGATTACTGACACAACAAACGCAACAGAACGGATGGGAACTTTACGCGGCCAACGGCCACAAACGGATCGAGGTCACGAATTCGTGCGTGCAATCGTCGCACGACCACGCGTGGCAAATGCGGCCCTTGAGGTTGAATGCGGATCGCTCGGCTACGAGCAACACGCTGCCGCAGCGCGGGCATCTGGGGCGGCCAAAATCGCGAGTCGCAGCCACTTCGTTGTTGCAGGCGAGTTGGATGCTCATCGTCGAATCTCCTCGACGCTCGTTACCCGCACCCCGATGGCCGGCATGTTGAGCAGAGTCTGTGGCGCCGCTGCGACGCCATTGTGAAACTCTCGTGGCCGCCGCAGCGCAATAAATTCAGTTCAAAATGTCGGCTTTCGCCTTACTCGGCCGCCTGCGCGCTCACATGCTGATGGAACTTCGGCATGACCTGCTCGGCCATCAGCGCCATCGCCTGGCGTTCCCAGGCCTCGTTGGGTCCGCCCCAGTCGAGCCCCGTCATCAACAGCGTGCCGAACGGGCCGACCTCGTCGCGGAAGGCAATGAGCTTGTCTAGCATGGTATTGGGCGAACCGTAGAGGATGCAGCCTTCGGTGATCGCCTCGACGGTCGCCTCCTCATCCGTCATTTCCGGCCGCGGCTTGAGGATGCTCAACAGTCCGACGCCGCCGAGTGCGGCGCGGATATAGGTCCAGAAGTAGCGGTTGGAAGATTTCGCGCCGAAGGCGCGGTCGTAAGCCTCGGCGTCGCTCGGCGCCACCATGATGTTGCGCGACACCCGCCAGTTCTCGCCGGAGGGCTTTTTGCCAAGCTCCGCGCACGCCTTGCTGTAGATGCTCCAGTGCGATGCCACCGAATAGGTCGGGATGATGTTGGCCGAAATAATGCCCCAGCCTTGCTGCGCAGCGGTGCGCGCCGAGGATGAGTTGGGGCTTGCCAGCGACAACGTTACCGGCGGTCCGCCTTTTTGGTAAGGCTTCGGCATATAGCCGATGCCGAGGTCGGCAACGACGTTGGTCTTGAGGCTGAACTTCCAGAACTCGCCGTCGATCTCGTAAGGCGGATCCTGCGCCCAGATCCGCTGCATGATGCCGACGGATTCGATGACCTTGCGGTTGCGCACCGTAACGTCGGCGTGGCCGAACAACTCGAAGTCCGACAACAGCCCGCCCGGCCCGACGCCGAGCATGAAACGGCCGCGGCTCATGTGATCGAACTGCGCCACCTCGGCGGCGACCACGCGCGGATCATGGTTGGGAATGCAGATCACGCCGGTGCCGAAGCGGAGATTTTTCGTCCGCGGCACCAGGCCGGCCATGAACATCATCGGCGAGGGGATCGGCTCGCTGGTGGCGGAAAAGTGCTCGCCGAGCCACAATTCCTCGAAGCCGAGCCGGTCGGCCAGCAGCGACTTCTCGGTGTCCTCTTCCAGGGTTTCGGTGAGCGTGCGGTGCGGCGGATGCACCGGCATCATGAAAAAGCCAAGACGCATGTTCCCCCCGAGTATCCGGCGCGTCGTGGATTGTTGTCGCTCTTTGCCGGCAAGCTGTCCGTTGCGGCAATGATGGCACCGGACCATGCGCCGGATCAAGCATGCGCCACGCTTGATTCCCCCCGTTCGCTGGCGCAATCTCGCCGGCAAAATGGAGGAGCGCCATGAGTGTCGCCGAACTGCGGTCGGCCCCCGCATCCGCGAAGATTCCGAGCGCCGATGAGCTGATCGGCCGGGCGCGGGCGCTGGCGCCGAAGCTAAAGGAGCGCGCCGAAAAGGCCGAACGCGACCGCGAAATCCCGCGCGAGTCGGTGGAGGAATATCTCGATTCCGGCCTTATTCACACTTTGCAGCCGAAGCGTTGGGGCGGCTACGAGCACGACCACGAAGTCGCCTTCGACATCGCCATCGAACTCGGCAAATCGACCTGCGGCTCGTCGGCCTGGGTGCTCAATTATCTCGCCGATCACGCCTGCATCCTTGCGCACTTTCCCGATGAAGCGCAGCACGATGTTTGGAGCGAGAACAAGGCGGCCTGCATCGCCACCTCCGCGGCGCCGACCGGAAAAGTAACGATCGTGCCCGGCGGCTATCGGCTCGACGGCCGCTGGTCGTGGTGTAGCGGGCTCCGCCATTCGCACTGGATCATGATCGGCGGTCTCGCCTTCCGTCCGGGCGAGGATCATCCCGACATGCGGCTTTATCTGGTGCCGGTGTCGCAGGTAAAGCAGGACGACACTTGGTATTGCGCGGGGCTGCGCGGCACCGGTTCGATCACCTGCGAGCTTGAAAACGTCCTTGTGCCCGAGCATCGCAGCGTATCGTTCTCCACGTTGCGCGACGCGCAATCGCCCGGCTCGAAGGTCAATACCAATCCGATCTACCGCACGCCGTTCATCGCGGTGCATTCCTACGCGCTGCTCGCTCCGGCGCTCGGCTCGGCGCGCGGCGGCTATGCCGACTTCGTGCAATGGACGCGGCAGCGTTACCTCACCTACACGCAGCTTGCGATCGCCCAGCACGTGCCGGTGCAGCTCAAAGTCGCCGAGATTGGCGCGCAGATCGACGCCGCCGAGCTGTTGGCGCGGCGCGCGCTTTCGACCGCGCGCAAGGACTATTCCGGCATGAATTTGCAGACGCGTACGCTCCTTCGCCGCGACTTCACCTATGCCATGCGCATGTTGCGCGACGCCATGGATTCGCTGATCAAGATCGCCGGCTCGAGCGGACTGATGGACAACAATTCGGCGCAGCGCTGCTGGCGCGACGTGCACGCCATCTCCTCGCATGTGGTGATGAACTGGGACGTGCCGGCGGAAAATTTCGGCCGCGCCGAATTCGGGCTGCCGCTCAACCCGGCCTATCCGATGTTTTGAAATCTCATCCCCCTCCGCTTCGCGGGGGGAGGATGTATCTGTCACGCCGGCCGGTTGTGACCGACGGTTTTCAGATAATGCAGCGTCTCGTCGAGCGACACGACGTCGGCGTATTTGGCATTGAGGTCGAACAGGCTCTGCTCGTGTGCCGCCTTGGAGCGGTCGCCGACCGCTTCGCGCACCACCATCGGGCGAAAGCCGTTCTGCACCGCGTCGACCGCGGTCGCGCGCACGCAGCCCGACGTCGTGCAGCCGGTGATGATCAGCGTGTCGATGCGCCGGCCGTTCAGGCGCGGCACCAGGTCGGTGCCGAAGAAACACGAGGCGTATTTCTTCACCAGCAATATGTCGCCCGGCGCCATGGTGAGGCGCGGATCGACCTTGACCGCTTCCGAGCCGGCGGTGAGCGTGCGCGCGCCTTTCTGCTTGAGCGCCCAGATGCCGGCATCCTTGATGTCGGCTTCCTCATACATCACCGTCGAGAAGATGACCGGGATGGCGCGTTGATGCGCCACGTCGAGGAGCGGCTTCTGCGCCTCGATCTCGGCATCGAGGGTCGCGCCGAGCGGCATGGCCGGATCGGTGAAGCCCTTGAGCATATCGATGACGATCAGCGCCGGCCGCTCGCCGAAGCCGATTTTGATGCCGAAGCCGCGCTGGCGGAAAAACTCCTCGTCGTCCTTGCCGCTGGTCACGGTCCGCACTCCTTCTCGCTTCCGCCTTTATATGCCAACAATTGCGCGTCGAGAACGGGAGGGGGCCAATGACAAAACGGCTCGCGGGCAAAACCGCGGTGATTTCCGGCGCTGCGGCTGGCATCGGCCAGGCGTCAGCCGTGCGATTGGCCGAGGACGGCGCGCGGATTTTCATCGCCGACCGCGCCAAGGCGGACGAAACGCTGCAAATGATCGAACGCGCCGGCGGCAAGGCGACCGCGGTTGTGTGCGACATCAGCAATCCGGCGAGCGTCGCCGCGCTCCGGGAGGCGGTCGAGCAGGGCGGCGGACGTTGCGACATCCTGGTCAACAATGCCGGCATCTATCCGATGCAGACCTTCGACGACATCACCTTTGAGGATTGGCGGCGCGTGCTTTCGGTCAATCTCGATTCGATGTTCCTGATGACCAAAGCGTTCGCCGACGGCATGCGCAAGAATGGCTGGGGCCGGATCGTCAACATCGCCTCGGATACGGTGAACCTCCTGGTGCCGAACTTTGTCCACTACATCACCAGCAAGGCCGGCGTGATCGGGTTTACCCGCTCGCTCGCAACCGAGTTCGGCGAACGCGGCGTGACCGTCAACGCCATCGCGCCGGGGCTCACCCGCACGCCCGGCACCCAGGCGCAGAAGATCCCCGGCGGCCTGACCACCGACGCGCTGTTCGATCTGATGGCGCACATGCAATCGATCAAGCGCAGCGAAGTCGCCACCGATCTGGTCGGCGCGGTATCGTTTCTGGCGAGCGACGATGCGGCCTTCATCACCGGGCAGACGCTCTACGTCAACGGCGGGCTGACACGCACGACGTAAGTTCACCTCATTGCGGGAAGCGGAGCGACGAAAGCCGCGGATGTCCAATAATCGCTGGCGCGGGCGAATGGTTCGGCTAGCTGCATTTCGCCGGGTGCCTTAGACTGCACTGAGATTTCGTCGGTGAGGGCGATGTCCGGCAAAATTTTCATCAACTATCGTCGCGGTGATGAGCCGGGATTCACCCAGGCGCTGCTCGGCCGCCTGGAGCAGTCCTTCCCGGCTGACCGGCTTTTCATCGATGTGGACAATATTCCGCCCGGCGAAGATTTCGTCCACGTGCTGGAATCGCAAGTGGCGCAGTGCGACACGCTGTTGGCGGTGATCGGCAAGGGCTGGCTTGTTGCGACGGACGAGCTTGGAAGCCGGCGGCTCGACGATCCCAATGATTTCGTCCGCATCGAGATCGAGTCGGCGCTGAAGCAGGGCAAGCGGGTGATCCCCGTGCTGGTCAATGAAGCGCGGATGCCGCGGCGTGATGAGCTTCCTGAACCTCTGCGACCGCTGGCAAGGCGCAACGCCGTTCGACTGACCCATGAGCGGTTCCGGGCCGATTTGCAGGGCCTCGTCAAGGCGCTCCAGCGAGAGCAAAAGGTCGCGCCTCATCACCCCAAGACCGAAGCCGCAGTGATCCAGACGACGGCAGCGCGCGCGCACTGTGCCGGTCGACCCATTTCAACCGAATCCATGGGGCCTCTATCAGGTTCACGGCAATGTTTGGGAGTGGGTCCAGGATTGCTACAACGACACGTATAATGGGGCACCCATCGACGGTTCGGCATTGACCAGTGGAGATTGCAGTCGTCGCGTAATTCGCGGCGGTTCTTGGGACAACAAGCCGCAGGACCTCCGCGCGGCCGACCGCGGCAGGATCGCCTCCGACGGCCGGGGCTACTACCTTGGCTTCCGTGTCGGGAGGACGCTTACTCCTTGAGTCTGTTCTTGGGTCAGGCGAAGCACGCTGACTCGCCGTTGACGCTCAGTTCCACCGCCACACGCCGCAAGCGTGACCGTTCTGCATCTGCTGCTCCCGGTTATTGCTTCAACCGAAAACGCCCCTGGAGAGCGTGAGCTCGCTTTCAGGTGCGACTCGTTCGTGTTTTTCGGCGCCGCTTTTGATGCGGTAGCACGGATCATAGGGGTCGCGGTCCGAGGCCGGAATGAGATGGCGAATCTCATAGGGACCGAGAACGGCTGATCTACGTGAGCCTGTTTCCAGCTCGACTATCTGACCGATATTGAACTTATGCGGCATTTAGACATTCCTTTCATCCACATCCGGCTTCGAGATGCCGTCTGCAGGGATCTCTTCGTCCTTGTGGCTATGGTGGTTATGTAAGAAGCGAGCAACCTGGCCTCTCAGTGTGACCGCTTGTGGTACGTCCCCCAGCGAGCCTGCGGTATCGAACAGCTCGCGTTGCAGCTTCGTCGGGATCGTATTCCAGTGCATCATGACAGCCGCGCCGAGGCACCGCAGAATATGCTCCTCGATCTTTGCGACAGCCTTGTCGTCGAGCGGCTTCCCCATCGCTTCGTCCTTGGAAAGCACGTACTGCGAACGGATCATTTTGTCGAAATTATCCGCCAGCCAGTCTTCGTTTTGGGCCAATTGGCCGAAGCTTTTCATCGAGCGTTCGAATTTGTGGATTTCGCTCGGGACGTCGGTATTTTTGATTGATTCAGCGCTTTCGGCCGCCTTCGTTCGAAAGTGCTTTGCAGTGAACATGGCCATCCCCCTCCGTGACAACGGCCGAGCGATGTCGCGCTCAACGGCGCCGTAATGTCCGATTTATTGGATGTTGCGATTGTAGATGGGGGTGATCGCATCGAATTGCCAGGACAATCGCAAGATTCCAGAATTTTACCCGGTCATCGGTGACTGCCTCATTTGGCCTGGATCGATGCAGACGAACTTTATTTCGAAAAAGCGAGCGCCTGCCCCTGTGGTTAGTCGCGATTCATCTCCATGTACGGTCGTTGCGCAGGCGCAGCGCGACGTCGACGCCGTGATGAAGGGCCGCCAGATCTGATCTGGATGCGAAATTGCGAGGCCGCCTCTTTGGCGGTCTTGTCATTTGCCGCACTCCAATTCGAGCACTGGATTTAGCGCGCACGTTTCGCGCACGTTTGGTGTGCAAAGCAGGAATGTCGAGCGTGGACACTATCCATTTGGAGGCAGATGGCCGCGGATCGTTCACATTCACATTTTCCTCGGCGCGGGGAGAGTTTTCCGGCCGCGTCAACGTGGGACCGAAGGTCCTCCGGACAGGTGGTCGACCGCAGACAAAGATCAGGCGGCTAAAAACCAAATTCTGGCTCTGGCGCGAGAACTGGCTCAGGTCTGCGAATAGGGATCGTCGCCAAAAACGATGGAAATCGATCATGACATCGGGCTACGGGAATGCGAGCTTTGCGATCAAGATAGGCTACTTTGTCTTTGCGACGGCTGTGGTCGTCTTTGTCTCCATGCTGATCCTGACAATGCTCTAAGAATTCTTCATCCCTAGGTCGGCTCCTTCATGGCAACGCGAACGAGCGAAAAAACTATAACCTTCACGCATCCGTTCCTGGTGAAGGGTGTCGATCGTTTATTGGCGGCCGGAGACTATCGTGTCGTTACCGACGAAGAACTCATCGAACAATTATCGTTCCCGGTTTATCGCCGCGTCGCCACCATGATCTTCGTGCCGGGGGCGTCCGGCCATGTGTCCTCGGTCGAGATGGTGGCCGTCGATCCCCGCGACCTTCAGCACGCACAGGACCGCGACGCGGAATTTCCGCGAACCGCGCCTGCGGGCGCATGAAGCCGGAGAAGAACCGCGAGCGCGCCATGACTGTTCTCAATGTGCGGCACACCACGGTTTATCGCTACAGTAGCGCGGTCGTGCTCGGCGATCACAGGCTGATGCTGCGCCCGCGCGACAGCCACGATCTTCGCCTGATCAAGACTAATCTGACTTTCTCGCCATCGGCATCGGTCCGCTGGATACATGATGTTTTCGGCAATTCCGTCGCCATCGCTTCGTTTGGCGAGCCGGCGGCGGAATTGCGGATCGAGAGCAGCCTTGTGCTGGAAACATTTGCGGCCGAACGGCCGCCATTCCGGATTGCGCCGGATGCGTTACGCTATCCGTTCATCTATTCGGCCGACGACCGGATCGACCTCGGCCGGATGCAGGAACGCCAGTATCCCGACCCCAATGACCGGCTCGGCTCGTGGGCGCGAGGTTTTGTCAGGAGCAACCCGACCGATACGTCGGCGCTGTTGGCCGACTTGAATAACGGCGTGAAGGCGCAGATTTCATACCAAAGCCGCGAGACCGAGGGTACCCAGACTCCCGTCGAGACGCTCGACCGCGGCTGGGGCTCGTGCCGCGATCTCGCTGTCTTGCTCATTGAAGCAGCCCGCAGCCTCGGCTTCGGCGCGCGCGTGGTGACGGGATATCTTTATCGGGCTTCCGCCGATTCCGGTTCACCGGCCGTGATCGGCGCCGGCACGACTCACGCCTGGGCCGATATCTACGTTCCCGGCTCCGGGTGGATCGCGTACGATCCGACCAACGGCACGATCGGCGGCCAGGATTTGATCCGGATTGCCGTCACGCGCGACATCAGCCAGGCCGTGCCGATCAGCGGCAGCTTTGTCGGCACTTCCCGCAGCAGCCTCGGCATGACGGTGGATGTCACCGTGGTAGCAACTGACGCTCAATTCCAACGCCACACGCCGTAAGCGTGGCCGTTCTGCATTTGCGGGGCGATGTAGTTCGGCTTGCGCTTGCCGATGGCGCCGAGCATGGCGATCCAGTTGAGTACCTCGCCGCCGACATTGCCGGCTTTCAGCATTTGATGCTCGGTCGATTCATTGATCAGCTTCTCGATCTGCTGCTCTTCCATATACTTGATGACCTTGAGCGCCCAATCGAGATCGGGCACGCCGTCGGTGCGGCCGGGCGCCATGCGCGGGCCGGCGACTTCGAGCGAGAAACTGCCGCTGCCCATGACGACGACTCGGAGCGCCTGCGGCCACGACTCGATCGCGCGCGCAACCGCCTGGCCGAGCGCGTAGCAGCGCCGCGCCGGCGGCAGCGGCGGCAGGTGGCCGCTGATGAAGAAGGGAATCACCGGAACGTGCATCTCCGGCGTGAGGAAGTGCAGCGGCACCGCGACCGAATGATCGACGGAATAATGCTGCGTCAGCGCGGCGTCGAAGCCGGCCGCGACCGCGGTCTGGCGGATATGCGCGGCGAGCTCGATCGAGGAGGGGATTTTATACACCGGCATGTCGCGCGGCTCGTCGTTCGGGCCGGAAAAGCTCTTGTCCACGCCGACCGCGAAGATCGGCAGATTGTCGAGGAAGAAGGTGTTGAGATGGTCGGTGTCGAACATCACGATGACATCCGGCCGAACCGCGGCGAGCTGCTCCTTCTGCGCCGCGAACAGCTTGGCGGTTTCGCTGTCCGGGCCGTCGCGCTTGACGAAGAACGGGAACACCGGCGTATGCGGCACGCCGAACCCGG
>CAYVPC010000088.1:0-12752 GCA_964453555.1 uncultured Hyphomicrobiales bacterium | reverse complement strand
GCAAGGACGAGCTCGCCGAGATCGAAGAGAAGATCAAGCGCACCAAGCTCTCGAAAGAGGCGCGCGAGAAGGCGCAGCACGAGCTCAAGAAGCTGCGGCAGATGTCGCCGATGTCGGCGGAAGCCACCGTCGTGCGCAACTATCTCGACTGGCTGCTCTCGATTCCGTGGAACAAGAAATCCAAGGTCAAGAAGGACCTGACTCTCGCCGAGCAGATCCTCGAGGCAGATCACTTTGGTCTTGAAAAGGTCAAGGAGCGCATTGTCGAGTATCTCGCGGTGCAGCAGCGCGCCAACAAGCTGACCGGACCGATCCTCTGCCTGGTCGGCCCGCCCGGCGTCGGCAAGACCTCGCTTGGCAAATCGATCGCACGGGCGACCGGGCGCGAATTCGTGCGCGTGTCGCTCGGCGGCGTGCGTGACGAGGCGGAAATCCGCGGCCACCGGCGGACCTATATCGGCTCGATGCCGGGCAAGGTTATCCAGTCGATGCGCAAGGCCAAGACCTCGAATCCGCTGTTCCTGCTCGACGAAGTCGACAAGATGGGCGCGGACTTCCGTGGGGATCCGTCGTCGGCTCTGCTGGAGGTTCTCGATCCCGAGCAGAACCACGCGTTCAACGACCACTATCTCGAGGTCGACTACGATCTGTCCAACGTGATGTTCATCACCACGGCGAACACGCTCAATATTCCACCGCCCCTGATGGACCGCATGGAGATCATCCGCATCGCCGGCTATACCGAGGATGAGAAAGTCGAGATCGCCCGCAAGCACCTGATCCCGCATGCGACGGTCAAGCACGGCCTCGAGCCGAAGGAATGGTCAATCGATGACGCGGCGTTGCTCACGATCATCCGGCGCTACACCCGCGAGGCGGGCGTGCGCAATCTCGAGCGCGAGCTGTCGACCCTGATCCGCAAGGCGGTGAAGGAGCTCACGATCAAGAAGACGGATTCGGTGCAGGTAACCGACCCGGTCTTGGCGGACTATCTTGGCGTGCCGAAATTCCGATACGGCGAGGTCGAGGCTGAAGATCAGATCGGCGTTGTCACCGGGCTCGCCTGGACCGACGTCGGCGGCGAGCTTCTGACCATCGAAGCGGCCATGATGCCCGGCAAGGGCAAGATGACCGTCACCGGCAATCTGCGCGACGTCATGAAGGAATCGATCTCAGCGGCGGCGTCTTACGTGCGCATGCGTTCGGCTGGCCTCGGCATTGAGCCGCCGTTGTTCGATAAGCGCGACATCCACGTACACGTGCCGGAAGGCGCGATTCCCAAGGATGGGCCGTCGGCGGGCGTCGCCATGGTCACCGCGATCGTCTCGGTGATGACCGGCATCCCGGTGCATCGCGATGTCGCCATGACCGGCGAGATTACCTTGCGCGGCCGCGTGCTGCCGATCGGCGGATTGAAAGAAAAGCTGCTAGCCGCGCATCGCGGCGGCATCAAGACCGTGCTTATTCCGGAAGAGAACGCCAAGGATCTGGTCGAGATCAACGACAGCATCAAGAGCGGGCTCGACATCATTCCGGTCTCGCGGATGGACGAGGTTCTGACGCGTGCTTTGACGCGCAGCCCCGAGCCGATCGTATGGGAAGAGCCGACGGCCAAACCCGTCGATGTTGCCGAAACTATCGAGGAGGACTCCTCCGGCCTAACCGCGCATTAACGCGCGATCCGCCGGTGTAGACAAAAGCTGGACGGCGCCGCTCGCGGCGCCGTCTTTTTTGCATCGCGGAACGTGCGTGTTCGGCAAGCCACAGCACCGCGAATTTCCGCTGTTCCGATTGGCTCTGCAAAGCCCACTGGCTACAATCCAATGGGGTCATGGCTGCAAAGGTGCGGAGTATCGCGATGAAAGTCGTCTATCCGTTGATCGGTGGGCTCACTCTCGTCATGGCCGCGGGCGCCAACGCCGCGCCATTGTCGGACGATTTCTGGTTGCTCGGAAATTTCACGCAGAACGTTCCGTGCAAGGGCGACGGCACTGATCCCCCCGAGCTTAAAGTCCACGTCACGCCCACCGAGATCGATTCCAAGGTCGGCGTGTGCACGTTCCTCGACGCGAAAGAGGACGGCAAAAGCGTGAAGGCTCACGTCGAATGCCAGTTTCCGGCCGGGCCGTTGATAGGCGACATCACCTTCACCATGAAGCCCAACAACACCATCGATTTTGTCGACCGCGACAAGACCTATACAGCGACCCTGTACCGTTGCCCGAAGTAACGCTGGCCCAAAATTGCCCCCTGGCGCACACCGGATCGGTGCTAAGATGGACTGGGGCTACTTCAGGGGGTTCTCGCCATGCTTCGATTTGCTGTGGCCGGCGCCGTGCTGGCGGTCTTGTTGCCGATTACGCCGTCCTTTGCGGTCACAGCCAAGGAGAAGATGGTGACGTGCAAGTTCGGCGCTGACGACCAGAAGCTCACAGGCGCGATGCGCGCCAAGTTCATGAAGAAATGCATGTCCAACAAGGACGAGCCGCGCGGTGCGCCTATGGCACCGCCGCCCCCGCCGCCTCCGCCACAGCATTGATCGCGGGCGCTTGCGCGCGCACTCACACCGGCAGTGAAGTGCCGAACTTTGTGACAAGGGGAACGTCCGATGAAAATGCTCGCTTACCTGCTCGCGGTTGTCTGTCTCGTCTTGGCGGTGGTGTATTTCGTGATACCGGCTGACACGTTGCCTGTTTTCATACCGGGCCATGACGCCCAAGTGCATCACCCACACCACAAGCATGCGGCCGTCGCCTTGATCGCCGCCATCATCCTGTTCGTGATCGGCTGGTTCGTCGGCCGCCGGCAACCCTAGTCCGATCGGCGCTCTCCGCGCACCTTTCGCTGCACCCGTTCATCGAAGCGCGCCACGCTGACCACCACACGCTGGTGCGTGCCGCCGCCGATCGGCTCGAACGTATCGTGCGCGTCGACGCGGAAGGTGATGGTGCGGCCTTCCACGCGCACGACCTCGGCCGTGGCTGTGACCCGCAGGCCGATCGGCGTCGCCGCGACGTGGCCGACATCGAGATGAATGCCCAGGCTCTGATGCCCGGCGGGCAGAAGATGCTCTACCGCGTTCAGCGCCGCCGCTTCGATCACGTTGATCATCACCGGCGTCGCCAGAACCGCAATCCGCCCGGAGCCGACGAACGGAGCGGTATGCTCCGGCCCGACGACAAGTTGCGCGGTGCCTTTAAGGCCGACGCTGATGCGGGTGAGGTCGACCATGGATTTTCCGCGCGTGAGAGGCTCACTTGGCCAATCCTGATCCAAATGTCTAGCTTGCCGCGCCCGGCGGGGCAGGGTGCAATGCGGCCATGATCGAGCCGCCGTCGCCGCTGCCGCCCTTGCGCACGTTGTTTTTCGAGGACCTGTCGGTCGGCATGACCGAGCGCCTGTCGAAGACCGTCGCCTCATCCGACGTGGTCGGGTTCGCGCAGCTGACCGGCGACCGCAATCCGATTCACCTGTCGGAGCACTTTGCCGCCAAGACGTCGTTCGGCAGACGGATCGCGCACGGACTCTATACCGCGAGCCTCATCTCCGCCGTGCTCGGAACGCGCCTTCCCGGCCCCGGCGCGGTTTATATCTCGCAGACGCTCAACTTCCGCGCGCCGGTCAAGATCGGCGCTACCGTCGTGGTCACGGTCACCGTCGCCGAGCTCATTCCGGAAAAAACGCGGGCGCGGCTTTCGTGCCTGTGCGAAGTCGACGGCGCAGTGGTGCTGGACGGCGAGGCGCTGGTGAAGGTGCCGAGCGAGAAGGGCGCCCGCGGCAAGCGCCCGCTGGTGAAGCTCTAGCGGGCGGGGCGCGGGATGGATTGAGCCGGACGAAATCCGACGCTACGCTTGGGTCAATGTCACGCCGCCGGCCCGCGCCGCGGCGCGAAGCGCCAAGGGAGGAAGTCAATGTCACATGTCGATCCGCGGCTGACCGGCAAGGAAGTTCCACGCATCTCGCGCCAGGCGATGGAGCGCGGCTACGTCGCGCGCGCATCCGCCAAGGGCTCGAACCTCGCATTTCTCGACCAGCGATTGCCGGCCTATGAGCGCGAGATCATCAACATGGTCGGCATGGGCGTGACGGAAAATCCCGATCTGCGGCCGCATGTGAAGGCCGGCGCCGATGGGTTTTCGGTCACTTACATCCGGGCGCCGAAAGGCTGCGGCGCCGCTTTGCATCGGCATGCGACCGAGGAAGTGTTCATTCCGGTGCAGGGCACCTGGCAGGTATTCTGGCTGGAAGGCAACGAAGAGCGCACGCTCAATCTCGACGAGGGCGACGTGGTCAACGTGCCGATCGGCATCTACCGCGGCTTCCGCAATGTGTCCGACCGCCCCGACGCGCTGTTGATGGCGATTGTCGGCGGTCCCGACGCCGGCAAAGTCGACTGGCATCCGTCGGTGGTCGCCGAGGCGCGCAAGACCGGACTCTCGGTCGACGACGACGGCAATCTGATCGTCGCGAAGCCGGCGGCCTGAGTTCGCGCGGATCGGGGATTTGGCGGACGCCATGAACAGAAAGATAGTGGCGTCCGCCATGACGGCAGCGGCGCTGTTGTGGGCCGGCGCGGCGTGCGGAGCGCAGCAATTCGGCACGGCGGATGAAGCGCGCGCGATGCTCGAGCGCGCGGTCGCCGCGCTCAAGGACAACCAGGCCGCCGCGCTCAAGGCATTCAATGACGAGAAAAACAAGCAATTCCGCGAGAACGACCTCTACGTCTATTGCTTCAACGTCAACGACGGCAAATTCACCGCCTACGCGAGCCCGATGCTGCTCGGCGTCAACATCCGCGAACTCAAGCTGCCGCCGGACGATCCGGTCGGGCAGCGCGCCTACGATGCCATTCACGACGCCCCGGAAGGCGAGTATGTCACGCTCGAATACAAATTCCCGAAGCCCGGGACCAAGGAGCAGGCGATCAAGCAGTTCCTTGAGACCCGCGTCGGCGATCAGGCCTGCGGCGTCACCTATTTCAAATAGCCGGCCGCCAAGGCGCGCTATCGGCAACGGCCGCTAAGCCAGCAGATCGGCAAACTCCGCGTGCTTGTCGATATAGGCCTGCACGAACGGGCAGCGCACGAAGACCTTTAGCCCGCGCGCCCGCACCGCGCCCTCGACCAGCCGCGATGCGATGCCGCGGCGGCGCGCCGCCGGCGGCACCTCCGTATGCGTGAAGGTGATGGTATTGCCGGCAAGCGTGTAGTTGGCCACCGCGGTGACGCCATCGGCATCGAGCTCGAAGCGCGAAAGTGCGGGACACCGGCGGCCATGACCGCAATGTAGGACGGCCCGGCCGAAAAACCATCAAGACCCGACCCGGAAACCCATCCGCGATGGCGGCAAAATAGTTCGGGGGGAAGGACGCCAGTCACTTCCCCCCGCAGCATCGACTCGATGAGCACTACGCCGCGGCGGAAACCTTGCCGCTGGTCGGCACCGACGCGACCGTCTTGAGCACGCGCGAGGCGATCTGGTACGGGTCGCCTTGCGAATTCGGCCGGCGATCTTCCAGATAGCCCTTGTAGCCGCTATTGACGAAAGAGTGCGGCACGCGGATCGAGGCGCCGCGGTCGGCTACGCCGAAGGTGAAGTCGCCGATCGCCGCGGTCTCGTGCTTGCCGGTCAGCCGCTTGTCGTTGTCCGGGCCGTAGACCGCGATGTGCTCTTCGCGGTGTTCCGCGAACGCCTTCATCAGCGCCTCGAAATATTCCTTGCCGCCGACTTCGCGCAGATAGGTGGTCGAGAAGTTGCAGTGCATGCCGGAGCCGTTCCAGTCGGTGTCGCCGAGCGGCTTGCAGTGCAGCTCGATGTCGACGCCATAGCTCTCGGCCAGGCGCGCCAGCAGATAGCGCGCCATCCACATTTCGTCGGCGGCCTTCTTCGAGCCCTTGCCGAAGATCTGGAATTCCCACTGGCCCTTCGCCACCTCGGCGTTGATGCCTTCGTGGTTGATGCCGGCGGCAAGGCAAAGATCGAGATGCTCCTCCACCATCTTGCGGGCGATCGAGCCGACATTCGTGTAGCCGACGCCGGTATAGTAGGGGCCCTGCGGCGCCGGATAGCCGGTCGGCGGGAAGCCGAGCGGGCGTCCGTCCTTGTAGAAGAAATATTCCTGCTCGAAGCCGAACCAGGCGCCCGGATCGTCGAGAATGGTCGCGCGCATATTCGACGGATGCGGCGTCTTGCCGTCCGGCAGCATGACTTCGCACATCACCAGCACGCCGTTCGAGCGCGCGGCGTCGGGATAGACCGCGACCGGCTTGAGGATGCAGTCCGAATTATGCCCTTCGGCCTGCTGGGTCGACGAGCCGTCGAAGCCCCAGAACGGAAGCTGCTCGACGGTCGGAAACGAATCGAAACTCTTGATCTGGGTCTTGCCGCGCAGATTCGGCACCGGCTTGTAGCCATCGAGCCAAATGTATTCGAGCTTGTATTTTGTCATGTGATCTCTCTTGGCGATCTCTCTTGTGATGTGATGAATACGACGTCAGGGTGCGCAGATGCCCACTTTGCCGCCAACGGCGCCCGGCAGCCGCCTCCCGGCGCAATTTCAAGCATTTAGTATGCCAGCCGGTGCGCGATCCGCCTCCTGCGCGCGCCCGCTACGGCGACCGCAGACATCGCCAATTTATTGAATGCGGTCCGAATAAGCAAAAACCCGGATGCTCATATTGTAGCCATGCGCTGATTTCTTGTGAGGCATGCCGGGCAAAGAGCGGGCAAAGCGTTATATTAAGACGGACTCAGGAGACTCACTCAGGAGACTCAAAAAATGGCGCCGTTGAACGCGCCCGGCCAAGGAGCCGAACAATGACCGACACAATAATGACCAACAACACCGTGTCCGGATCGGCCACGATCTACGCCTTCCCGCCGCGAGGCCGTTTCGCGGCGGCCGGCCAGAGCGACGACCTCGCGCGCCCGGCGGCTGCGGCTTGGCCGCGCGGCGTAACCGTCGCCTCGGGCGGCGGCTGGTATCACGACGAAGCGATCAGGGCCGACAGCGTACAGCGCGGCCGGAAGAATTAGGCTGACCCTTCTCATCGTCATTGCCGGACTTGATCCGGCAATGCAGCGTCGAGGCGCAATGGACCACCGGGTCAAGCCCGGTGGTGACGCCGAGAAAACTTCTTATCCCTCATTACTTCCGAGCGCGCGCTTCAATCCGGCGCCGTGCGCGCGCACTTCCGCCGGACGGCGGCCGCGGATCACGCCGCCGTCGATCACGATATCTTCGCCGTTGATGAAGGATGACTCGTCGCTCGCCAGAAACAGCGCCGCGGCGGCGACGTCTTCCGGCAGGCCGGCGCGCGGGATCGGCTGGAACGCGACGATCTCCGGCTTGACGCGCTCGGCGGACGCTTCCGCCGCCTCGCCCTCGAGCCCGAGCGCCTTGCCGAAAATGCCGGTGGCGATGGCGCCGGGCGAAATCGAATTGGCGCGCACATTGTCCTCGCCGAGCTCGACCGCCGCGTAGGTGGTCAGGTGCAGCAGCGCCGCCTTGGCCGCGCCGTAGAAGATCGAACCGTAGCCGGCACGGTGCGCGCCGACCGAAGCGACGTTGATGATGCTGCCGCTTTTCTGTTTGCGCATGACCGGCGCGGCGTATTTCATGTGCGCCAGCGCGCCGCGCACATGCACCGCGATCATGCGGTCGAACTCGTCGAGATTGAGCTTCTCGACCCGCGCATAGGGCGAGCCCATCCCGGCATTGTTGACCAGCACGTCGAGCCGGCCGAATTTGTCCACGGCGGCGGCGATGGTGCGCGCCGCGTCCTCTTCGCGCGCCGCGTCGGCCTCGACGAAAGCAGCGCCGGTTGCGCTCGCCACTTCGGCGCCGAGCGCGGCGCGGCGGCCGCTGAACACCACCTGCGCGCCTTCGGCGACAAAGCGTTCGACGATGCAGCGGCCGATGCCGCTGGTGCCGCCGGTGACGACGGCGACCTTGTCCTTCAACCGCATTGCATGCTCCGAAATGATTGTCCGGACGGACGCTATCGTGTCGCGCGCGGCCAACGGCGCGTCAAGGCTGACGGACGCGTTGTCATTTCCCCTCTCCCCGGCGGGGCTTTGCTTAATAACCCTCAATTTACCGCTCCTTTTTGGGCAAGTGAACTTTCTGCCCAAAATACCGTGTCGATGCCGAGTTCGCAGGATTCGTGAATGAGGCAGCAGATATTATGGCAGATGATCTTGCAGAGAACTTCATTGACCATCGCCACGTCTGACTTGCTGCGGACGTGATCGCGGAACTTCGCCTTTATCATCGAAAACACGGACTCGACGTTGCTCCGCTTGTGATAGTGGCTCAGGAAATCTTCGCGGCGGTATCGGAAATAGTGGAACATTTTGGCCCACAAGCCGCCGCCTTTGCCGCTGTGGATTGATTTGAACGCGATGTAGGGGACGGCACCGTGCCGCGAAATCGCGGCGTAGTTTTTCAGACTGCCGTAACCCTTGTCGGCCGAGACTTCGCGCAATCGGAAATTTTGTGCCGTCGCGTCAACCAACGCCGGAAGCAACTTGGTATCGCTGGCGTCCTTGTCGCGGATTTCAACCGCCGTCACGATATGCGTGCTGACGCCGCACATCAAATGGACCTTGACCCATTCGTGCTGCTGGCGCATCGCGCCGTACTTGTGATCGTACCAGCGATGAAAGCGTGACGTGGTGAAGCCAGAACTATCGGCGGCGAAGTCTATTTCGATTGCCTTTAGCGGCTTGCTGCTTTCCGCGATCAGCGCGTTCAGGATCGGCGTCAGCGCCGGGTTGTCCAGATAGTTGAAGATCGAATTGTAGTGCGGGACTTTGGCGAGATAGCCTTTCGCTTGCGCGTCCCGCAGGTCGGTCATGAAGCGGCGACCGGAAACCGTACTGTAGACTTTGTAGCAAGCGGCGAACAACGCATCGTGGATTGGCAATGGCGGACGCCCGTTCTTTTGCCGCTCCGGTTCGGTGATGCCGCTGCAAAGATCATCGAGCAGGTCGAGAAACTTTGCTTTCTCGCCAGTCTGCGCCGTGTTGTAGGCGCGCCAATCTTGCGGATAGGTTTTGCGCGTCTCGCGCACGGTGAGCGTTTCAGTAACGGTTGTAGAGCCGTCAGGATTGCGTTCGCGTTGAATGACGTATTCGACTGCGAAGATGTGCTTACACTTGTGACCGCCTTCCTCGTGGTCCGGGCAACTGCAATGAGGCTCAGTCGGATCTAGGCAGACCGTATAGCGGCCCTTGCCGCTTTGACTTGGAACCAGCCACGCCCCGCCTTTCTTGGCGATTTTCGACGTTGCCGCGATTTCCAAGCCCTTTTGCTGGCGGTTGTGCCCATACACATCGAACATGACTGCCTCTCCCTTATCTGGGAGTATCATATCATAAATGGGAGGCTTGTAAAGAGGAAAATATCGTATATGATATGTATTGTTTATAGGCGAGAGGATGACTATGGCGGTAAAACCCCCTTCTTGGGAGGAACGGGCCAAGCGGTTTCTTAAGGCCGAATTGGCACGGGCTGATGTTGGATACCGTGAATTGGCCGAACTGCTACAGAAACACGGTTTGAAAGAGACCGAATCCAGCATTGCGAACAAGATCAGCCGGGGAACATTCTCGGCGACGTTCTTGCTCGCATCGCTCAAAGCAATCGAGGCAGACAATCTCCGGCTGGCGGACGTTTGAATGACCGCTAAATCCATAGTTTTCCCCGCCAGATAAGCAGCCACGCGATCAGCGTTCCGGCGAATGGCGTCGCCAGCAAAGCCCAAGGGAACCAATAAAGCGGAGCACGTTCGTGGACTGGCTTTGTGCAGCTTGGACTTGGTTTTGGAAACCGGAAAACCTCACCGCGATTTCCACTCTCGTCATTGCTGGCTTTACTATCGTCTTGGCATGGGTGGGCTACTGCCAAGCGCGACTCATCCGCAGAAGCATTGATCTGGCTCGCGCCGAATTTATTTCCACGCATCGCCCCCGATCGTTCTGCGCGATGTTCATTTGGAAGGGCGGCAAGTTCTCTACATGCTGGTCAATACCGGCGATACGGACGCGACAATCGTCGAAAGTTGGATTTTCGGCGAGTTTGTTCCGAATGGAACGCCCATCCGTCCGCTGCGCTCGTTCGGTCATGATGATCTCGGGCGCATTGTTCTTGCCGCCGGCGAAGCCCGTGATCTGACTCGCGATCTGCCCGGAGACATCGGGTTTGCAATCATGTTTCCAGATAGCCGACGCATCGGACTTGAAGGTCAACCGCCTGTGTTCGGCGAACGCTATTTCACTGGGACAATCGTCTATGAAGATGATCGCAGGGTGCGCCGCCGAAGCGTCTTCCGTCGAAAATGGGACGACAGCAGCCATAGCTTTGTTCGGCTCAGTCCCGAACAAGAACGCGACCACGAATACGCCGATTAGGAAAGATTTTTGGGCAACCTTCGGAGTTTGTTTGAGGGAGATCACGAGCGGTCCCTCGCGATAAGCCAGCCGACGATAGGGATTGCGATCAGAACTAAGAAAAATCCCCACGGGATCAGAGCAGACCGATGTTTGATGTTCTCACTAATTTTCTCTGGAGCGCCGTTGATTTCTTGCAAACCTACAACGGCGCCGTTACTGCGGTTGCAACAGTTGCTATCGGCATTTTCACTTTGGTCTTGGTAATCGTAACTCGCCGTCAGGCGATACTGACCAAAGAATCTGTTCAAATTTCCGAGCGCGCCCTCGTTGATTTGGACCGGGCCTATATTTTTGCCGAAAGGATAGGCGGCAACTTTGATCCATTTGTTACTTTGATTGAGCCATCTGGCGTTCAGAGACTCATTGTACCGGACTTCAGCGTTTCGCTTGTTAATTACGGGCGGACGGCAGGGAATATTCGTCTTGGGATCGTTCGGTTTGAAGTGCTTGGCGAGATTCCTCCGGAGATCGAACCGGCTAAAGTCAGTATCAGCGGTAATCCGAATGCGACGGCCATTGAAATCATTATCGGGCCAGACAAGACGCACACTATTGATCGCTTGACCTGCGAACAGCCGCTCACTCAGGCGCACGCAGACGGAATAAGAAATGGAACGATGGCTCTCTACTGCCACGGATACTTTTCGTATCTCGACATCTTCGGCAAAAGCCATTCGATCAAGTTCTGCCGCCGATACGTACTCAACCATCGAGAATGGCAACCGATAGGCGGTCGCGAACGAAATTCCTCCTAGCACCAAGCCAATTAGCCACCTCGCGTAGGCTTTTTGGGCAAGCTTTGTGCTTTTTGGGCAGGATGGGGTTGTTAGGCAAAGCTCCCCGGCGGGGAGAGGGGAAAGCGTGGCGCGCGCACGAGCAACATCGTTCCCGCGGCGCATTCCGCGCCCGGGTTTTGCTTGTCGTCATTGCGAGCGAAGCGAAGCAATCCAGTCTTTCGTTCGGTCTGGATTGCTTCGTCGCTTGCGCTCCTCGCAATGACGAAGGGAAACGACAGAGAAAATAAGGAGGCGGAACGCCGGCAAACGTGTTTCGAAAACCTCCGCATCTCGCGATGCGGCGCGCATCCGGCAGGACGCGCTCGCCTGTCGGCGTTCCACCACGGCTCTGACCGTAGGGGCGTTAGCCCCTTGGGCGCAGCGTCAGGCCAGGTTTCCTGGGACGCGGCGGGACGTTCGATCCTGTAAGCCTGCCTCAACCGGGAGGCAGAGACCTTGCGTTCCTAAATGGGCGTTACCCGCGTCCGCCTGTCCCAGTCCAGGGATGCACCTCCCAGACCGGTCGTCATGCCGGCCAACATGATGCCCGAAGCCGCCCGGATGCGGATCGTATGGTTCCGCGCGCGGGCGCCGCACTCGCTCCGTCCTCGGGAATACCCTCGGCCGAAGGCGTCCTGAATGAGCGAGATTCTTTGAAGAGAGTATCTGATTTGGTGACGAAAGTCAAGGAAACAGTGACGCACCAAAGCGGCGCCTGGCGGCTCCGCGATCGTCGCCGGTGACGGCCGCCGCGTGTATAACCCGGCAGCCGAAGCCCGAATCCCAAGAAGCCATGCAACCCATCTCTATCGGCCCGATCGCATTGCCCAATCCGGTGCTGCTGGCGCCGATGTCCGGCATCACCGACGCGCCATTCCGGCGGCTGGCCGCGGCGCTCGGCGCCGGCCTCGTCATCTCGGAGATGACCGCCTGCGCGGCGCTCGCCGCCGGCAAGCGGATCGCGCGGCGGCGCGCCGAGGCTCACGGCACGGGCCTGCACGTCGTGCAGCTCGCCGGCTGCGAAGCGCGCTGGATGGCGGAAGGCGCGCGCATCGCCGAAGATGGTGGCGCCGCCATCATCGACATCAACATGGGCTGTCCGGCCAAGAACGTCACCAACGGCGCCTCGGGCTCGGCGCTGATGCGCGACCTCGACCATGCGCTCACGCTGATCGCGGCGGTGGTGCAAGCGGTGCGCGTACCGGTGACGCTGAAAATGCGGCTCGGCTGGGACGATGTCTCGCGCAATGCGCCGGCGCTGGCGCGGCGCGCCGAGGAAGCCGGCGTGCGGCTGGTCACCGTGCATGGCCGCACCCGCTGCCAGTTCTACCAGGGCCGCGCCGATTGGGCGGCGGTGCGCGCGGTCAAGCAATCCGTGTCGATCCCGGTTGCCGTCAACGGCGATATCGAGAGCTTCGACGAAGCCGACGCGGCGCTTGCGGCCTCAAATGCAGACGCGGTGATGGTCGGCCGCGGCGCGCAGGGGCGGCCGTGGTTTCCCGGCCAGCTCGCGCGCTATCT
>CAYVPC010000087.1:0-13117 GCA_964453555.1 uncultured Hyphomicrobiales bacterium | reverse complement strand
AGCGCATCGGCCGCAATCCCAAGACCGGCAAGGAAGTTCCGATCTCGCCGCGCCGTGTGATGGTGTTCAAGCCTTCCGCCATCCTCAAGCAGCGAATCAATTCCCCGGAAGCCGCCAAGGAATAGCCGGCTCGGAGGAGAGCCTTGGACAAGGCGCCCGACGCATTCCGCACGATCAGCGAAGTGGCCGAGGAAATCAACGTTCCTCAGCACGTGCTGCGTTTTTGGGAGAGCCGCTTCACGCAGATCCGGCCGCTCAAGCGCGGCGGCGGACGGCGTTACTATCGCCCGGACGATGTGGATCTTTTGCGAGGCGTGCGCCACCTGCTCTACGGCGAGGGCTACACCATCCGTGGCGTGCAGCGCATCCTGCGCGAGGAAGGCCTTACTTTCGTGCAGACCGTTTGGCGGCCGGGCGCCGAACTGCCGCCGCCGGAGGCCGACGATCTCGAAGCCGACGAAGCGGAAACGCCCGCCGAACTGGCCGCAGAGGTAGAGCCATCATTGTTCGGCGCTGCTCCGCGGCCTGCCGGGTCGGCCGGCGCGCTGCACGAGCCGACCATCCTCGCGCCGGTACAGCGAAGCATCGTCGGAGAAAACCGCCGCCGATTGCAAGCGGCGCTCGACGACCTGATCGTCTGCCGGGCGCTGATCGATGCCGCGCTGGCGGAAAATCCCGTTTCTGAAGATTAAAGCCGTCAAAGCGCCACCTTTCCGGCCGCTTCTGGATGGGAATCTGATTGCCGCCGAACGTGTTGGCCGTTATTCTCAAATCCATCGGACGTCGGGCGATTTGAGGGGTCGGACGCTCAATGGTCCAAGATCCAGGCACGGATTTCGACGTCTTCGTGAGCTACGCTCACGTCGACAATGAGCTGATTCAGCCGGCTCAGCAGGGATGGGTTTCCACCCTCGTTCAACTCCTGGGCGTTTATCTTGCCAAGCGGCTGGGACGCCGGGAAGCTTTTTCGAACTGGTACGATCAGCAACAATTGCGGGGCAACAGCCCGATCCGGGATCACATCCCGGAGCAAGCCGGACGCTCGGCAGTATTCCTTGCCGTGCTGTCCCCAGGCTATGCCGCTTCCGATTTTTGTCTGCGCGAACTTCAGGCCTTTGTCGACACTCATCGCAACACGCTGGCCGAACGCCTGTTCATCGTCGAGCACGCCCCGCTTGAGCCTCGGCAGCAAATGCCGGAACCATTCGTCGATGTCCGCAAGTATCGGTTTTACAAACTCGACGAGAACCAGGTGCCGCGGACATTGGCCATGCCGGTGCCGCTTCCGGATGAGCGCGAATACTACCAAAAGATCGACGATCTCGCGCGCGATATCGCGGGCAAGCTCGCTTCAGTCGGTCAACAAAGCGACTCGACGCCGGCGGTATTCCTCGCCGACGTCACCGACGATCTTGAATCGCGCCGCGACGAAGCGCGGCGTTATCTAGATCAAGCCGGGATCAGAATTCTTCCCACCAGTTCATACCGGCTGGTGCGCGAAGACTTCGAGCGTTCGCTGAGCGCCGATCTCGCCAATTCCGCAGTATTCGTGCAATTGCTCGGGCCGGTCGCTGGCAAGCGTCCGCCCGATGTGCCCGATGGATTCGGCTGGCTCCAGCTGGAAGGCGCGAAACGCGCCAACGTCCCGATCCTGCAATGGCGCAGCCCCGATCTCGATACGGCAAAAATCGAATTGCCGCTGCAAAAAAAGCTGCTTGAGCTCGACACGGTGCGCGCGATGCCGTTTGAGGATTTCAAACGATCGGTCGTGACCAGCTTCAAGGATTTGACCGCCCGCCCGGTCGCGGCCGCGCCGGCGCGCGCGGGAGCGGAATCGTCGTCGGTGATCTTCATCAATGCCGACAAGGTGGACAAGGCAAGCGCCGACGCCATCAAGGACTCGCTCGGCGATCGATGCGGGTGGTCGATGCCGCTCTCGCTTGTCGTGCCCGACGCCAAACCCGACGAGTTGCAGGAGGATATGGAGGCAAATCTCATCAACTCCGAGGGCCTCGTCATTGTCTATGGCGCCGCGCGTCCAGCCTGGGTGACAGGCCAGCTTCAACTCTACCGCAAGCTCGCTTCGCGCCGCGCGCAAAGCCCCCGCTTGATCGCCATTGTCAACGTTCCGCCCGAGCCCAAGACGCCGATCCCCATCAACCTGCCCGGCATGGTCACGATTGGAATTGACCGCGTGGCCGAGCTTGTGGGCAGCGTGCTTGCCCAGTGACGGTTCCTCCAATACCTGACGAGCCTTATCCGGGGCTACGGTCGTTCCGGCGCGACGAAACACACATCTTCTTCGGCCGCGAGGCCTGCATCAACGACATGGTCCGCCGGGTGGCGGCGCATCGGTTTTTGGCGGTTACCGGCACGTCCGGCTCGGGCAAATCCTCGCTCGTGCGCACCGGACTACTCGACGCCCTTGACCGCGGCCTCTTGGCGGCGGCGGGCGCCGATTGGCGCGTGGCGGATTTTCCGCCCGGCAATAATCCGCTGTCCGCGCTGGCGTCGGGGCTGATTAACGCCGTCGGCGGCCCCGCCTCGGAGGAGGAAAGGCTGCGCGTCGAAGCCATCCTCGCGCGCGGCCCGCTCGGATTGCTCGAATGGCTCGAAAGCACTGACCTCTCGCCCGCGACAAATCTGCTCGTGCTCGCCGATCAATTCGAGGAGATTTTCCGCTTCCGCCGGGGACAAACCGGCGACGACATCAATGCCTTCGTGGCGCTGCTGTTAGCGAGCGCCAGCCAGCGGGCGCGGCCGATCTACGTGGTCATCACCATGCGATCGGATTTCCTCGGCGAATGCGCCCAGTTCGCCGGCCTCGCCGAGATGATCAACGACGGCCAATATCTCACGCCCCGGCTCACGCGCGAGCAATGCAGGGAAGCGATCGAGGGACCGGCCGGGGTGTTCGGCGGCCGCGTCGAAAGCGCTCTCACCAATCGACTCTTGAACGACATGGGCACGAATGCGGACCAGCTCCCACTGGTCCAGCACGTGTTGATGCGACTGTGGCGAATTTCGTCGGCGCGATCCGGTGCCGATGCGCGCGTGCTCAAGCTCGAAGACTATGAAAAATTGGGCGGCATCGGCTCGGCGCCCGGGACCGACGGTACCGACGGAGTCGGCGGCGGTCAGCGCAATGCGCTTTCGGCCCACGCCGACGAGATCCTGTCGAGCCTCGACGCCGCTCAACAAGGTTTGGCATCAATCCTGTTTCGCGCGCTGACCGAAAGCCAGGGCGCCGGCCGGGACGTGCGCCGGCCGATTCCACTCGGCGAGGCAGCAGCGATCGCCGGCGTCCCCGCCGAGAAGCTTGTTCCGGTGATCGATGCGTTTCGCGCTCCCGGCCGCAACCTGCTGACCCCGCCGATCAACGTTTCGCTCGCACCGGGCACGGTGATCGACGTCAGCCACGAAAGCCTGATCCGCCAGTGGGGCACATTGCGGCAATGGCTGCGCGAGGAATTCGACGCCGCGCGGACCTTCCGGACGGTGGAAAACAACGCCAAGCTGTGGCGGGACGGCGATTCCGGGCTGATGACAATGCCGTACCTCGGAGTAGCACGCGCCTGGCGCGACCGCGAACACCCCAATGCGTCTTGGGCCAAGCGCTACGGCGACGAGTACGACCTTACGATGGACTTTCTCGACAAAAGCCTCGCGGCCGAGAGCGCGCGAATGGCGGCCGAGGAAGCGGCGCGGCGGCGCTCGACGCAGCGCACCCGATCGGTCGCGGTCGCAATGGCGGTGCTCGCGATGATCGCTGGCGTATTTGGTTACATCAGTTTTGAGACGGCAAAGGCCGCAAAAGAGGCGGCAGCCAAGGCCGAACGCAGTGAGACCCGCGCCCAACAGATGTCCACCGAAGCCTTGCAGGCCTTGATCAACTTGCAGAAGGGACAATCGGTCTACCTTGCAGAACTGGCGCGCGAGGACTTCAAGGCGGGTGATCTACTCCGCTCACTACTTTATTCGGTTGAGGCGTTGCCGGATAAAAAACACGACGCCAGTCGCCCATCACTGCGTGATGCGGAAGAAACGATTGCCCAAGGCTATCTGCAGCTCGTCACGCAGAAATCTTCCGTCGGACACGCGGCGAGCATTACGCGTTTGGTGTTCCTGGCTCCCGGCAACCGCATCGTGAGCGCTTCGCGCGATGGCACCGCGCGGGTCTGGGATTTGAACGGAACCCCTTTGTTCGCGCTGGACGGGCATGTTGGCGCGGTAACCGATGCCGACGTGGCGCCTGACGGCAAGCGGATTGTCACTGCCTCGGTCGACGGCGTCACCCGCATTTGGGACGCCGAAACCGGACATCTGGTAACCGCCTTCGTTGGAGTGGTGCAGCTCAACGGAGTGAGGTTCCGCAAGGATGGCAAGGCCGTTGTGACCGCCGGTTCGGACGGAGTCGCGCGCGTCTGGGACATCGAGAGCGGACATGAGAGCCGACGAATCGATCCGCACGCCGGGCCGATCAATTCAGCCGAGTTCAATGCCGACGGCTCACAGCTGCTGATCGTCACCAACGGCAAGGCGCAAGTCTACGACGTGAAGACGCAAACGTCAGGCGGCCTGTCATCCGTGTCATCCAGTGGCACGGTCCCGCTGGTTGGAGGCGGAAAATTCCTCATCGAGATTTCCGCGGAAGACGGCGTCAAGCAGGCGGGATACAGCGCCGACGGGTCCCGTATCGCTGTACTTGGCACTTTCAGAACCGCAGCAGTTTGGGACGCAAAGACCCTGAGACCGATCGCCAGCTTCGACCGCGCCTGTTGTAACAAGGCGATCGCCATCAGCCCTGATGGATCGCTTCTGGCGCTGGTCGGCGGCATGAAAGACCCGGCTGAAATTTTTGACGTGCAGACAAAGAAAAAATTGTGGGAAGGTGACGAACACCTGGAGGCGATCGGTTTCTCTCCCGACGGTTCGCGGCTGATCACGAATAACTGGGGACTAGACACGGGTTCACTCTCGGTTTGGGACGCGCGGGCAGGAACCCGGATTGCAGTTACGAATTTACAACGGCCCTTCGCGGTGAGTCCGGATAGCAGGCTCGTCGCCGCCTTTGATTCGAACCGATTGGTCGTGTGGGATTTTGCGCAGAAGCCGCAGGCCGACGACACGGAATCCAAGCGGAGCACTGAAGGTCCGGATAGCAATTTCGGGCCGCTCCTCGACCAGAACGGCCAGCGATTCCTTTTGGCACGAAACGGCGGACCGACGACCGTTTGGGATTCGTTTGCACGGCGGCCGTTGGGGACGCTGCTTGCGTCTTACTCTTCGCCGGCCGCGGCCTTTGACCCCAAGGGCCAATGGATCGCCGCGCTGTCCGCCGCCGACACTATCGGCGTTTGGGCATCGAGCGATCTTCAGCATGCCGCTGATATTCAGCACATCGCATCTTCCGCCATCGGATTTAGTCCCGATGGACGATTTCTTGCTTCGTCGACAACTGAAACCGAATTCGATATTTTTGACGACGGCGCAGGAGTGCGCACCAAACCTACCTCGCAGACGAAAATGTTTGAAACTGGCACATGGCGGCCGGCCGGCTCTTTTGCCGGCATCCCGCCAAATATCGCGACCGCCTTCAGTCTGGATGGGCAGCGGCTGGTAACCGCGGTGGGCTCAAGTGCAAAGATTTGGGACATAGCGAGCGCCCGTGAGCTTGCGGAAATTAATGGTCCCGCCAACATCACCGATGCAATTTTCGGCCCCGATGGAAAACTCATCCTCACGGTTAGCGCTGACAAGGGGGTCCGCCTCTGGAACGCAACAAGCGGTGAGCTGGTGACGTTGTTGAGCCTTAAGAACGCTTCGGCAATCCCAAAAGGCCAATTCAGCCCCGACGGCACCCATGTGGCCTTCATAGAAAGCGACAAAACCGCATGGCTCTGGTCGGTCGGCTCGCCCACGGTTCAGTTAGGCGCCGGAAAGCACTACGACAACGCAATATTTGATCCCAACGGCACCACGGTCTTGTTGTTCAACGGAAACGAAATGTCCACCTATGATCTCGGCGGCGGGCAGGAGGTGACCGCGATCACGTTGCTTGAGGGAGCGCAGCAATCAGGGATCGAATATGTGAGCGCACCACTCGGTAGCCTAGTCGCCAGCACCGATGGCTCGGTCATGAAATCCGGCACCAGGCTTTGGCGTATGCCGTGGTCAACCCAGACCTATGTTGAGTTGGTCCAGCAGATGCTGCCGCGCTGCCTCACTCAACACGAGCGTCAGAGAATCTATCTCGATCCGGCGCCACCTGCCTGGTGCATCGAGATGGAGAAGTGGCCATACGATACGGCGGCCTGGAAGCAGTGGCTCGCGGACAAGACCGCCGGCAAAGAGACGGAAATGCCGACCGACCACAAAGCGACGGGGTTGTCGAACAGCCACTAGCGCGCCTGGCTCGTGGCAACATTTACGTGCGATGCGGAACGGTGTTGCCGGGCTTTTGGTGGTGGATGACACGCTTGGTCTGCACCGGCAGGCAGCCGCGCGGTCCGCAGATATTGACGATCTGCTGCACCGGCGCGGCGTGGGGCGCGGCCGGTGCGGCGAAAGTCATTGCCGCAGCGCGTTGAACGGGCAGCGCGCTTGCCAGGATAGCCGCCGCGGCGAGCAGCGGGCGAAAGGCTTCACGCATGCGATTGCCTCATCCGAATCAGGGAGCGTCGCGATCATCATAGCGGAGCAAAGCGTTTCAACTCCAAGTGCGCGCCAAGCGCGCTCATTACCCGGGTTTACGGTCCGCACCGTCGCACCGGTAAAATTCCCACCAGTGGGACCGGTCCTCCCAGTCTAAATAGTTGTAGGGCTCCAGCCACCGGGGCCAGGTAGACCACACGAATGTGCAGCGGTTCCGGATCCAGGCGGCCGGCTCCGGAAAGCGCACCGGAATATCGATCAGCGCCAGGAACGTTTCACCCCGGGAATGAGCAGCGTCCAGCGCCGTTACCGGCGGCGCGAGTGTCCATCGCAGATTTTTCGGCTCAATAAATCCCATGTGGTTGGCCACATACCGGTACGGCATCTTGCTGGGCTGGGCCACGACCATCACCTCGACCGGACGGTCCGAAGCGAAGCTTTCATTTTCGATCAGCTGGTAGAGCGGGAAATTTGCGGCCTGCGGCTGCAAAACGACGCCGAGAAGGCCGCACATATTCAGAAAATATCCGAGCTTGAGGCGGGAACCGGTCGCAAACCAGCGAAGAAAGGAATTAAGCCGCGCCCCGAGCGGCGGTTCGGCATTAAGCGCAATGACGATAAAGAACGGCAGAAAGGGGATTAGCGGAAACAGAAACCGGGCTTCCTTGTGGCCCACAAAGCACAGCAACGCGACGTAGGGACCGGTTGTCCAGGTCAGCACGCTGCGCGCGCGCTCCCACCATGCCGTGAGCGTCATCACGACCAGAGCAACAGCAAGCGGAGCCATCGTTCCCGATTCCAGGACCGGCAGGTAGAGATAGGCGAAGAACGGCGACGTCCCAAATTCGGCGGCGGCGCGGCCCAAGACAAAATTCTGATAAAGATATGAGTGGAGGGGCAACGCCGGGTGGTCGTAGCCCCACCAATCCGCCACCGCGCCGAGCGCCAGCGCCGAGACAGCTCCAAGCACAAGTCCGGCGAATAGCGACGCTCGCCCGTCGCTGGCGCGCAGATACCAAAGACCGGCGCCGGCGGCCATGACACCGCTCGTGTAGCGAAAGTCGAAGCACAGCCCAAACGCCAAACCCGCCAGTAGGGCCAGCACGAACCGGCGCGCGCCGTCTTTCAGGTCGACGCGGCATTCCGACAATGCAATGCCGAAGCAGAGCGCGGAGGTTGCCATCGTCTCGCCGGAAGTGCGCACTCCGTAGAACGGTATGAGCCAAAGGAGCGCGGCAACCGCGTACAAGTGACGGCGCTCCGCCTCGCCGGCGATCCAGCGGCGACCGACGACCAGGAGCGTCCATAATGACGACCAGGCGATGACCGCCGTGAGAAGGCGAAACAGAAACAGCAGCGTCAAGGGACGGTGGATGCCGAAATGACCCGCCGCCCGCGCCACTCCCACATAGATGGCCGGCTGCAGCCAAGGCCGCATCTGCTCCTTGTATTCCCAGGTGAGCTCCGCCGGATTGCTGATGGAAAGCTTTACCGAAGCAAACTCGACGATCTGGAAATATTCGTCGGCATCGTGCGACCCGGCGGAAAAATAAGCGCCGAGGAGAAACAGGATCGCCGAAGCGGCCAGACAATACTGAAATCGCCGCCGCTCCGGCCAACTCCAGCGCGGAGCATCCGTCGTCAGCGACTTCCCGGGTACTGAAAATGCCGCCAGAACTTTCCCGACGCTTCGGAGCGCGGGGCCAATCAAAGCGCGTCTTTGCATTTAATCGCCGCTTGGTCCCGACATTGATCTGGCGAAGCAGCCGCTGCGGATACGATGGCCGAGATTGGTGAGAAAGGGTTGGTCGGAGCGGCGAGATTTGAACTCGCGACCCCCAGTCCCCCAGACTGGTGCGCTAACCGGGCTGCGCTACGCTCCGCCGATGCGGCCGGACTATAGTAAGGGGGTTTCGCGGGCGCAATCGCTTCCGATTGAACCGATTGACGCCGCACGATTTTGGCCAAGTATGAACTTCGAAAAACGTCCTTGTTAATCGCGGTGCCGCAGCGCATCCATCGGTAGGGCGAAGACCGCCGAGGACTGGCGGCGGCTGGGGTAGTAGAGGTGATAGCCCGCGTAGGAGGGCACCAATCCTCAAGCACCCGCTTGAGATCGCCCATGACGATATGGGGCGCGCCGGGTCATCCGGCCTACGCGCCGGGAGATGTAAGACGGGGAGAGAAGCATGCGCGTTGGCATTCTTGGTTCCGGATTGATGGGCGCCAAGCTTGGGACGCTGTTCGCGCGCGCCGGGCATGAGGTGGTGTTCAGCTACGCCCGCAGCAAAGGCAAGCTGGAGAAACTCGCGCGCGAAGCCGGCAAGAATGCTCGCGCGGGTACGCCGGCCGAGGCCCCGCAGGGCGCAGATGCGGTATTGCTGGCCGTGCATTGGTTGCGCTTCGACGACGTATTGAGTCAGGCTGGCGACCTTGCCGGCAAGGTCATTATTAGCTGCTCGCTGCCGATGAACGCCGACAATACCGGACTTGTTGTTGCCAATACGTCCTCGGGCGCGGAGGAGCTCGCAAAAAAGCTGCCCAAGGCCCGGGTCGTCTGCGCCTTCAATACGGTGCCGAGCGAAGTGCTGTTCGGCGTTTTCGATGCGCGCCGCAAGGCCAGCAAACCCAGCCTCGTGCTCTGCGGCGACGATTCGCGAAGCAAACGGACCGCCGCTCGGTTGATCGAGGACGTCGGTTTTGCCGCCGTGGACGCCGGACCGTTGCGGATCGCCCGTTACACCGAGCCGTTCGCGCTGCTCGTCGCCCAGCTCGCCTATGAGGGAAAAGGCGGCCCGGAATTGGCTTACCGGTTCGAGCGATTCAGGTGATGAGCGCCGCCATGCCAGAGCTTACCGCATGGGACAGCTTCTACGTGATCGTCGGCTCTGCCGCGGGCGCGCTGATCGGCTTGCAGTTCGTGGTGATGACGCTTGTCGCCCAGAGGCCGCCGATACGCGCGGCTGAGGCGGGCGCCGCCTTCGGGACGCCGACGATCGTTCACTTCGGCACCGTCCTGCTTTTGTCGGCGCTCACACGCGTGCCGTGGCGGACGATCGCCATTCCCGCGGCGTTGTGGTGCCTGGTGGGACTCGGCGGCGTGGCCTATGCGGCGATCGTGGTGCGGCGCATGCGCCGGCAAAAGGTATACGAACCGGACTTCGAGGATTGGCTGTTCCATGTGGCGTTGCCGGCAGCGGCCTATGCGCTGCTCGCGCTCGCGGCATCGGCAGCTCCCTTCCTCACGCGCGAGGCCCTGTTCGGCATCGGCGCCGCAGCGCTGTTGTTGCTCTTCCTTGGCATTCACAACGCCTGGGACGCAATCGTTTATCATGTATTCGTGAATATGAAGGATACCGACAGCGGGCCGCGCGGGGTCAAGACCTCGGAATGCGGGGTCAAGACCTCGGAATAAAGAAGCTTAGGGACTTGCAGCGTAAGTGCCGGTCCGTCGCCTGCAACCACCGCTCGCGCGGCGGCGCACAACCACGTAAAGTGCTGCAACGTCATCCTCGGCCAGCCGCAGATTCGGACTGAAAAAGCGTGAAACGGCTTTACAACGCGACGCTTAATTCAATCCGCGGACTTCGCTACGGCATCGCCAACGAGGCGGCGATTCGCGAGGAGGCGGTCCTGCTTGTCGCCGGTATCGTGCTCGGCATTTTCGTTGCACCGGGCATTGGCTGGTATGCCGCCATGATGGGTTCGCTGCTGGTGCTGCTGGGCATCGAATTCCTCAATACCGCGATAGAGAAGCTCGCCGACCACGTCACGCCCGAGCACCACATCGACATCCTGCGGATCAAGGATTACGGCTCGTCGGCGGTTTTCTGCGGGATTGGCCTCGCCGGGCTGATCTGGCTCGCCGCGCTTGCCGTGCGTATCGGGCTGATTTGAGAGTTACCGCACGCTCGGCAGCAAGGCCGTGTCCCGGCCGAATTCAGCATCCCAAACCTGCTGCCGGCGAAAATTGATCGTGGCCGCGGCCAGGCCCCAGATCATGCCGAGGATCAGAAAAAAGTGCCGCCAGTGGTCGGTGTCGACGATCAGGCCTTCGAACGCTTCGCCGACGAAGGCGGCATAGGCGGCGACCAGATAATTTTGCCAGGGCGTCCGCGCCAAGGCGGCGCGCAGGCCGGTCGCCAGGGTGACCAGCACCAGGGTTAGATAGGCCATGCCGCCGAGCCAGCCATAGACCAGGAACCCCTGCATGTAGACGTCGTGTTGCTGGGTTCCGTATATCCGGCTGAATTCGAACGGGCCGAGACCGTTCGGATTGTCGAGAATGACGCTGAGCGCAAGTTTCTGCTCCCAGAAGCGGCCGCCCGGTCCGACGTCGTAGGGCTGAATGGTCTTCGCCCGTTCGACGAACAGGTCATGCACCGACGGGATCGAGATCAGCGCGATGAAGAGCAGCGCCATCGCAATCAGGGCGCCGACGGTGAACAGCATGATGCGTCCGCGCATGCGCGGATCGGGCGTAGTGACGATGAGGAGAAGTACCACCACGGCGGCGGAGGCGGCGAAATGCCCCCAGGCGCCGCGTGAGAAGCTTAAAAACAGGCCGCCGAGGAGAAGGGTCGACACGACAAGGCCGGAGAGCCGTACGCCCCGCGTCATCAGGTCGATCAGCAGCAAGAGGAGCGGAAAGATCAGGAAAGGCGCGTAGACGTTCGGGTCCTTGAAGGTGGCGCTGACGCGGTCGTTATCGAGAAAGATTTCCGAGTGCGGCAGGAGATGAAAGAAGCCGATATAGCCGGCGGCGGTGGCGATCAGGGCGGCAATGAGATAGCCGCGGCGCACGACCGCGAGCCGCACCGGATCGCCGTCACAGAATAGGCACGCGAACATGATCGCCGCCAGCGCCATATAGAACGACGTTCCGGCATACTGGATATTCTGTTGCTGGTCGCTCACCTGCATCAGCGACAGGCAGCCGCCGATCAGCCAGATCGTCAGCAGCATCACCAGCGGGACAAGCTTGCGGTCGAACCGCACGCCGGCGCCGACGCAGACCACAAGCAGCCCGATCATCAAAACGTCGTGCGGCGACGGTTCAATGAATGCAATCGAGCTCAACAGGACCGTGATGAACAGGACGAAATTGAGAAACCGCTGCGGCAATCGCCGCGCGCCGGCAAAATCCGCGCCGCTGGCATAGGCCGCGCTCACCACCCGGCTCAATAAGCATTCTCCGTGCGGATGAGCGCGAACGGCGTTTGCGCGATGATGTAGAGGTCGAGCAGGATCGACCAGTTCTCGATGTAATAGAGGTCGTGCTCGACGCGGCGCTGGATTTTTTCCTGGCTGTTCGTCTCGCCGCGCCAGCCGTGGATTTGCGCCCAACCGGTCAGCCCGGGCTTGACGCGGTGACGGGCGAAATAGCCGTCCACCGCCTCGTCATAGAGCCGGTTCTCGGCCTTGGCCTGCAACGCGTGCGGGCGCGGCCCGACCAGCGACAAATTGCCGGCAAATACCACGTTAAACAGCTGCGGCAATTCGTCGAGGCTGGTCTTGCGGATGAAGCGGCCAACGCGCGTTACGCGGCGGTCATTCTTGCTGACGAGCTTGCTCGCCGCCGCGTCGGTCTGTTCGACATACATCGAGCGAAATTTCCAGATCTCGATCAGCTCGTTGTTAAATCCGTAGCGCTTCTGCTTGAAGAAGACCGGGCCGCGGCTGTCGATCTTGATGGCGATGGCGACGACCAGCATGATTGGCAGCGACAGGATCAGCGCCAGCGTGCCGACGATCTTGTCGAACAGCCATTTCATCACGACGTCCCAGTCGGCGATCGGCTTGTCGAAAATATCGAGCACGGCGACATTGCCGACATAGGAGTAGGAGCGCGGGCGATAGCGCAGCTTGTTGGTGTGCGCGGAGAGCCGGATGTCAACCGGTAGCACCCACAACTTCTTGAGCATTTGCAGGATGCGGCTTTCCGCCGAAACCGGCAGCGAGAAGATCACCAGATCGACGCGGGTGCTGCGGGCGAACTCCACCAGATCGTCGACGGTGCCGAGCTTGGGAATGCCGGCGCAGCTTGCGGTGCTGCGGCCGTCGCCGCGATCGTCGAACACGCCGACGACGCGCACGTCGGAATCGCGCTGCGAGGCGAGCGAGCGGATGAGCGTTTCGCCGTTGCCGTCGGCCCCGACCACTACGGTGCGGCGTTCGAGCCGGCCTTCGCGCGTCCAGCGCCGCACCAGCAGAAACAGCGCACGCCGAAAGGCGGTCAGCGCGAACAGCCCGAGCACGTAGAACATGCCGAGCCAGACGCGCGAGAATTGGTCGCCGGCCTTGGCGAAGAACGACACACTGATCGCGATGAGGAAGACCACCGACCAGGCCGAAGCAAGCCGCATATATTGCTTCTCGTGGCCGCGGAACGCCTGCACCTGATAGATATCGGCGACCTGGAACGCCAGCATGGCAAGCAGCGCGATACCGAAGATGGTAGCAA
>CAYVPC010000086.1:0-13400 GCA_964453555.1 uncultured Hyphomicrobiales bacterium | reverse complement strand
TGCCGGGCAAGATGCACGCCTGCGGCCATGACGGCCACACCGCCATGCTGCTCGGCGCCGCCAAATACCTCGCCGACACGCGCAATTTCGCCGGCACGGCGATCGTGATTTTCCAGCCGGCGGAGGAGGGCGGCGCCGGTGCGCGGGCCATGATCCGCGATGGCCTGCTCGACCGCTTCGGCATCCAGAAAGTGTTCGGCATGCACAGCGCGCCGAGTCTGCCGGTCGGCGAGTTCGCCATCCGCTCCGGGGCGATGATGGCCTCGACCGACACGATCGACATCGAGCTTGAAGGGGTCGGCGGCCACGCCGCCTGGCCGCATTACGGGGTCGATACGGTTCTGGTCGGCGCGCAGATCGTCAACCAGCTGCAGTCGATCGTGGCGCGCAATGTCGATCCGCTGCAGGCCGCGGTCGTTTCGATTTGCGTGTTCCAGGCTGGCCAGACCGAGAACGTCATTCCAAGCAACGCCCGCCTGCGCGGCACCGCGCGCAGCCTGTCGCCGCAAACCCGCACGCTGGTGGAAAAGCGGGTGCGCGAAGTGGTCGACGGCACCGCGCGGCTCTACGGCGCCAAGGCGAAGATCGCCTACACGCCCGGCTATCCGATCCTGGTGAACGAAGAGCGGCAGACCGATTTCGCCGTCTCGGTCGCGCGCGAGATCGCCGGCAGCGACAAGGTTACGACCGGCAGCCCGCCGGTGATGGGCGGCGAAGATTTCGCGTACATGCTGCAGGAGCGGCCGGGCGCGTTCATCTGGCTCGGCAACGGCGACAGCGCCCCGCTGCACCACCCGGCCTATAATTTTAACGACGAGGCGATTCCGGCCGGGACGTCGTATTGGGTGCGGCTCGCGGAAACCGCGCTGGCGGTCTGAGACTATTACTACTGCGCCGCTTCGATGCGGTTTTCCGCCGGTAGCTTCGGCGCCTTGGCGATGATCTTTGGCCGCGGCAAAACCTCGACCAGGCGGGCCTCGACGCTGCGCCAATAGGCGAAGGTGTTAAAGCGCGTGCCCTCGATCGCGGCGAGCCCGACGGCGGCGAGGAACGGCAGGCTTTGCACCACCAGCACGGCCGCGAAAATGTTGATCTCGTGCACTTCTTTGTAGTTGGTGACAACCAGCGTCAGCGCGCCGATCAAGAGCAGCGCGGCGATCACGCCTTCCCAGAAGGCCGGGAAGTCGCCCTTGCGGGTGGCGCCGCCCTTGGCGGTGCGCAGGAACGGCAGGCGCTCGCGCAAGGCGCCGGTGCCGACCGCGCGCGCAACCGTCAACTGCATCGACATGGCGGCGCAGACGGCGCCGAGCATCGGGCCGATCGGCACGCGCACGCGCAGGCGGTAAAGCGCGGTGAAATGGGCGACCGAGACGGCGAAGGCGGCGATGATCGGCACCGTGAGAATCGTGTCCGGCACCGCGATATTGGCGAACGCCACCACCGGCACCCAGGCGATGTTAAGGAGCGCGACGACGACGCCGATGCTGTCAGCGCCGAGCCAGTTGAGCCAGCCGAGGCCGTATTCGCGTTTCTGTTCGCGCGAGAGCGTATCGGTCCAGGGCAACAGGTGGCGCCAGTGCTTGCACAGAAGCTGGAAGCCGCCGAATGCCCAGCGCTGCCGCTGCCGCTTGTACGCTTCGAACGTGTCGGGCAGCAGTCCATAGCCGTAGCGGCGATTGGTGTAATGCGCGAGCCAGCCGTTCTGCAGCATGGCCAGCCCGAGATCGGTGTCCTCGACGATGGTGTCGCTCGACCAGCCGCCGACGCTCTCGATCGCCGCGCGGCGGATCAGCACCATGGTGCCGTGCATAATGATGGCGTTGAATTCGTTACGCTGCACCATGCCGATATCGAAGAAGCCGGCATATTCGGCGTTCATGGCGCGGTGCATCAGCGAGCGGCCGCCATCGCGGTGATCCTGCGGCGATTGCACGAAGCCTACGCGCGCATCGGCGAACAGCGGCACCAGATCCTTGAGCCAGTCGGCCTCGACGACATAATCGGAATCGATGGTGCCGATGATTTCCGCGTCGGGTGCGGTATGCGCCAGCGCCACGCGCAGCGCGCCGGCCTTGAAGCCGGCGAGATTCTCGACGCGGACGAATTTGAAGCGCTCGCCCAGCGTAGCGCAGTGCTCCTCGACCGGCCACCACAATGCCGGATCGGGCGTGTTGTTGATCACCAGCACGCATTCGAAGTTGGGGTATTCCAGCCGCGCCACCGCATCGAGCGTGCTCTTGAGCATATCCGGCTGCTCGCAATAAGCCGGGATGTGGATCGACACTTTTGGCGCGAAAACTTCCGGCACCAGCGGCGGCGAAAGCGCCAGCCGGCGCGGCCGCCCACCGAAGGCGATCGCGGCGATCTCCTCGATGCGCGCGAGCGCGATGGCGACCAGCGGTAACAACAGGACAATGCCGAGGCCGAGCGCAAAGGCGGCGCCCGGCACGAAGTAATGGCCCTTCCAGAAAGCAACGACGGCGGTAAACCAGGCGCCGACGAGATTGGCGGCGGTGGCGAGCGTCAGCGCTTGCGCGAGCGTCACGCCGCGCAGCGCCAGGATCGGCAGCGATAGCAACAGCCCCAGCAGCACGGCGAGGCCGGCGCGCTTGATGTAATCCGGATCGGTAATCGGTCCGGTCCAGGAAAATTTGGCGTGGCGGGAGGCGTCGAACAGGCCCCAATAGGGGCCGACGCCGCCTTCAAAGGTCTTCCAGGGCTGATCGATCGCTTCGACGATGTTGTAGTCGATGCCGTAGGCCTCGGCGCGCTTGGCGAAATCGCGGATCACCTTCGCCTGATCGAGGCGGCCGGGATCGGCGTTATGGAAGTTGTAGCCGGCGCTCGGCCAGCCGAACTCGGCGATCACGATCCGCTTGCCGGGATGCACCCGGCGGAGCTTGTCGTAAAACTCGATGGTGTGATCAACGGCGTGCGAGGCGTCGAAGCCTTCCCAGTAGGGAAGGATATGCGCGGCAATGAAATCCACCGCCGACGCGAGCTCCGGATGGTCGATCCAGACCGTCCAAATTTCACCCGTAGTTACAGGGACTGGGCTGGAGCTCTTAACTCTCTTTATAAGGTTGATAAGCTCGTCGACGCTCATTTCAGCCCGCAGCGTCGTCTCGTTGCCGACGACGATGGCGTTGACGTTGCTGTTATGGCGGGCGAGGTCGAGCGCCGAGCGTATTTCCCGCTCGTTGCGCTCCTTGTTCTTGTCGATCCAGGCGCCGACGGTGACTTTGAGGCCGAACTCGGCGGCAATCGGCGGGATAAGTTCGGCGCCGCCGGTCGCTGAATAGGTGCGAATGGCCCGGGTATAGGGGGCGATCGCCTTCAGGTCGGCGCGGATTTGTTCGGCGGTGGGGCGGTCGCCGCTGTCGGGATGTTGGGAATCTACGAAGGGGGCGTAGGAGATACTGGCCAGTTGCCCAGTGAAATCCGGAGCCGTTTCCTTAGTCCGTAGCAAAACCCACAAACCGGCATGCACGCACGCTACAAGCGCGAGCACGGCGGCAACGGTTCGCATCGAAGATCCAACCACGCGGGGCTAAGGGAAAACGACGACCAAACCTGTCCCCAAGGCTCGGCGATGGGAAAAAAGGCGACCCGGTGAGCGGCTTCTGAGAATTAAACTCCAGAGGTGGCAAATTCAAGACAGACGGTTTGGTTCCACGGTTTTTTGGTGCACGGCGCAAGCCGAGCTGTCCTCGAGCTTGCCTAGTGGCTGGGGTTTGGGGTCGCCGTGGACACGGCTGGTGCCGGCGGCGGCGGGGCCGGCGCCCCGGGATTGATCCAGCAAGCGTGGATCCGGTCGTTAAGCGTATCGGCGGCCTTCGGATCGATGCTGTTGCCGTGCAGGATCAGGCACCGGAACGACTGCTGGATGTGAGCGCTCGGACAGCCGAACCGGTCGTAAAGATCGAGATGGCGGAAGGCGGTATCGAGATCGTCGCGCCATAGCAGGTTGACCACGCGGCGGCCCAGCCACACGCATTCGGGATTGCCGGCGGGTCCGGTCAGCGCATGCTGCGCTTCGGCAAACTCGTCGACTTTCTGGTCCGTCTTGCCGGTTTCCTGGCCGGGCGTGGCGGCTTTGTCGGCTGGTTTGGGATCGGTGGTTTGGGCGAAAGCGGTGGGACCGAGCGGGCCTGCGGCGGCCATCAGGAGAAAGAGCGCGGCGCACGCTACGCCGGCAACGCTGAACATTCGATTCAACATGGGGTACTTAAAGTCGTTAAAGCCGATTGCGCCGGTAAAAGGACATTTCCCGAACCGCCAGACGGGCTGCCTTTGCGGCATCTTCCGGCCGCCGACAACAGCCCAACCACGCGGTTTTGTCCAGCGTGTATCGCAGCGGCGGCTGCGATCTTGGCAGCGGACGGCGGCAAGGTTAATGGCAAGGCGTGTCCCGCACGCGAGACCCCTACGCGATCGGCCCGGCGCTTGCTTCTTTTGCGCTGACGGCGATCGCAATCGGTGCCGTTTGGTGGTGGCTCGGCGCGCCGGTCGAGCTGCCGCCATTGCCTTCGGCTGCCGGCCAAAAGCTCGATTGCGTTTCGTATACGCCCTTTCGCGCCGGGCAAAGCCCGCTGGTTGAAGGCACCCGCGTCGAGCCCTGGCAGATCGAGGAAGATCTCGCCTTCCTCGCCAAATACGCCGGCTGCGTTCGCACCTACGCGGTTGATGATGGCGCCGAGAGCGTTCTCGAAAGCGCCCGCCGCCACGGCTTGAAGGTGATGCAGGGTGTCTGGGTTTCCAGCAATCCGGAAAAAACCAGGCACGAGGTCGAAACCGCGATCGCGCTCGCCAAGCCCTACCCGGACGTCATTGTTGCCGTTGTGGTCGGCAACGAGGTGCTGCTCCGCGGCGAGATGTCGGCGAACGACCTCGCTTCGATCATTCGCGACATCAAGGCGCGAGTCGCCGTGCCGGTCACCTATGCCGATGTCTGGGAGTTCTGGCTGCGCTACCCCGACCTGAAGAACGCGGTCGATTTCGTTACCATCCACATCCTGCCTTATTGGGAGGACTTTCCGATCCCGGCGGAGCGCGCCGCCGCGCACGTCGCCGCCATCCGCGCCAAGGTCGCGGCCGCCATGCCTGGCAAGGACATTGTCATTGGCGAGTTCGGTTGGCCGAGTGCCGGCCGGATGCGCGAAAGCGCGCGCCCCTCGCCGTCGAACCAGGCGCGCGCCATCATCGAGACGCTGGCGCTGGCGCAGCATGAAAAGTTTCGCCTCAACGTCATCGAAGCTTTCGATCAGCCGTGGAAACGGGCGCTCGAAGGCGCGGTCGGCGCCTATTGGGGCATTTTCGACCGTGCGACCGGTGCGCCGAAATTTCCTCTGACCGGCGGCGCGGTGTCCGATCATCCGCATTGGCTCGCGCAGGCCCTCGCCGGCATCGCCGTTGCCGCATTGGCGTTCGTGGGCGCGTTCCTGGCCGGACGCAAAAAGGGGCTGTCCGCGAGTTTGTGGGTGCGGATAGCGGCGCTGGCGTTTCTGCCGGCAGTCTTGTTCGGCTGGACCGTGGAGACGGTGCCGGTTGAAGGCTTCAGCATCGGGACCTGGTTGCGGTCGGCTCTGTTTGCGGCGACCGCCGCCGCCGCGCCGATCGCCTGCGCGGCCGCTTGCGGCGCCTGCCGTCCGGTGCCGGCTTTCGCCGCGCTTCTTGCCCGCCCCGGCGAGCGCCGCGACGGCCTTGACTGGGCGCTCGGCGCAACGCTGATCGCGCTGATGCTGCTTGCAATCCAGGCGGCGCTCGGCCTCGTCTTCGACCCGCGCTATCGCGACATACCGTTTACGCCGCTGACCGCGGCGGTCGTGCCGTTCCTGGTCGTCATGTTTTCGACGCCCCGGCCGGATGGAAGCCGCGCCACCGCCGAAGCCACGGCAGCCGCGGTGCTCGCGCCGGCTGCGCTCTACATCGTCTTCAACGAGGGTTTCGCCAATTGGCAAGCGGTCTGGTTTTGCGCCGGCCTGTTCGCGCTCGCCTTCGCGCTGGCTTTCACGCGGTCTCGGGCGCCGCCGGACGCGCCAGGCTCAGGATAACGACGCCGGCGGCGAGCGCCGACAGATCGGCATTATGCAACACCACGCCGAAACTTGCCGCGGCGAGCGCGACGGCGGCAAGAACGAGCGACGGCCGGACGAGATTGAGCAGCGCTGCCGCTAGCGCCACTCCGCCGAAAATTTCGTGATTAAAGAGAACGATGGTCAGCCGAAACGTGCCGCAGAGCCACGTCGTGAGGCCCGCCTGGCAGGCAAGCGCCACATTGCCGTTCTCGATCGCCAGATAACGCAGATAGATCGCCTCTCCCAGACAGAGAAGGATGACGATCAGAAGCCAGTTGGCCTGCCGTGCAGTCGGCAGGAAAAGTGGACGGCGCATGATCGGGCACGCTTCCAAGCGAGGCAACTCGCGATCATAGTGGGCCGATCATTGCAAGGCGAGCCGGCCGTCGAACATGGTCGGCTGGCAGGCCTGGTGGCGGACCGCAAGCGAGATGCAGAGCTGCGCCGCCGCGTCGGCACTGGGGAACGGTCCGACCACGAGCCTCAGTTCGGTGCGGTTTGTTTTCGGATTTTCGTGGACCATCACGGCAGGCCGCACGCCTTCGAATAATTGCGGGTGCGCCGCGCGCAGTGCGACCCAGCGCGCGTGCAGGGACTTGATCGAGAGCGAGCTGCCGAGATCGGCCCCGTAGCCCTTCGCCGCCGGCGCGTCCGGCGCCAGTTGCCCAATGCCGGGCGGCAACGGATTTGGCGGTGCGATCATCGCGGCAATGGCCGCCGGTGTCGTTGTCATGTCGTCCGGCCACAGCGCGGGCGGTTGCGTGCTCTTGGCCGCCTCGATCTGCCGGCTGATCGAACCGGTCATGTCGTCGAGATTTTGCTCGATGGCGGCGAGCCGCGTCATCAGCCGATCGCGGTCTTCCGTCAGTCCGCGCACCGTTTGCGCGAGTTGCCGCGCCGCCGCCTCATAGTCCGGCGGCGCCTGTTCCGCGTAAAACGATTGCGAGGCGCCCAGGTTCAGCGCAGAGGCGACCACTGCAATTCGCTGCGCGCCGGCGTCGCTGCGGCCCGCCAGGATGGCGATGACGAGCGCAACCGCCGCCGCGCAGCCCCACGCTCCTGGGCGGCCCAGCTTTGCGGTCACCTTCGTAAGCTGCGCTCGACCCAGCATCCCGCCGCTCCCGCGTCTCGCTACGCGAATCAGCGGTAAAATAGCAGATTCCGGATGTTGAACATTTTGGCGCCCGATCTGGCTGGCATTGACCGCACGGCCCGCGCGCTCGGCGGTTTCCACTTTTGCGGGCGATGCTTTATGAGGACGCCGCGGAGATCTATTTGATGAAGGCCCGGACCTGCCTTGCCATCGTGCTTGCTGCCGGCGAGGGCACGCGCATGCGTTCGGCGTTGCCCAAGGTTCTGCATGCGATCGCCGGGCGCTCGCTGCTTGCGCATGTCCTTGCCGCCGTCGCCGAAGCCAACGTTACCGCGACGGCGGTCGTCGTCGGCCCCGGGCAGGGAGCGGTTGCGGCGGAAGCGCGCCGCGTCCTACCGGGCAGTGAGTGTTTCGTCCAGCGCTCGCGACGCGGAACGGCGCACGCCGTGCTGGCGGCAAAGGCGGCGCTCAAGCAGCAGCGGGACGACGTGCTGATCGTCTACGGCGACACCCCGCTGATCGAAGCGGCGACGCTCGAGCGGTTGTGCGCGCCTTTGGCGCGAGGCGCGGCCGTTGCCGTGCTCGCCTTTCGGCCGTCCGACCCGGCCGGCTACGGCCGGCTGATCGTCAAAAATGGCAAGCTCGTCGCCATTCGCGAGGAGGCCGACGCGAGCACGAGCGAGAAAGCAATCGGTTTCTGCAACGGCGGGATCATGGCGCTGGCCGGCGCGCATGCGCTTGCGATCTTGGAACGTATCGGCGACCGCAACCGCAAGGGCGAATTTTATCTGACCGATGCGGTCGAGGTCGCCAACGGCATGAAACTCAACGCGGTCGCCATTGAAGTCGAGGAGGACGAAGTGCGCGGGATCAATACTAAAAGCCAACTCGCCGAAGCTGAGAAGGTCGCGCAGCAGCGCCTGCGCAAGGCCGCGCTCGAAGCGGGCGCCACGTTCGTTGCACCGGAGACGGTGTTCCTCTCCACCGATACCAAATTTGGCAAAGACGTCGTGGTCGAGCCTTACGTCGTGTTCGGCGAAAACGTCACGGTGGAAGACAACGCCGTGATCCATTCGTTTTCGCATCTGGTCGGCGCGCATGTCGGCAAGGGCGCTTCGGTCGGACCGTTCGCGCGGCTGCGTCCCGGCACCCGGCTCGGGGCGGGTGCGCGCGTCGGCAATTTCGTCGAGGTCAAGGAAGCCGCGATCGAGGCCGGCGCCAAGGCCAATCACTTGAGTTACATCGGCGACGCATCGGTCGGCGCCAACGCCAATATCGGCGCCGGTACCATCACCTGCAATTACGACGGCGCCGAGAAGCACCGCACCGCGATAGGCAAGGACGCCTTCATCGGCTCCAACTCGGCCCTGGTCGCGCCGGTCGCGATCGGGGCGGGCGCTTACGTCGGCTCCGGCTCGGTGATCACCAAAGACGTGCCGGCGGGCGCGCTCGCTTTGGCGCGCGGGCGGCAGATCATTAAGGAAGGCGGCGCGGCGCGGCTCCGCTCGCTCAAATCGCTCGGCAAAAAGAAAGCGCATTCATCCGATTAAGCGCGCATTTTCAGCGCGTTCGGCCTGTTACCGAACGCAACGTTTTTTTATTTGGTATCCGCTACACTTGAACCTTACGGTTAACTGCTGGCGGCTTCGCAGGAGAGCATCGGCCCGGATGTGCGGCATTATCGGTATCATCGGCCACGAGCCGGTCGCGCCGCTGCTTGTCGATGCGCTCAAGCGCCTCGAATATCGCGGCTATGACTCGGCCGGCGTCGCCACGCTGGAAGGCGGAGTGCTGACGCGGCGGCGCGCGGAAGGCAAACTGAAAAATCTCGAGCAACGGCTCCTGCGCGAGCCGCTCGCGGGAACGATCGGCATCGGCCACACCCGCTGGGCCACGCACGGCAAGCCGACCGAGAACAATGCGCATCCGCACGCGACCGACCGGCTCGCGGTCGTGCACAACGGCATCATCGAGAATTTCGCCGAGCTGCGGCGCGAGCTGAAGGACAAGGGCGTCAAATTCGCGACCGAAACCGACACCGAAGTCATCGCGCATCTGGTCAGCGAAGAGATCAAGCACGGCCGTTCGCCCGCCGAGGCGGTGACAGCGGCGCTGCCGCGGCTGCGCGGCGCGTTCGCGCTCGCGTTTCTGTTCGCCGGCGAGGACAATCTGCTGATCGGCGCGCGCAAGGGCTCGCCGCTGGCGATCGGTTTCGGCGACGACGCGATGTATATCGGCTCGGACGCGATCGCGCTTGCGCCGTTCACCGACACCGTGAGCTATCTCGAGGACGGCGACTGGGTCGTGGTCGACAACAAGGGCGCCGAAATTCACGACGCCGGCGGCAAGATCGTCGAGCGCCCGGTGATCAAGGCACAACCCTCGGCGATGTTCATCGACAAGGGCAATCATCGTCACTTCATGGCGAAGGAAATTTACGAGCAGCCCGAGGTCGTCGGGCATACACTGGCGCATTATATCGACATGGTCGGCGAGCGCGTCGAGCTGGCACTGGAGCTGCCGTTCGATTTCCGCGCGCTCAAGCGCGTGTCGATCGCCGCCTGCGGCACCGCGTACTATGCCGGCATGGTGGCGCGCTATTGGTTCGAGCGTCTCGCGCATCTGCCGGTCGAGGTCGATATCGCGTCCGAGTTCCGCTACCGCGAAGTCCCGCTCGATCCCGGCGCGCTTGCGATCTTCATTTCGCAGTCGGGAGAAACCGCCGATACGCTCGCTTCGCTGCGCTATGCGCGCGAGCACAAGCAGCACGTGCTTTCCATCGTCAACGTGCCGACGTCGAGCATTGCGCGCGAAAGCGACATCGTAATGCCGACGCTTGCCGGTCCGGAAATCGGCGTCGCTTCGACCAAGGCTTTCACCTGCCAGCTGGCGGCCCTGGTGGCGCTGGCGATCGCGGCGGGACGCGCGCGCGGCGCGTTCAGCGCGCGCGCCGAAAAGGAATTGGTGCATGCGCTGATCGAGGTGCCGCGGCACCTAAGCGAGGCGCTCGCGCTCGAGCCGCAGATCGAGCAACTCGCCCGCGATCTGGCGAAATCGCGCGACGTGCTCTATCTCGGCCGCGGCACCAGCTACCCGCTCGCGCTCGAAGGCGCGCTGAAGCTCAAGGAAATCTCCTACATCCATGCCGAAGGCTATGCCGCGGGCGAACTCAAGCACGGGCCGATCGCGCTGATCGACGAGACCATGCCGGTGGTGGTGATCGCGCCGCACGATCAGATGTTCGAGAAGACCGTATCCAACATGCAGGAAGTCGCCGCACGCGGCGGGCGGCTGATTTTGCTGACCGACGCCAAAGGTGCGGCCGCGGCCGCCGTGCAACCGCTGGCGACGCTGACCTTGCCGACCATGCCGGCGGCGGTGAGCCCGTTGGTCTACGCCGTGCCGGTGCAGCTCATCGCCTATCACACCGCGGTCGCGCTCGGCACCGACGTCGATCAGCCGCGCAATCTCGCCAAGTCGGTGACGGTGGAATAGGCGGAGCGGGGCCGCGCCGGCGCCACTGTCCGGGCGCGCTGTCCCGCGGTATAGATGCACGAGCCCGAACGCCGGCGCTCCATACCGGAACCTGCCAATGCCCGAAACCGACCAGAGCGTAGCAACGCCTGCCGCGGCCAAGACTTCGTCCGGGCCGGTCAGCCGGCTTCGCAATTATTTTCTGACCGGCCTGGTCGTCGCCGGCCCGGTGGCGGTGACGCTTTGGATCATCTGGTGGTTCGTCACCTGGGTGGACAATCTGGTACGGCCGATCATCCCGGCGCCGTATCTGCCGGAAACCTATCTGCCGTTCACCATTCCCGGCTTCGGACTGATCATCGCGTTTTTCGCGCTGACGATGCTTGGCTTTCTCACCGCCAATTTCGTCGGCACCCGGCTGGTCGGCTTCGGCGACAGCCTGTTGAACCACATGCCGATCGTGCGGCCGATCTATCGCACCACCAAGCAGATCTTCCAGACATTGTTCTCGGGTTCGGAGTCGAGCTTCCGGCATGTCGGGCTGGTGGAGTTTCCGGCGCCGGGCATGTGGTCGCTGGTCTTTCTCACGCAGCCGCCGACTGCGCCGATCGCCAAGCATTTGCCGCAGACCGAGCACGTCTCGGCTTTTCTGCCGTGCACGCCGAATCCGACCACCGGCTTTTTCTTCTACGTGCCGAAGCGCGACGTGATCGACCTCGACATTACCGTCGAGCAGGCGATGTCGCTGTTGATCTCCGCCGGCATCATCCAGCCCGGCGGCGAGGATGCGCAGAGCAGGCTGGCGGCGCTGGCGCAGGCCGCCCACGCGGCGCAGGCGGCGCGCAAACCCGCGCCCAGCCCGGCCAAATAAGAAGTCGCATAATCTTCGCAAAGCGGCGTTCGCTCATGTGCTATGATACGGGTCCGGCATAATGATCAGAGGGGGGTTAATATGAATTTCGGCCAAGCCGTTGCATCGGCATTCTCGAACTACGTGAACTTCTCCGACCGCGCCATCCGCTCGGAGTACTGGTACTGGATCCTCTTCGTTATAATCTGCGAGATCGTCACCTCGATCATTGACTACGCGCTCGGGTTTCAACTGACGACCAGCCTGTTTGGCCTCGCCACGTTTCTGCCGAGTCTCGGTCTCGCGATCCGGCGGCTTCACGATCTCGATCGAACCGGCTGGTGGGTACTGCTCGGCCTGATCCCGATCATCGGCTGGATCATTCTGCTGATCTGGTACTGCACCAAGGGAACCGCGGGGTCGAACCAGTACGGGCCGGACCGTCTGGCGGCCTGACACGCCCAGCGGCCGTCGGCCGACGGCCTGATCGCTGCGACCACGGGGTAACACGACGCCGCGCTTCGCGGGGCTTGCGGGACTTTCGGTGGAATTCGGTCAGGCGGTCAAATCGGGTTTTTCGAAATACGCGACGTTCGCGGGCCGCGCCGCGCGTTGCGAATTCTGGTTTTGGATATTGTTCGCGACGCTCGCCAGCACCGGCGCGGGAATCTTGGACCGCGCCGTCAGCGCGTTCGTGGGTTACGATCACGGAGCAATCGCGGGATTATGGGGCCTGGCTACCATTCCGCCGTTGCTCGCGGTGAGCGCGCGCCGACTGCACGATACCGACCGCAGCGGATAGTGGCTGCTGCTGTTCTTTGTTCCGTTTTTCGGCGGCGTCGTTTTGATCGTCTGGTTTTGCTTCAAAGGCGCGCGCGGCTACAACCGGTTCGGCGCCAATCCGCTGCCGCCGCCGCCCGGTCCGCGCCATCGCGTCCGCGGAATGTAGCAGCGCACGTCGGGGCCGCGCCGGCGGCGGCCGATCAGCCCGCGCCCAAGAGCCTGATCGCTTCGTCGCGCGCGAACAGATAGAGAAGCTGGCGCAGCGCCGCCCCGCGCAAGGATTTAAGCTTTGGATCGCGGTTGAGCACGAGCGCGGCGTCCTCGCGCGCCGCATTGAGAAACTTGCCGTGGACTTCGAGACGGGCGAGGCGAAAGCCGGGCAGGCCGCTTTGCCGCGTGCCGAGCACGTCGCCTTCGCCGCGCAGCCGCAGATCCTCCTCGGCGATGCGGAAGCCGTCGTCGGTCTCGCGCAGGATGGCGAGCCGCGCCTTCGCCGTTTCGCCGAGCGGCCCCTTGTAGAGCAGGAGACAAATCGAGCGCTCGCTGCCGCGGCCGATGCGGCCGCGCAGCTGGTGCAGCTGCGCCAGCCCGAACCGCTCGGCGTGCTCGATCACCATCACGCTTGCCTCCGGCACGTCGACGCCGACCTCGATCACGGTAGTGGCGACGAGGATGCGCGCGGAGCCTTCGGCGAAACGCGCCATGGCGCGGTCCTTGTCGGCGGGGCGCATTTGCCCGTGCAGCAGTTCGACGGTGTCGCCGAAGCGCTTCTTGAGCGCCGCATAGCGGTCCTCGGCGGCGGCGAGGTCGATCGTTTCGGATTCCTCGACCAGCGGGCAGACCCAATAGATGCGGCGGCCTTCGTCGAGCGCGCGCTTGACCGCATCGATGACTTCGCCAAGCCGCTCCAGCGGCAGCGCGCGGGTGTCGATCTTCTGCCGTCCGGCCGGCTTCTCGCGCAATTCCGAAACGTCCATGTCGCCGAAGTAGGTGAGAACGAGCGTGCGCGGGATCGGCGTCGCCGTCAGCACCAGGAGATCGACCGCCTCGCCCTTGCGCGCCAGCGCCAGCCGCTGATGCACGCCGAAACGGTGCTGCTCGTCGACGACGGCGAGCGCGAGAT
>CAYVPC010000085.1:0-13676 GCA_964453555.1 uncultured Hyphomicrobiales bacterium | reverse complement strand
TGGAAATCCGCGCCAGCCTGCCGAAGACCCCGGTCGGCAAATTGTCGAAGAAGGAATTGGTGGCGGAGGAAATGGCCAGGCGGCAGCCGGCGCAGGAAGCCAAGCGCGCCTGAAAGCGGCCGTCACATTTTCATTGACTTTTGTCACCGAACGTGATACGGGTGGTTCGCTTGCTCGGTTGAGGGCGTCACCGGTGACGGCCGACTGACGGAGCAAGTGCGGCGCCTCCGCGCGGGCTTCGTAACCCCGCGCCGGGGCGGCTTTGGGCATCACACTCGTCGGCACTACGGCCGATGCGGGAGGTGCTTTCCCTGGGACTGGGATCGGAAAAGGCGGGTAACGCCCGCCCGGACTGTCCCAGGACGCATGGCCTGGAGCTGAGTCAGGGGGTCAAAGCCCTGGCGAGAGCCGCAAGTGGAGCGCGCCGGAAGGCGAGCGCAGCGATCGCAAGCTGCGCTGCCGCGCCTCGCAAGCGCGGCCCCGTAACAATGCGCCTTTCGGCGCTCCGCTCCCTCTTTTTGAGCGGCTGATTCTTTCACGTGGTGGTTGGTAAAGCTCGGACGCATCTGCGCCGCGAGAAGGATTTGTGCTGCTTGCTTGCGTGCTCGATTCTTTCACCTCTGCCGGTGGGGAGGGGGAGATTACGCCGCGTCACCGAACCAACCTCACTCCCCTTGCGGGCGGCGCGGGAAACGGTTGGAATGAGCCTATCGCTCGCAACAGTCGCCCGACGTTTCCGAAGAGAAGAAAGTCCGGGCCAAAGGGAGGAAGATCATGCAGCGCAACACGATCCGATTAGCGTTCGGACTGGCCGCCGCCATCGGCTTTGGCGCATCGGGCGCGCAGGCCGCTTCGATCCTCGACGAATGGTCGACCGTCAAAGCGCCGGCGGCGCCGCCGCCGGTGAAGGAAGTAACGGTCGATTCGAAGACCACCGCACTGCTGATGCTCGATTTCGTCGCGCCGATCTGCGGACACATGCCGCGCTGCGGCGCCAGCCTCCCCGCGGTGAAAAAGCTGCTCGACGCGGCGCGCGCGCACGACGTGTTCGTGGTCTACACCGGCATTCCCAATCTGCCGATATCCGCGACGCTGCCGGACGTGGCGCCGACGGGAAAAGAACCTTACGTGCAGTCCTTCATCGACAAGTTCCTCAACAGCGACCTCGAGAAAATCCTCAAGGATAAAGGCATCAAGACCGTCATCACGGTCGGCACCTCCGCCGTCGGCGCGGTCATGAACACCGCAAGCCACGCCGCGCAGATCGGCTTCGACGTCGTCGTGCCGGCCGACGGGCTGTCGGCGCCGAACACCTATTTCGAGCAATACGCCGTGTGGCAGCTCACCAACGCGCCGGTGATCCCGCCGCACATCACGCTGACCACGATCGACATGGTGAAGTTCTAGCATCGCCGCTTCCGGCGGCGGGGAGGCAACGGACATGCTGATCACCGCGCGCATTCTGCTGACGCTGGCCGCGCTCGGCTTCAGCGCCATCACCGTCGTCGCCGATTTGAACAAGACGCATGCGTCCAATCCGTTATGGACGCCGCATGCGCGCTTCCATGTCGTCTGGCAGGTGCTGTCCTATAACGGCATCGCGCTGGTCATGCTCTATCTGATCTGGGCCGGCGGGCCGGCGCAGATACAGCAGCTATATACCGCGGCCGCCCTTGCGGTCGCCGTTTATGCCGGCTTCTTCGGCGCCGTGTTCGGCCGGCCGATCTATGGCGGCGGCCTGTTCGATACCAACGGCTACCCGTCGTTCCGGGCGCCGATCGGCCCGAAATCCTGGCTGTGGGACGTGAACGTCACGATCTTCACGGTCACATCGGCGGTTCTCGTCGCCGCCATTGCCGCGGTGGCGGCGAGCTGACGGCGTAAGCCGGCTACCAGCGGGCCGGCAGGCGGTTTAGTCCGCGCAGCACGAAAGTCTGCCGCCAGTCGGGATGATCGGTGTTGTCGAGCCGCAGATTCGGCAGGCGGCGCAGCAGGGTCGCGATCGCCACCTCGCCTTCGATACGGGCAAGCTGCGCGCCGACGCAATAATGGATGCCGCCGCCGAACGACAGCGGATGGATGTCCGGGCGCCCGATGTCGAGCCGGTCCGGATCGGCATAGACCGCGGGGTCGCGGTTGGCCGAACCGAGCAAGCATACGACCGGTTGCCCCTTGGCGAGCGCAATGCCGCCGATATCGTCGACGTCTTCGAGCGTGGTGCGGCCAGTCACCTGGACGGACGAATCGTAACGCAGCAATTCCTCGACCGCGTTGGCGGTGAGCGAGGGATCGCCCTTCAGGAGTTGCAGCTGGTCGGGATTGCGGTACAGCGCCAGGAGCCCGTTGCCAATCAGGTTGACCGTCGTCTCGTGGCCGGCGCCGAACAGGAGGATGATGTTGGCGGTCAGCTCTTCATTGCTGAGCTTGTCGCCGGCCTCCTCCGCCTGCACCAGATGCGTGGTGAGATCGTCGCCCGGATGGCGCCGGCGCAATTCGAACAGGCCGCGGAAATATTCGGCGATGGCGAGATTGGAGGCGTTTTGCTCCTTAATTTCAGCTTCGGTGAGCGGCGCGAGATCGAGGAGCCGCCCACCCAAGCTTGAGCCGGTGTAGAAGAATTCGCGGTCGTCCTCGGGGATGCCGAGCATGTCGCAGATGACGGTGACCGGCAGCCGGTAGGCGAAATCGGCGATCAGATCCATGTGGCCGCGCGGGGCCACCCGGTCGATGATGCCGTCGACGATCGCCTGAATGCGCGGCCGCATGTCTTCGATGCGGCGGGCGCTGAACGCGCGCACCACCAAGCCGCGCAGGCGGCCGTGATCGGGCGGATCGAGCTGGAGCATCCAGTGGCTCATGCTGCGATAGACCGGTTCGTCGAGAATTTTCGCGCCCGAGCGCCGGGTCATGCGGCCTTTGAAGTCTTTGCCGAAGCGCTTGTCGCGCAGGATGGTGGTGACGTCGGCGTGCCGGCTGGCGACATAGAGGCCGATCGGCGTCAGATGCATCGGCTCGGTCGCGCGCAGCCGGTGATAATAGGGATAAGGATCGGCGATGAATTTCGGCGACCACGGATTGAACAAGGGCTCGCCCTGCAGGGCCTGGAATTGCTCGTTCATGGCAGCTTCCCGTTCGACGGCGGCAGGCACGCGCTGCGTAGTGTAAGCACGCCGTGCTACGCTGCAAGGTGAACTCTCCGGATCGCGGAAACAAACTCGTGATGACGGCCAGGAAAAAAACGCCCGAGGACTTGCGCAGCTATCGCTGGCTCGGCCCCGACAATTTGCGCGCCTTCGGCCATCGCTCGCGCCTGCGGCAGCTCGGCTACGACCGCGCCGATTGGACTGGCAAGCCGGTGATCGGCATTCTCAACACCTGGAGCGACATCAACGCCTGCCATGGCCATCTGCGCGAGCGCGCTGAAGACGTCAAACGCGGCGTCTGGCAGGCCGACGGCTTTCCGATCGAGCTGCCGGCGATGTCGCTGGCCGAGCCGTTCGTCAAGCCGTCGACCATGCTCTATCGCAATTTCCTCGCCATGGAAGCCGAGGAGATTTTGCGCAGCCATCCGATCGACGGCGCGGTGCTGATCGGCGGCTGCGACAAGACCACGCCCGGATTGGTGATGGGCGCGATCTCGATGGGACTGCCGGCGATTTACGTGCCGGCCGGACCGATGCTGCGCGGCAACTGGCGCGGCCAGACGCTCGGCTCCGGCTCCGACGCCTGGAAATACTGGGACGAGAAGCGCGCCGGTCGCATCGGCGAGCAGGAATGGAGCGAGATCGAAGGCGGCGTCGCCCGCTCGTTCGGCACCTGCATGGTGATGGGCACGGCGGCGACCATGATGGCGATCACCGAAGCGCTGGGCCTGGCTTTGCCCGGCGCGTCGTCGATCCCGGCGCCCGACGCCAATCATCCGCGCATGTGCGCGAGCGCCGGCCGCCGCATCGTCGATATGGTGTGGGAGGATCTCACGCCGGACAAGATCCTCAACGCCGCCGCCTTCGACAACGCCATCCGCGTGCACATGGCGCTCGGCGGCTCGACCAACGCCATCATCCACGTCATCGCCATGGCGCGCCGCGCCGGAATTCCGCTCGACATGGCGCGCTTCGACGAGATTTCGCGGCAAGTGCCGGTGATCGCCAATATCACGCCGTCCGGCAAATATCTGATGGAGGATTTCTTTTACGCCGGCGGCTTGCGCGCTCTGATGGGCGAGATGGTCGATCTGCTCGATCTAAGCTGCCTTACCGTCACCGGCCGTCCGCTCGGCGACAATATCGCCGGCGCGAAGGTCTATCTGCCCGAGGTCATCCATCCGCTGTCGGCGCCGCTTTACGGCGAGGGCGCGACCGCCGTGCTGACCGGCAATCTCGCGCCGCGCGGCTGCGTGATGAAGCCAGCCGCCGCCGACCGGCGCCTGCTGCGGCATCGCGGCAAGGCGCTGGCGTTCGAGAATTACGATCGCATGGCGCGCGAGGTCGAACGCGACGATCTCGACGTGACGCCCGACCACGTGCTGGTGCTCAAGAACGCCGGCCCGAAAGGTGGTCCCGGCATGCCGGAATGGGGTCAGCTGCCGATCCCGAAGAAGCTCCTTAAAGCCGGCGTCCGCGACATGCTGCGCGTCTCCGACGCGCGCATGAGCGGCACGAGCTATGGCGCCTGCATCCTGCATGTGGCGCCGGAGAGTTTTGTCGGCGGCCCGCTCGCTTTCGTGCAAACCGGCGACGAGATCGAGATCGACGTCGCCGCACGAAAGATCCACCTGCACGTCGGCGAGGAGGAAATGTCGCGCCGGCTGACGGCCTGGAAGGCGCCGCCGCCGCGTTATGCACGCGGCTATGGCGCGATGTATTCACAGCATATCGGACAAGCGGACGAAGGCTGCGACTTCGATTTTCTCACCGGCACGCAGCGCGTCGCCGAGCCGGAGATTCATTAGAGACACCGCATGTGCAAACTCGCACTTGCCCTCGCGCTCCTGCTCGCCGCCCTGCCCGCGCAGGCGCAGAGCCCCGCCTTCCGGTTCGATCCATTCTGGCCGAAGCCGTTGCCGAACAACTGGATCCTCGGCCAGGTCGGCGGCATTTCGGTCGACGCGCAGGACAACATCTGGGTGTTTCAGCGGCCACGCTCGCTCACCGACGACGAGAAAGGCGCCGCGCTGACGCCACCGCGATCGAAATGCTGCGTGCCGGCGCCGTCGGCATTGGTGTTCAATCAGTCCGGTGACGTGGTGAAGGCGTGGGGCGGGCCAAGCGAGAATCCCGGTTACGACTGGCCGGCTAATGAGCACGGCATTTTGGTGGACAACAAAGGTTTTGTCTGGCTGTCGGGTAATGGCAGGACCGACATGATGGTGCTCAAATTCACCACCGACGGCAAATTCGTCAAACAGATCGGCAAATCTGGACCGCCGACCTCGAGTACGGATTTAAGCCAGTTCGGCCAGGTCGCTACCTTCGCCTACGACAAAGCGGCGAACGAGATCTACGCCGCCGATGGCTACGGCAACCACCGGGTCGCGGTACTCGACGGCGACACCGGCGAGATCAAGCGCGTGTGGGGCGCCTACGGCAGGCCGCCGACCAACGATAAGCTGCCGCCCTACGATCCGCAATCCGCGCAATTCGCCAATCCGGTGCATTGCGTCACGCTCGCTAAGGACGGGCTCGTCTATGTCTGCGACCGCAGCAACAATCGCGTACAGGTATTTCGCAAGGACGGCAGCTTTGTGCGCCAGTTCGTGTTCGATCCGGCGACGCAGGGTCCGGGCTCGGCTTGGGGGCTCGCTTTCTCGCCGCTCGACCGCAAGCAGAATTATTTCGTGCTGATCGACGGCACCAACAACGTCCTGGAGACGGTGCGGCGCAGCGACGGCGTCGTGGTCGGAACTTTCGGCCGGCCCGGCCGCGAGACCGGTGAATTCCACTGGGTGCATGCCGGAGCGTTCGACTCGCGCGGCAATTTTTATACCGGTGAAGTCGATGCCGGAAAGCGCCTGCAAAAATGGGCGCCGGCGGAGTGATCAGCCCGCCGGCAATATCACTGCACGGCACTCGCCGAGGCCGATACGCGGATGACCGGCCTTCTCGGCGTAGCCGCGAAAAATGATCTCGTCGCCGTCTTCGATGAACGCGCGTTTCTCTCCGGTCGGCAGCACGACCGGCTCCTTGCCGCGGGCGGTGATTTCGAGAAGGCAGCCCTGACTGCCTTTCTCCGGCCCGGACACGGTGCCGCTTCCGAACAGGTCGCCGGTCACGAGATTGCAGCCGTTGCTGGCGTGATGCGCCACCATCTGCGCCACCGTCCAGTAGGTGGTCTTGAACGAGCTTTCGGTGATGCGGAACGGTGCCGTGCCGGCGCGGCGCATCTGCTCGCTGGCCATATAGGCTTCGACCGTAATGTCGAAGCCGCCGTGCGCGCGGTCGGCGGCGTCGTCGAGATAAGGCAGCGGCGCCGGATCGCCCTGCGGCCGCTTGAAAGCCGATATGCGGAACGGCGCCAGCGCCTCCTGCGTCACCACCCACGGCGAAACGGTGGTGGCGAAGTTCTTGCCCAGAAACGGTCCGAGCGGCTCGTATTCCCAGCCCTGCACGTCGCGCGCCGACCAGTCGTTAAGGAGACAGAAGCCGAAGATATGCTCGGCCGCCGCGCCGACCGCAACGGTAGCGCCGAGTTCGGCCGGCACGCCGATATAGAAGCCGAGCTCGAGCTCGAAATCGAGATTGCGCGACGGGCCGTAAGTCGGAACGGTCTCGTTGGCCGGCTTGCGCTGGCCGTGCGGGCGCTTCACCGGAGTGCCGCTGACCCGCACCGACGAGGTGCGGCCGTGATAGGCGACCGGCACATATTTATAGTTCGGCATCAGCGGATTTTCCGGCCGCAACATGCGCCCGACATTGCTTGCGTGGAACACCGAAGCGTAGAAGTCGGTGAAGTCGCCGATGCCGACCGGCAGGAGCAGCTCCGCGCCCGCCATCGGCGTCAAATATCGGCGAAGCGTTTGGTCGCCGTGCTGCGCGCTCAGCGCGCGCGACAAAGCGAGCCGCAATGTCGACCAGGCCAGCGGCCCGAGCGCCATCAACGGATTGAGCTGTGGCGCGGCGCAGGCTTTGACGATTTTGGCTGGCAGTCCCGCGAAGGTGTTGGCCGCGGCGGCAAGATCGAGAATTTGATCGCCGATGGCAGCACCGAGGCGCGGTTGACCGCCCGCCGCCGGGCGGAACGCGCCGAACGGCAAATTCTGAATCGGATAGTCGCCGCCGGGCGCGTTGGCGCTATCGACAAAACTCTTGCGCGCGGGATCGTGGGTTTCGTTGAGGATAATGGTCATTTGTCCGCCGGCGCGCGCCGGTCACGACGGCGTCGCGCTGTGCAGCTCGCGCGGGCCCTTGTTCTCGCCGAGCCGCTTCCTGCCCTCGGCCTCGATGATACGCGCAAGCTCGACGTGATGCGCCGTCAGCTTGCGAAAATCCGCAAGGTCGAGGACGAGCAGCGTCGACTGCTTGGTGGTGGATACGCTGGCCGTGCGGATCGAATCGCCGAGCAAGGCGAGCTCGCCAAAAAACGTGCCGGCGCCGAGACGAACCGGCGTCGGCTTGACGTCGACCTGCACTTCGCCTTCGGCGATGAAATACATGCAGTCGCCGGCCCTGCCGCGGCGGACGACGGCGGTCTGCCTGGGCACTTCGATCCGGCGCAGCATTTGGGTGATTTCGGTGATCGCCGACGGATCGAGCGACTGGAAGAACGGCACCTTCCTGACCACGTCCCAGGTCAGGATGAAATTGCGCCGGCGGCTTTCGGCGGCAAAGCCGGTGGCCAATATGCCGGTCCATAAGCCGAAGGTCGCGATGCCGCAGATCATCACCATGGCGCCGAGAAGATGGCCGAGGTTGCTCTGCGGCACGACGTCGCCATAGCCGGTGGTGGTGAGCGTAACCACGGCCCACCACAGGCTCTGCGGCAGCGTCCCGAACCCGACCGGCTGGCCCTCGCGCTCGATCGCATGCATGGCGGCGGACGAGATGAACAACACGATCAGGAACAGCACCAGCACGCTCGCCAGCGGTTTAGCTTCCAGCACAAACACGCGGCCAAGCTGGGCGAAGCCGAGCGAGTCTTGCGCGAGCTTGAGCACCCACAGTGAAGCAAGGAGCCAGGCGGTTTCCGGCGCCAGGCCGCAGGCAACAGCGATCGGGACCGGGAACACGCAGAGAATATCGACGACGACCGATGGCGAATGCAGGTAGCCGCGCGCCTTTCCATCGCTCATCGCCTGGCGCAGGCGGACGGCGCTTTCGATGGCGAAATAGCCGAGACAGCACCACAGGCAGGCATTGAGCGCCAGCCCGGCCGAATTCCTCGCCTCTGGCACGGTCAGCGCCGTCATGGCGATGAGCCCGATGGCCAACGCCAGGTAGCGCGCCAATAGCGAGCCGCCGAAACGGCGCAGCGGTGCGCTATAATAAGCGAGGTTGGAGAACGAGCCTTTCGGCATCAGCTTGTATTGCGCCGCGGGTTACAATCGTTAATCGTGTCCGGCCGACAAATTACGCCGTCGGGCTTCGCATCACCAGCCGAAATTACGCGTGCAGCCGGGCAAGGCGGAGGCGATCATGCACTGGAGCGACCTTTTCAACAGCGGCGCATCGCTATTCATCGTGGCCACCGCCTCGACCAAGACGATGGTGCCGCTGCGTATCCTCGCCATCGTCACCAACTGCATGTTGATCGCGTTCTACGCGGTGTCGCACCTCTGGATTCCGCTGGCGCTGCAAGTCTTCGCGCTGCCGCTCAACGCCTACCGGCTTTATCAGATGATCGTTCTGATCCGGAACGTGCGCGACGCGATCCGCGGCAAGCCGTCGCTCGACTGGCTCAAACCGTTCATGGCGGAACGCCACTTCCGCAAAGGCGACCTGCTGTTCGCCAAGGGCGAGACGGCCGACGCGATGTTCTACACCATGTCCGGCCGCTATCTGCTGGTCGAGTTCGGTCGGGAGATTCCGACCGGCGAGGTGGTCGGTGAACTGGCAATGCTGGCGCCCGACAACCGGCGCACCGCGACGCTCGAATGCGTCGAGGACGGTATGGCGCTGTCGATCACCTATGAGCAGGTCGAAGAGCTTTATTACCAGAACCCGACCTTCGGCTTTTACTTTCTGCGGCTGGCGACGGCCCGGCTGTTCGACAATATCGCCCGCATGGATAGCGAATTGGTGCGGCAGCGCATGGCTGCCGCCCAAGCCCAATGAAACGTTTGATTTTGCTGCGGTTCCGGCTGCGAACTTCCTGTGCGCTTTGCCGCGCGGCGGTATGAACTTCAAATCCGCCGCACTAGGATGACCGGATAGCCGCGAGTCGGCGCGGCACCCGGAAGGCCATGACAGACAAGCAGATTTCACGCATCGAACTGGCGGGCTATCTGCTCTCTCCCGCGCTGTTTGTGATGATCGCCTTGATGTTCGCCGAGGCGATGCTCGCGGCGGCGACGACGTGGCTCGTCATCAGCGCCGGCCGCAAGGTCGCGGTCGGCGAGTTCCTCATTAACGACCTCGTGCTTATTCTGACCGCGCAATCCGCCTCCTACGTCGCTGGCGTCGTCAGCTGGATCTTCGCCGAGCGCGCCGGCTATCGCGGCTTCGGCAAATACATGCTGCGGTTCGCGCGCGAGAACCGCGGCAAGGTCAAGCTGTTCGGCGACAAGCCCAAGCGCGAGCAAGTCGAGCCATTTCTCACCGGCGAGACGTTCCAGTGCTTCTTCAACCTGATGTACGAGCTGGAATTCACGTTGAAGCTCCTGCTCGGACTCGTCTTCAACGCGCTGGTGCTTGGGGCCGAAATCGATGTGAGCCTGCCATTCGCCTATGTCGGGGCCTTCGGCGCGTTGCTGCTGATGCAATGGGCGCTGCAAAATCCGATCACGCGGACGTATCTCGAAAATCAGCGCATGAACAATCGCGTCACCGCGCAGGGCTACACCGCATGGGACAATGTGTTCAGCGGCAATCGTTACAATCTGCGGCTCTGGCTCGGCGAGTTCAAGCGGCGGCTACGCGAGGCGCTGACCGCGCAGATTCGCGCCATCGTGGCGCGTGAGGGCATGAGCGCGATGAGCGGCATCGTCAGCCTCGCCATCGTATTCGCCACCATAACGGTGGTGGCGCTGCACGACCGCGGCAACACCGTCATGCTGGTGGCGCTGGCGACGACGCTGCCGCGGCAGATCGAGATGACCTACGAACTGCATCTGCTCGCCAGCGGCTGGAACGACTTCATCTCGGTCTGGACCCGCTTCGGCGGCGTCGCCGCCAACATGCTGCCGCAGCCCGAGGCGGCGTTCGACGGCCGCATCAAATTCGACCGGCTGGTGCTGCGCGAAGGTGAAGACGCCAACGTCGTCTCCTCTTTGAACGACGCGCTGCGCATCGTGCAGGCGCGGCCGACCGGCCGCGTTAACGTGCGCGGCGGCAACGGAACCGGCAAATCCTCGCTGCTGGCCAGCCTCAAGACCGAAATGCGCCGGCGCGCCTTCTATTGGCCGGCCTCTGACCGCCTCGCCTTCAAGTTCACCGGCGGCGTGGTGCCGGTCGACGTCGAAGACGACGAGGATGGTGAGGTAAAGGTCGTTGCCGAATCCCTAGACAAGAAGCTCGGCTTTTCGACCGGCGAGCGGCAGCTCAAATCGCTCGAGGAAATCGTCAAATCGACCGATGCGCCGGTTTATCTGCTCGACGAATGGGACGCCAATCTCGACGCCGCCAACAAGGCCAAGGCCGATGCGCTGGTCGATGCGCTCGCCGCCCGCGCCCGCGTGGTTGAAATCTCACACCGCGACCGCGCGGCCTAAGACCGGTTCCAGGCCGAGACCTTTTGCTTTGCGGCGTCCTGGCTCGGCGCCGGCCGCTCGGCGTGCAAGGAAATTCCAAATACGTCTTTAAATCCCCGTTCGCCCGTGGCCGAGATCTTCAGCGCCCGCGAGTCGCGGATGCGTGCGATCCAGCCGAGATCGAGACAACGGCCAGCAAGCGCCGCACCGACGGCGCCGGCGAGATGCGGCCGCCGTTCGCTCCAGTCGAGGCATGGCCGGCAGAAGGTGCGGCGGCCTTCCCTGGCTTCGTTGAGAGCGATGCCGAAATCGGTCAAAAATTTCTCGCCGGCTCGAGTGACCATTCCGCCATCCTCGGTCAGCACGACGTGCTTGTGTTGCGCAAGCGAATCCGTCAGCGCCACGCCGAGACGGCCCGCAATATGGTCGTAGCAGGTGCGCGCCGTGCGCAGCTGGTCGTCGCCGTTCCAGCGCGGGCGATAACGTTGCGGCCCGTCGGCCGCGACCACCATGATGCTCTCGATCATGCGGGCGATTTTCGGCGACGAGAGCCGGAAGTAGGAATGCCGGCCCTGCTTAGTGAGCGACAGGAGATTCGCTTCCCGGAGCCGCGCGAGATGCTCGCTCGTGGTCTGCGGCGAAACACCCGCAACATAGGCAAGCTCGCTCGCCGTCAAGGCCTGCCCGTTGGCGAGCGCGATGAGGATATTGGCGCGCGCGGGATTGCCGACCAGGGCGGCGATTTCGGAGATGGCGGGATGACTTCCGGACATAGGCTGCTCCGGCTCAACAAATAGGCCGAATACGCGGCCGCTTCCAGCGGCGACACTTCGGGAATTCCCGAAGCGATGAACGAAGCCATTGGGTGCCGCGTTGTCCATATTGCGTAGCCATACAGCACGACAACAATGGAACGCCGCAATGAGCGTTTCCGCGTTTCCCCGCACCGCGGCCGGACACGTCGCCGGCGCCGCCAGCAGCAATATCGTGCCGTTGCCGGGACACCGTTCGCCGCTCACGAAATCGTTGACGCTCGCAGCCATGAGCCTCGGCTATGTCGTCGTCCAGCTCGACGTGACCATCGTTAATGTCGCAATCAATTCCATCGGCGCGTCGCTCCGCGGCTCGCTCGCGGACCTGCAATGGATCGTCAACGCTTACACCATCACCTTCGCGTCGTTCATCCTCACCGCGGGCGCGCTCGGCGACCGCATCGGCGCCAAGCGCGTCTTTGTGCTCGGCTTCCTGATCTTCGTCGTCGCTTCGCTCGGGTGCGCGCTGGCGCCGACTTTGTGGATTCTCGTCGCCGCCCGCTTGTGTCAGGGCGTCGGCGCAGCCGTGCTGGTGCCGAATTCCCTTGCGCTGCTCAACCACGCCTATCCGAACGAGGCGGAACGGAATCGCGCCGTCGGCATCTGGGCCGCGGGCGCGAGTTTTTCGCTGACTGCGGGGCCGCTTCTTGGCGGCGCGCTGATCGCGCTCGCCGGCTGGCGCAGCATCTTTTTCATCAATCTGCCGGTCGGGGTCGCCGGGATGTGGCTCGCCTGGCGTTATGCCAGCGAGACGACCCGCACGGCAACGCGGACGCTCGATCTGCCCGGCCAGGCGGCGGCCGCGCTGGCGCTCGGTGTACTTGCGGCAGCGACCATTGAAGGCGGGCAACGCGGTTGGCTCGATCCGCTGGTCGATACCAGCTTCGCCGCCTTTGCCGCGCTCACCGCCGCGTTTCTGGCAATCGAATTTAGATCGAAAGAGCCGATGCTACCGCTATCGCTATTTCGCAAGCCCGCTTTCAGCGCGACCTCACTGGCTGGCCTTCTGGTCAACGTCGCCGCCTACGGCCTGATTTTCGTCTTCAGCATTTATTTTCAGCGGCTCAATCATTTGTCGCCGCTGTGGACCGGGATGGCGTTCGCCCCGATGATGCTGGCGATCCTGATCGCCAATCTCGTGGCGGCGCACGTGATCGCGGCGATCGGCGCGCGGCTGACCATCGCCATCGGTCTTGCGGTTATGGCGGCGAGTTGCGCCGGGCTCCTATGGATACAGCAAGGGTCGAGCTACTGGTCGATCGGTCCGCAGCTTGTCGCGCTCGGCGCCGGCGTCGGCCTGCTGGTGCCGCCGCTGACGTCGACCGTGCTGGGCAGCGTCGCTAAGCGGTCTTCCGGCATCGCCTCCGGCGTGCTCAACGCCATGCGCCAGACCGGCAGTGTGCTCGGCGTCGCTTTATTCGGCTCGCTGCTCGGCGGATCGGCGGGCTTCGTTCCGGGCGTAAAAATCGCGCTCGCGATCGCGGCAGCGGTGTCGCTTTGCGCGCTGGCCGCAGTGATGATCGGCGTGCCGAGTCGCCGCGAGGCCAATTGAAAAAGCTACATCGCCACGATCGGCCGCGCCTCGAGCATCGGCGCGCGCGGCACGACTCCGGAGAAAGTCGAGCCTTCGTTGAACCACGAGGCCGGCGCCGGGTGACCCCATAAGGTTTGCCGCCGCGGATCGGTCAGCGACCAGCGGATCGGCACATGGTCCGGATCGACGGTGAGATAGTCGGACGTGAACAATTCGACCCGATGCCCGTCCGGGTCGCGAACATAAAGGAAAAAGGCGTTGGAAATACCGTGCCGGCCGGGCCCGCGCTCCATGTTGTCGAGATACCCGCAAGTCGCCATCACGTCGCAAATGTGGATGATGTCGAGCACGCTCGACGTCCACAGCCCGACGTGATGCAGCCGCGGCCCGACGCCATTGGTGAAGGCGAGATCGTGCACGTTGCCCTTGCGATGCATCCACACCGCCCAGAGCTTGCCGTCGTCACCGTCGGTCTCGGTGTATTCGG
>CAYVPC010000084.1:0-13809 GCA_964453555.1 uncultured Hyphomicrobiales bacterium | reverse complement strand
GATTCTCGGCGAACGCGCCGCCCATGATGCCGAGACCGACAACACCGACGGCGCCCCGCTTTTTTGCAGTCATGCGGATCACTTGCCTTTCAGATTCATGGCCACCGACCACAGCCGCTGTTCCTGACGTTTGGTGGTCATTCCGGCGGTCGCTGCCTTGTATTTCTTGAAATGATCGGTCGTCACATGCGCTTTCTGCGCGTCTTCATTGTCGTAGACTTCAAGGATGTACACGTGGTTCGCGTCGGTCTGCGACACGGCGATGTCGAATTCGCGGCAGCCCGGCTCCTTCACCGACGCCGCACCATTCTCCTTAACCGCCGCCAGGAAATCGTCGACCTTGCCCGGTACGACATCATACTCGACGGCGGCGATGAAAAGCTGCCCGGATTGCGCCGACGCCTTTTGATTGGGCGCGGGAATGAGGAGCCACACGGCAATGGCAAGCGCGACCGCGGCAGTCACAGTGATCGATTTCAACATGACTATTTCCCTCCCGGTTATGGACCTTTGTAACCGGCGTTGGCCGGATCAAGTCCAAACCGGTAGCGTAGCGAGTCCAAGGATGGCTCGAAAGCCCGGTCGGCCGCTCACAGCGTGCTTTTGAGAAACCGCATCAGGCGCGGAATCACCTGCACGCTGTAGCTGCGCGGATTGTCCTCGAACGGCTCGCGCGCCCAGGAATGCCCTGCGCCGGGAACCATGATCAGGCTTGCCTGCGATCCGGTTTTCGTCAGCGCCGCAACGAACGCGCCCGACTGGCTCGCCGGATCGACCAGATGATCCTCCGCCCCGCATATGAGCAGGAAGGCCACGTCCTTGCGATCGGCGGCGTGGTCGATCGGCGACGATTCCACATAGATTTGCGGGTTATTCGCCGGCGAGACGCCGAGAAAATCCTGCGTGATGCTGTCGCCCGGCTTTGCGCTTTTATCGTATTTCCATTGCGCCAGCATGTCGTAAACACCGTAAAATCCCACCATCACCTTCACATCGCTCGGCGTAGCGGCATGGGGATCGTCGCGATAGGCGGCATTGAACCCTTCGCCGGTGAGCGCAACCATCGCGGCGAGGTATCCGCCGGCGGAATCGCCGATCAGCCCGATGCGGTCGGGGTCGAGACTGAATTCGGCGGCGTTGGCGCGCACGAACTGTACCGCCGCCTTGGCATCGTAGATCGCGGCCGGATATTTGCCGGCGTCGCCCAGGCGGTAATCGATGGCGAAAACGGCGTAACCGGCGCGCGCCAGGAACAGGCCCCAATACCGGTAATCGTTCCGCTTGCCGCCGCGCCAGCCGCCGCCATGGATTGCGACCAGGACCGGCGCCTTGGCGCGGCCTTTGGGGAGATAAAAATCGCCGAGAAGTTTGTCGCCATCATGCGTGGCGAAGATTATGCCGGGGCGGTTTACGATCTCATACTCTTCCGCGCGAGCCCCGCCGACCGGCACAAGCGCGACCAGCGCCGCGGCGAAACCGAGCATAACGCGCATGAGACCTTCCTCCGGTCGAATCGCTTCGTGATTCGTGCAACGCGCCGGGAAACTACCACCGGTCGGGGAAGTGATGCAGCGGCCCGCGGCCGCCGCCGACGCCAAGCCGATCGGCCGCCGCGATCGCCGCGCTGACATAGACCTTGGCCTCCCGCGCCGCCTGTTCGAGTGAAAGCCCCTTGGCCAGCCCGGCGGCGATGGCGGAAGCAAAAGTGCAGCCGGTGCCGTGGGTATTCCTGGCGGCAACGCGCGGCGCGGCAAGCCGCAGGCAGCGGTCGCCCTCGACCAGGAAATCGGCACTCTCCGGACCGCCGCCGTGACCGCCCTTGATCAGCACCGCGCCGGGGCGGAGCGCCAGCAACTTTTGGGCTTGCGTGCGCATTTCGTCCTCGTCGCGCGCCGGCAGGGTATCGAGCAAAGTGGCGGCTTCGAGCAGATTGGGCGTGACGACCTGCACCCGGGCAATCAATTCACGCAGACGATCGAGCGCGTCCGATTGCAACAGCTGATCGCCGGAGCTCGCGACCAAGACCGGATCGAGCACAATGTTGCGGGGCTTATGACGGTCAAGCGCGGCCGCCACTACGTCGACCGCCGCCGCCGTATTGAGCATGCCGATTTTCACCGCGGCGACGTCCAGATCGGCAAACACGGCATCAATCTGCGCGGCGATGAAGTCGGCGGGCACGTCGTAAATGGCGAGCACGCGCTTGGTGTTCTGCGCCGTGAGCGCGGTTATGACGGATGCGCCGTAGACGCCGAGTGCCGCAAATGTCTTCAAATCCGCCTGGATGCCGGCACCGGCGCTGGAATCCGAGCCGGCGATGGTAAGTGCGATGGGCACGCTCATTCGGTCATTCTCGCCACAGCTTAAAGGCTACGCAACCACCGTTTGCCGCCCGACGGTCGCATTTAAGTGCCACGCTTCGCCAGCATGCCGTCGACGATTTCGCGCAGCGCGCGCGCCGCGGCGGCCGGATCGGGCGCAAGCGAGAGCGCCGAAATCACGGCGACGCCGTCGGCGCCCGCGGCGATGGCCGCGGCGGCGTTGCCGGCGTCGATGCCGGCAATGCCGCAAACCGGCAGGCGCGGCGCCCGGCGCCGCAGCGCTCCGGCGACCCGCGCAAATCCTTCCGGGCCGATCGGCGCATTTTTTTGCTCCTTCGAGAGCGTCGCATAGACGCCGCCGATGCCGGCATAATCGATCACGTCGATCGGCGCCGCCTCCGCCTCGGTGACCGTCTTGATCGATAGCCCGATGATCGCCCCGGGCCCGAGCAGCCGGCGCGCATCGTCGGGCGTCATGTCATCCTGGCCGAGATGCACGCCGTCAGCGTGCACCGCAAGCGCCACGTCGACGCGGTCGTTGATCACAAGCGGAATCTTCAACGGTGTCAGCGCCGCCTTGACCGCCCGCGCTTCTTCCACCATTGCCCGTGATTCATTGCGCTTGTCGCGCAGCTGCACCAAGGTCGCGCCGCCGGCCGCGACCAAGCGCGCCAGCTCGACTACGTCGTACCCGCCGGCGCGTTCCGGATCGACGATAGCGTTGAGCCGCAGGTCCACTTGCATCACGACACGCGTGCGCGCGCGCGCAATGTCGCACCGTCGAGATCGTGCAACGCGTCGATGATCGCATTCGCGAAGGTGCCGGGTCCGCGCGCATTCCGCCCGGCGATTTCGCCGGCCACGCCGAACGCGGTCAGCGCCGCGCTTGCCGCCAGCCAAACGTCGGTTTCGACCGCGAGCGCGGCGGCGACTAATGCCGACCCGGCGCAGCCCATCGCCGTCACCATGCTCATCAGCGGATCGCCGTTGGCGATCGCCGCGCGCCGCCCCCCATCGGTCACCAGGTCGACGCCGCCGGTGAGTGCAATGACGGTCGCGTGCGCCTTGGCGAAACGCAACGCGGCGTCGCCCGTCGGCTCGCCGCCCGAAAGCGCCGCGAACTCCTCGCTGTTGAGCCGTACCACCGCCGGCGCGCGGGCAATGAGGTCGCGCGCGAACTGCGCGCGCGCCGGTGCCCGGTTGATGAATACCGGATCGAGCACCCAGGGCATGCGCGCGGCGGCCGCAGCGCCGATCGCCATGCCGATTGCCGCGCGCCGTTCGGCATCGAAGGTGCCGAGATTGACCACGAGCGCATCGGCGCTGGCGACGAAGGTCTCGACCTCTTCCGGCGAAACTGTCATCGACGGCACCGCGCCCACAGCGAGCAGCATGTTCGCGGTGTATTGCTGGGCTACCGTGTTGGTGATGCAATGCACCCGCGGCGCCCGCATGCGCAGCCGCGCCAGCAGATCGGCGGCAATATCGGCGAGCTCAACCGGTGCATGCATAGGGTGACCGGGTCTTATCAGGGCCGTCGGTTTAGCTTAGCATTTAAAACCTGAGGCGGAGGCGCGCATGGTTCCTTTCTTCGTGCAGATCAAGTGCCATATGGGCAAATCTTACGACGTGGCCAACCGGCTGGCGGACGCTGAGATCGCCTCGGAAGTCTATTCCACCGCTGGCGACTTCGATCTGCTGGTGAAATTCTACGTCGAGCAGTCGACCGACATCGGGCATTTCATCGCGCAAAAGGTGCAGACCATCCCCGGCGTGCAAGACACACGCACCATCATCACTTTCAAGGCGTTCGGAGGGACTTAGGCCGCGGTTGCGAAACCGTTCCCCCGCTTGCCCGTATATAACGCAGCGGCGGCGCCGGCGCGAAACGGCGCCAACCGGGAAACCGACGCATGAAATCCGTCTACCGCTACCGACAGGAACGGCACTTCGCCCGGCCGCCCGAGGCGATCTGGCCATTCGTCGCCGATACCGCGCGGGTCAACGAGCTTTCAGGCTCTCCGCGCTACGCGGTCGAAGAGCGTGCCGACGCGCAAGGGCGCATCCGCCGATTTGCCAGCGTCGGACGGTGGCCGCTGCGGCTGCGGTGGGAGGAAGGTTACGGCGAATGGCAGGAGGACCGCCGCCTCAGCCAGACGCGCCACTTTCTCAATGGACCGTTTCGGCGCTCGCACTCGGATTTTGAGCTTTACCCGGAGGGCGCCGGCACCAAGCTCGTGTTTTCGGCGGAAGTCGATTGCGTCGGTGTGCTTGGCTGGCTGACCAAGCTATCGGGCAAGATCGGCCGCGAAGGTGACAAGCGGCTGGCCACCATCGAAGCGCTCATCGCCGGCTCAGAGATTGCCGAAGCCATTCCCGGCGTCGGCGATGGGGACGCGATAAAACCCGCTGCGCGGAGCCGCTTCGACGCGCTGATCGCCGAGCTCGATCGCGATCCGGCAAGCCACGCGCTTGCGCCGAAGCTCGCCGACTTTCTGTTGAACGCGCCGACCTTATCGCTCGGCAATATTCGTCCGCTGACGATGGCACGAGTTTGGCACGCGGCTCCAGCCGATACCGTCGAAATGTTTCTCGCGGCACAACGCGTCGGCATCCTGAGCATGGGATGGGATCTGCTGTGCCCGCGGTGCCGCGGCGCCAAATCGCGGGTCAAACAATTACACGACCTGCCCGAGGGCGCGCATTGCTCCTCCTGCAACATCGACTATCAGCGCAATTTCAACCGCAACGTAGAGCTGACCTTCCGGCCCGCGCTGTGGCTACGCCCGTTGCCGAAGGGCGAGTTCTGCATGCTCGGCCAGGGCTCGACTCCGCACGTCAAGTTTCAGGCCGAAGTCGGGGCGCAAACGAGCAGGACATTCGCGCTCTCCTTACCCCCTGGGCCCTATCGCATCCGCACGATCGAGTCGGGCGCCGAAGCCGAGGCCGATATCGGCGGCGACGCCAACATCCCCGAGGTCGTCGCCAGCGGCTCCGACATCGTATTGAAAACGCCCGGGCGCAAAGGCGAATTCGTCATCCACAACGAGACCGAGCGGCCGCTGATTTTCGTCATTGAGGACCGGCGCTGGGCGACTGATGCGCTGACCGGTGAATTGGTCATCACCATGCCGGCGTTCCGGCGGCTTTGCCCCGAGCAGCTTTTGCGGCCGGGCGATGAAGTCGAGATCGGCCGTGTCGCGATCATGTTCACCGATCTGCAAGGCTCTACCAAGCTGTACGACGCCATCGGCGACGCCGCTGCCTACCGTCTCGTGCGCGATCATTTTGCCTTCTTGTCGGAACGGATAACGCGCCATGACGGCATCGTCGTGAAAACCGTCGGCGATGCCGTGATGGCTGCGTTCCACGATCCCGCCGAGGCGGTCCGCACGGTCCTGTCGATCCAGGATGAAGTGGCGAGCTTCAACCAAGGCCGCGCCGACGGCGGCGTCGTGTTGAAAATCGGATTGCATATGGGTGGCTGCATCGCCGTCACCACCGGCGACTTGCTCGATTATTTCGGCTCGGCGGTCAACACCGCCGCGCGGCTCGAGCATCAATGCAGCGGCGGTGAGGTCATTATTTCCGAAGCGGTGCTGGCCGACCCGGAAGCGCGTGGCGTGCTCGGCGGCCGCCCGGTCGCGGAAGACAGCGCCAGCTTGCGTGGCCTCAACACGCCGGTGCGCTTCGTGCGCGTCGGCGCCGCCAAGGCCGGCGCTTCGCGGTGAGAACCGCCGCTTCGACGGCTACTACAGATATTTTGCTTGGAGATCGACGGTCGTCTCGACTCCAACACGGTCAAAATTGGCTGCGATCCATTTGTCGGCGCGATCGCGGCCAAGTTCAAAAAGATGCGTCAGGAATTTCCACTCGGCGTTCATCTTGCTGGAACCTGACAACTTGGTGATCACATCCTCGGCTTCGATCAGGTGGATGAACATTCGCTTGGCGCCGGTCATCTTGCCTTCGTCAATCATCTTGGTCACAAAAGCGACGGCGCGCATTTCCCGCATCAGTGATGAATTGAAGCTGATCTCCTGCATGCGATTAAGAATCGCCCGCGAATCCGTCGGGTTTTCCTTTCGCTCGGTCGGGGTGAGATGAACTAGGATGACGTCCTGGGACTCGCAAGCGTAAATCACCGGAAAGATCGCGGGATTGCCCATGAAGCCGCCGTCCCAATAATGTTCGCCGCCGATCTCAGGCGCGCGCATCATGAACGGCAGGCAGGCCGAAGCGATCACATGGTCGGCGGTAAGTTCTTCATTCGGGAAGACCTTGACCTTGCCGGTCCGCACGGTTGTCGCCGAAAGAAACAGCTTGACCTGACGTTGCTTGCGCACGCGGTCGAAGTCGACGACCTCATTGAGCAAATCCCGCATCGGATTCATGTCGAACGGATTGAGCTGATAGGGCGACAGAAAGCGGCTGATCATGTCGACCATCACGTAACCGGGCGAATGCTCGAGGCCGAAGCTTGGATTCATCTTGTCGACAAACGAGGGCGCGATGATGCTCTTCGACGTCATGTCGGACATCTTCTTCCAGAAAGCCCTCAGCAAGTCTTTCGCCCCCTGGCGGCCGCCTGCCGCCAACCCGTCAGCGAAAACCACGGCATTGACGCCACCGGCGCTTGTCGCCGTGATGCCGTCGAAGGCCAGTCGCTCGTCCTCGAGCAAGCGATCGAGCACACCCCAGGTAAAGGCGCCGTGGCTGCCTCCGCCTTGCAGTGCGAGATTGACCTTTTTCTGCCCCGCGACCGGCGTACTCGCCTCGATATCGCTGGACTTAGGCTGCGCTGTCATCGTTTTCCCCCTCGAGCCTGGCCTCGTCGCCGGCAATCGATCGCTCCGCCCTCATAGCGGCCCCGGCGCCATTATACCCTTCCTGCAAGCCGTCTACGAACTGGAAAGCGGCCTGGATCAATGCTCGGAGTAAAGCACTTTATGGCCGTAATGTCCTGATCAGGATGGCGCGCCTGACGGCGGATCAGCAGTAAACACCGCCCTTCCCTGGCCGGGCCCGAATTCCCATATGTGCAGCCCGGCTTCCGAACGCCGGCCGGACATGACGAAGGTCAATGAAAATCATATCCCTTAGTGATGCCGGCCTCGGCGGCCACGCCGCCGCGGCCGTCCAGCCGCCCGTTCCGTCCGAGGACCAGGCGCTCCTTGACGCCTATTCACGCGCCGTCATCGACGTCGTCGACCGCGTTGGCCCCGCGGTCGTCGGCCTGGCCGTGCGCACCGAGAAATCTCGCGGCGGCACCGGCTCGGGCGTCGTGGTGGCGCCCGACGGCCTGATCCTCACCAACAGCCACGTCGCCGGCGCCGCCGCGCACATCGCCGTTACCACCGCCGACGGCCAAGATTTGCGCGCTCGCCTTGCCGGCGACGATCCCGACACCGACCTCGCGCTGCTTCGCGTCGACGAAGCGGTAACCTTGCCGGCGGCACCGCTCGGCAATTCCAAGGAGCTCAAGCGAGGCCAGCTGGTGATCGCCATCGGCAATCCGCTCGGCTTCGAGTCGACAGTCACCACCGGCGTCGTCTCGGCGCTTGGCCGCTCGCTGCGCGCGCGCTCGGGCCGGCTGATCGACGACGTGATCCAGACCGACGCCGCGCTCAATCCCGGCAATTCCGGCGGCCCGCTTGTCTCCTCACGCGGGGAAGTCGTCGGCATCAACACCGCAGTGATCATGGGCGCGCAGGGCATCTGCTTTGCGGTCGCCGCCAACACCGCGAGCTTCGTGCTGGGCGAGCTGGTTCGGCACGGCCGCGTGCGGCGCGCCTTCATCGGCATCTCTGCGCAGCAAATGACGATCCCGCGGCGGCTGCGGCGCGCCGGCGTCATGCAGAACAATGCAGTGATGGTCGGCACGGTTGAATCCGGCAGCGCCGCCGATCGCGCCGGACTGAAAGCCGGCGATATCCTGCTGGCGCTCGACGGCAGCGCCATTACCGGCGCCGACGATCTCATTCGGGCGCTAACCGGCGAGAAAATCGGCAAGAAAGTCACGGTCGAGGTGCTGCGCGGCGAAGAGCGGCTGGCCGCTTCGCTGGTGCCGGAGGAGCGGCGGCGCGCGGGTTAGTTTTAACAGCGCCCCGCCGCAAACGCGAAGTTGTCAGCGCAGGAGGTCGGCCACGCTGTTGACCTGATCGGCGCGTCCGGAATTGAACGCCGCTTCCCAGACCGCGATCTTGCCCTCACGCATCACCCAAACTTCTACGCCGTAGCCGCGCATCGCCACGCCGCTTTCAGCGTCCCGCCATTCGCCGTCCCACACATTTGCAATCGTATCGTTCATCAGCGAGCGAAACTGTTTGTTGAGCCGATAGCCAGTCTGTTTTGAACTGCGCGCTTTGAAGAATGCACGGAGCGTGTCACGGCCGCGGAACTCCGGCACCGTGCCGAAGCGCACCACACAGTCTTCAGTAAAGCCGTCGACCAGTGCGTCGATGTTCCACGGCATGAACAGCGATTCGACGTACTTGACCAAGGCGCGCGCCTCTTCCGCCGTTCGCGGATTGCTGCCTTCATCCTTGCGCAAAGGTTGAACTGGCATGGTGTCCTCCCGGTATGAGTTTTTGAGCCAGCCTTAACATCATGCAAAGCGAGACAATCGGGTAAGTCAACGCGGCGCAGCCGCCCTCACGCAGCCTCGACCCGGCCGATACCGTCGGCGGTAGCAACCGGCTTGAGTTCGCCTTGCCGCAGCATGTAGTTCACATGCGCCAGCACTTCGCTGAAAGCGAAGCCGGTCTGGTGTGGATCGAGCTTGAGACTGAAAACGAACGGGATCAGCTCGGCTGCCGATCGCGGCGCCGCGCGGCAAGCGTCGAAGATCAGGTCGCAGCGGTGCCGGTGATGCGCGATCAGTTCTCCGGCGCGGATGTGCAGCCCGTAGAACGGCAGATTGTGTCCCGGCAGCACCAGGACGTCGCCGGCAATTTCGGTCTTCAGCGCGTGGAGCGAACGCAGATAATAGCCGAGCGGATCGCCTTCCGGGTCCACCGCGACCACACTGACATTCGGAGAGATCTTCGCCATCACCTGGTCGGCGCCGATAAACAGCTTCTCGCCGCGACAACGCAACATGACTTGTTCCGGAGAATGACCGCCGCCGGTGAGGACGTCGAACTCGCGTCCGCCGATGCGAATTACATCGCTGGCGACGATGCGGTGATAGGTCGGCGGCAACCCCGAAGTCAGTTTGAGATAAGCGTGTCCGCTGGTGACCACACGCCGCGTGGTTTCGGCGTCGAGGCCGTGCTCAAGATAGAAGCGGCGGTAATGCTCGGCTTCGAGCGCGCCGGGATCCAGATGGATATTGAGGCTCTGCAGATATTCGGTCGCCGCCATGTACAACGGCACGTCAAACTGCCGCAGCAGGAAGCCACCCGCGCCGACGTGATCCGGATGAAAGTGTGTGGCAATGATCCGCGTCAGCGGCCGGTCGCGCAACATGCCGTCGAGCAACGGCTGCCAGGCGCGCAGCGTGGCGGCATCGCCAAGACCGGTATCGACCAGCGCCCATCCTTCGCCGTCGTCGATGAAATAGATGTTCACGTGGTTGAGGCGAAACGGCAGCGCCAACTGCATCCATAAGATGCCGGGAGCCACCTCGATGACGCTTCCGGCCGCCGGAGGCGCACCGTGTGGAAAGACAAGATTGGCGGGAGAAGGACGCTGGAAACTCGGCTTGACCTGCATTATGCCGTGATCGCCCGCGCCTGCGCGAATGTCAATGTACGCGAGACACAGTCAGATGCGCTGGGCCAAGCAAATCCAGTCCCATGGGAGCGTTTTGTCGAGACGGCGGCTGCGCAGCCCCTCGCTCGACCATGAATAAGATACGCGGCCTAAGCGCTTAACGTCGAAACCTTGTTGCGCAAGTATCGATAGCAGCTCGCCGCGCTCGAAATGTTTTTGCCAGCTGTCCTCGCGCTGCACGAGCCCGTTCCGCTTCGAAGCCAGCTGGTGGTCCTTGCCGAGATCCTGGTATCGCTTCTCGACCATGCGGTTGGACTCGAGCGACGGCACGACAATCAATGCGTAGCCGCGCCGTTTGGTAATTCGCGCCAGACAAGACCAAAGCGCATTCCGCTTGGCCGCGCTCGGCGACGTAATGACGTTCATGCACACCGTCAGATCGGCGCGCGCTCCGACCTGTTTGAAGGCGCCGGCAACATCCGCGACCAGCCAGGTAACGCCCGGCTGCGCCGCGCAACGTCGCTTGGCCCGCGCGATGATCTGCGCGGCGAAATCGACGGCGATGACTTCACGAAAGCGATTGCCGAACTTGCGGACGAAGCTGCCGAGTCCGCAACCAAGATCAACCAGCACCGGTTTCGACGGCAAGCGCGCGGCTTTGACGAACCGGCTCACCTGATTGTTCGTTTCATCCGCGATGACGTCGCAAATAGCGTCTTCGAACTCGCCGGCGTGCTGGTTCCATTCGTGCCTGTTCACGTCGGGCGCCCTCGAAGGATTTCTGCGCGGAAGACAATGAAAACAACAAAACAAAGAAGGAATCGCCGCTAAACCGTTATCTGGCCGAAAGCACGGTCCGTCAATTCCGCCGCCATTTTTTCAACAAATAACTTGCGCGCCTGTTCAAAGAATCAACAAAAACATTAACGGCATTTCCCTCGGCCAAAAGTGACCAAAATTTGGTGACAGCGGCCATCAAACAAATACGAGCCATGCAAATTAGGGACGCTCAAAGAATCAAGGCGATGCTATCTAAGCGCCCGCCTCGCCGTTCAGCGAGGCGTTTTCGTCAGTCCATCCTCGTCCAAGCCTCACGGTTTGGGCGAGGTTTTCGTCTGGGGAGGAAAAAAATGCATCGCCAACAACACGGGAACTACTTGGATGAAGTTGAGGACCTTGACAACATTTACGGCCGCGCTTGCGGCTGCACTGACATTGGCCCATGCCTCACAGGCGCGGGACTATCATCAACGGTACGGCGTCGTGCCTAAACCCCGGTATTTCGATTCGGCGCCGGCGGCGTACGTGCCCTGGGGCGCAACCTGGGGCGCATCCGAAACGCAGACCACCCTGCTATCGGCAAGCTACGGCGGGCGTCCGCGTGCCTGGTGCGGCTGGCAGATGCGCCAGCTCGTCGGCAGCGATCCCGGTCCGGAGTTCAATCTGGCGCGCAATTGGGCGCATTGGGGGCGTGCCGGTCCTCCCGGCCTCGGCGCTGTCGTGGTGTGGTCGAACCATGTCGGCAAGATCGTCGGCCAGGAAAATGGCATGTGGCTCATTCAATCCGGCAATGACGGCAACCGCCTGCGCACGCGGCCGCTGCCGATCGGCAACGCCATCGCCATCCGCTGGGGCTAAACGGATCGCCTGATCCGGCGTAATCCTCAATGCAAAGCGGCCGCCCGGGAGACCCGGCGGCCGCACTCGTCTTATCTCGTCGGACCAAGCCGCCGTGCCGGCAGGCGGATTTGAAGGGCAGACTTCATTCACCGGCGCCAGGGATGCTGAAGAAGCCTTCGAGAGCTTTCGCTTCAGCCGCGAGTTCGACGCCGAAACGTTCAAGCACTGCCGCGCTTCGCTCAGCCCCGCAAGACTGAGCTGCGTGCAGCGCATTGATACTTCGCGCAGCCGCGCAACAATCTCGACCGGAGTCGCCGCTAACGTCAGCCGCCTGGCCGTCGGAGCCGATGTACGCGTCCGGTAAGGACCTCCTTGAGCTGTCTCTCGATATCGCTTTAGCATTGCGTGCTTCGCACATTCTAAAGCGAGACTCGGTTCGCCGATCCACCAAGTGCGACGGTCTGCCGCATCACGGAAGGGCATTCGCTTGCGACGCGGCCGAATTCGCGATTGCCGAATTCGCGATTGAAGTAAAACACTGCATCCCGGCAAACTCGATTACACCTATTTGTCAATGGGTTGAAAAAATGGCCGGGTGAAATTGCCCCGGATGTGGGTCAGCACGACGGCGCTATACTTCGAAAAAAATTTTCTGCTTCAGCGACGCCGGACTAAAACTTATCTATTACTGAAGCCACAACTTGATGTGTCAAAGTAAAAGCGTCATTTCCCTTTTAGACGGCTTTACTTCAGACAACTCTATAGCTCGGCTTGAATACTTGGCTCTGTCTAGTTGACCGATCGGACTGCCGTCAGTAGGCGGTTCGCATCGGCTCGCGAGCCGGCGAGCGCCATTGACGGAGAAAGAGAGAAAGTATGAAACCGAAAGCAAAAGAAAGTCTGCGCGAGACCGGAACGGCGAACCTCGCGGGCCGTGACGCAGCGAGCTGCGGCTGCAAATGGATCCGCTCGATTGGGCCCTCAGAGATCGTCGAGATCGCCGAGAATGCACCGCGAGTGCTGATGGTGCTAGAAAACCTCGGCGCGGGGCCGGTGGTCCTTGCCACCGGCAACCGGCGCGAAGAAGAAATCTTGCCCGACGAGATTAAGGTTTTGGAAGCGTACGGGACTATCGCTATCCGGAATAAGGAGCAATTCGCCGCGTCTGTGGCCATGCAGTTTACGCCGCGGGCGAAGTGACGAAATGGGCAGATCGGTTAGTCAGGCGGGGCAGTCGGAAGATTGCCCCGCCTCGACTTATGACGCGGTCGATCAAGCAGCGGCCCGCCGTTCAGCGACCAGTTCCAAGGTAAAAGGTCGCCGATCCGCTTTGCCGGGTAATCCAGCATTCGCGCGAGGATATCGGTGAGCCAGGCGTGCCGATCGACGTTGTTAAGCTTGGCAGTCGCGATGAGCGTATAGATGGCGGCGGCCCGCCGGCCGCCTTCGTCAGAACCGGCAAACGTTCAGCTGCCGCGCCGGTCGCTGCCACTGTCGGCGCCAGCCAAGGAAAAATTGCTCTGTACGTCACGGCGAATCAATCTTCCGTTCTATGAAGGGGTCGCCTGGGCCTGCGAGCAGACGGGATTCACGCCGATCTTAGGCCAGCCAGCGCTGGGGAGTTCTTGCCACAATCCCTGCGGTCGCCGCCGGCTGCGGCGTTTTAATCGTGCCGCAATCGTTGACCCGGCTGCGGTTAAAAGGCGTGATATACTTACCAATCAAAGGAACCAGGCCGACGGTGCCGGTCAATCTGGCTCACCGGGTGGACGACCCATTGCCCGTCGTGCGGAACCTGGTCGCTGTTGTTCGCCGCGCCACGCAGGAGACGGCTCAGATAAAAGAAACCGCTTAGCTGAAGCACGGCCCGTCCTACGCCCCGTTGCCCGCGTAAACCAATCAGATCGAGCGAGCATGAGCGAGATATTGACAACGCCGCCGGAGCGTTTCGCCGATCTGCCAGGATTTCCCTGGCGCGCGCGCGTTTGCGACGACCTGCCGGGATATTCCGGCCTGGCGATGTCATACCTCGACGAAGGGCCGGCGAGCGCGCCGGTCTTCCTCTGCCTGCACGGCCAGCCGACCTGGAGCTATCTATATCGGCGCATGATCCCGCATTTTCTCGCCGCCGGCGGCCGCGTGGTGGCGCCGG
>CAYVPC010000083.1:0-13836 GCA_964453555.1 uncultured Hyphomicrobiales bacterium | reverse complement strand
AGCGCGTCTCGTGCTCGCCGCCGATGAAGACCTGGATGCCGACGCCGGCGGCGTTCAATCGCACCGCATCGTCCATGTCCATGGCGATCTGTTCGTCGGACAGCTCCTCGCGCAGGATGCTCGGGCCGCCGCTCGCGCGCAGCACCATCGGCTTGGTCGAGTCTGCCGGAATGATCGAGCGCAAAATGCCGCGCGTGCAGAACAGCGCATCGCAGGACGGCAATAGCGGCACGATGGAAAGATCGATGCGCTCCAATCCGGTGGTCGGGCCCTGAAAGTAGCCGTGGTCGACGGCGAGCATCACCGTGCGGCCGGTCGCGGGCGCGAAAACGCGGGCGAGGCGGTTTTTCATCCCCCAGTCGAGCTGGTGGGAGCCTTTCAGATAGAAGCCCGGCGCCTGCTGCGGCTGATCGGCCGCGTAGCGCTCTCCTGCTTTATCGGCTTCCGGCACGGCTCACCTCATTTGGCTGCGGTCCTAGCTGGTGAGCAATACGAAAATCTGGGTCCGGCTTCAAATAAGATTCGGGGCCGGCGGGATTTCAGTTGATCGACATCACAGGGACCGAAGCGCTTGCAGGGCGGTTCACGCTGCATCTTCGTCGTCATCGACATCGTCAAACCGGGACCACCAGGGCAGGACTTTTTCCATCTCAAAAGGATAAATCTTGGGCTTGCCGAAGTTCTCAACCGCTCCAGTGTCGCGATGGACGTTACTCAACATCCAACCCTGATATTTATCCTCATTGGACATCTGCGGATGCCGCGAAATCTGGATGAACGGATCCAGCGTGAGTACGATCGCGTGGCAGTCGGCTGCCAAATCTTCGTCCACGAGACCGCGGCGGACATGTGAGAAAAATCGCCAGAGCTGGAAGACACCCTTTGCAAGTTGCGTGTACTGCTTTTTGGCGGCTTCAAATGGGTCTTCCGCGAATTGTGCCAGATAGGTCAGCTTAGTCGCTTTGCACTCACCGACAATTACGAGCTTGCCTCGGTCTTTAGTGAGGACATCCGGCGACTCGAATTGTGCGCCTTTGGGGCCATATCGGTACGCCCCCCTGACCTCGAACCGCTCCATCATGACGTCAATCAGGTCAACGCAATACTGCTCGAAGCGCGCATTCGCGTCGTTGATAACGTCCTGCCCTCCCGGAAGAAGGTCATAATACAGTCCCGTAGTGATCCGCAGAAGAATCGTTTCCGGGATCGGCGATATCAGTCGGTTGGGGTCATCGACGTAGATAAGAGGTGTTTTGCGTAGGATGCTCGGGAGCAGTGCCGTTGGAATTGGCGAGCCATGCTCATTTTGTGCCTGTGCTACGAGAGCAGCGGTCCCTGTCCGTGCCTCGTCGCGGGAACACGACATCATCGGAAACGCTCGTTGAACGATCTCGTCGGTCAGCCCGACCTCCGGAACTGATGTCTTCCGAGGAACCCAAGCGTCAGTGAGATAGGCGCTAAAGAGACCAAAACCCGTAAAAATCAGGTCCGTAATTTCGAAGCCGTAAGCTTGTTTGAAATAATCAGCGCATTTGCCTTGCGCGTATAGATAGGCGTAGCGGTAAAATTGAGGTGTATTGAAGTAGCCGCGCTGCCAATGAAATTGTCGTTGCGCGATTCGATGCATCTCACCCCAAATGGTGAAGTCACCTGACAAGTAGCGTGCGGACTTGACGTCTTCGAGCGCGCGCAATCGATTGATCGTTTGTCGAATCGACTCAAACTTTGAGCAGTCGAGCAACAGATTGCCCTGCTCGCGCGGTAACTCTTTTGGGACTAAGAATAGCTGCACAATCAGCGTCTCGAGTTCCCATCGGTGAATGCTAAATCGGGAGGGTGGTAGCGAAGACTTCGTTGCAGCTTCCTTTGGATAGGTCGAAAAATAGAGTTTGGCTGCGGCCTCTCGTCCAGACTGCAAAGCATCGACAGCCCAAATCATCTGCAGAAACGCCGCGTCGTTCGCCCGGGCGAACATTTTCCGGAGTTGCTTCAGGTGATAGGCGACTTTGGCTTCGCTCGCCTTGGGCGGTCTGAGTTCATCTGGCATACGTGCCCTCTCCAAGCATCACAGCGGCGTTCCGCCAAGACACGTCCAACGGTTGAGTTCCTTGAGAAAGCGCCCGCCGACCTCTTGGGGATTATCCCCTTGACACACGTATCACAAGGGCCTAATATGGCGACCATTCGAGGGGTTAGCCATGTCGAAGGCCGCGCAACTGAATAAGCTAGGCAGGCTCACGGTGGGCGAGTTCTTCGCCCGATACTCGGACGAGGATGCCTGCCTTAGCCACATCATGGAGGTCCGCTACGGCGCGCGGCACGTCTGCAAGGCGTGCGGGGTCGAGGGCACTTTCCACAAGCTGGCAGACCGCCGCGCCTTCTCATGCGCCCATTGCGGCCACCACGTTTACCCGACGGCGGGAACGGTGTTTCAGGACACGCGGACGCCGCTACAAGTCTGGTTCTATGCGATCTACCTGTTCGTCACGACGCGGCACGGCGTCAGCGGCAAGGAACTGGAGCGCACACTTGGCGTGACCTACAAGACCGCGTGGCGCATGGGCCAGCAAATCCGGCTGCTCATGGCGAAGGCTGACGGCTTCGAACAGATGAAAGGCCACGTCGAAATCGACGAGGCTTACATCGGCGGTTATCGCGCTGGCGGTGGTCCGGGAAAGGGCAACAACAAAGCAATCGTGCTTGGCATTGTCGAGCGCGGCGGACGTACCGTCGCCAAGGCGGTCCCCAATCTCAAGGGCGAAACCGTGCGCCCGTTCGTGTATGAGAATATCGAGAAAGGTTCTGCGGTTTCGACCGACGAATCCGCCATCTACAAATTACTAAAGAGCAAGGGCTACGATCATAAGTCGGTGAACCATGGCGAATACGAATGGCGCACCTACAACTATCGTCGCGACGAATGGCACCACACCAACAGTGTTGAGTCGTTCTGGAAGCTGTTCAAAAATTCAATTCGCAGCACGCATATTCACGTGTCGCCGAAATACATGGACCGTTATTTGCGGGAATTTACTTTTCGGTCGAACCACCGCCAGATGACGAACGCGATGTTCGATCTTTTGATTTCAGCGGTGTAGTCGCTAATCGCTTAATGGTGGCGTCGAGTTTCTTGCGGCTGGCGGGGCCGATTCCCCGTGCTTCCTCTTGGGCTACAAACTCGCGCAATCGTCCAGTTTTCAAGGCATTTGCGAGTGTCAGCATGGGCTTTATCTCGACAGTTGCGAGCCCATATAGTAACGCAAGGGCGGTAGTCACGCCACCGGGCGGTTAACTCCGATGACGTGACTATTCGCTATCGTTTTAACGCGCGGTCATTCCACACTGAGCATCACCTGCCTTTCGGTAGGAGCCTTCTGGGGCTCGGTTGACGGGAACCACCCGCCGTTAAGGGGCCACGGTGCGCCAGCGCCGTGGCCCAATTTCAATCACCAAAAAGTGGGTCCGTGTTGAGCTTCCTGCGTTTGATCGGGCCACCGCCGCCCGCAATGGTTCGTTTCGCATCTGACACAGGAGCGTCCGCGTCGGTCGCCGCCGGTTCATCTTTGTCGGTATCTTTCCACGACGATGGATGATCGTAGAGCACGCCAGCGCGCGTGAGTTTCCACTTTGATTCGCCGCCTAGGCCGTATTGTTCGACGACCCCCTGTTCGCGAAGGCGCGCCAGCTGCGGGCTAATGCTGTTTCGATCAATGTCCTTGCCGTAAGCAGCCTTCATGTAATCGCGAAGGTCCGTGGGAGTTGCGCCATCGTGAAAATGGTCTCTAAGTGCGCCGAGAATCATTTGCTTGATGGTGAGGTTGTTCGACGGATCAAGGAAAGGCTTAAGCCCTTCGACATAATCAACAGTCGCATTGCTGTTGGTCTGCGGTAGCGCTCGGGCAACCGCTACATCCAATGGCAACGCTTCTGCTGACTGAAGCAAATCTGAAAGTATGCCCCCGGTTTCCAGGCCAATGGCCTGCATTGCCTTCCGCACTTGCTCGATCTGCCGTTCGACTGGCGCGAGTAGGCCGCGAAGGGCGGCTGCGCGTTGCGCCAGTTCGCGCTCCTTGCGCTGAAGAATATCGGCGACGGTTTCTTCGCCGGCCGCACCGAGATCGCGCAACCGGGTGGGCTGTTGAGGATCGTTCATCGGTCAAAGCTCCGCTTGACCGATGTCCATCACCTAGTGTAGGAAGGGGGCCTCTCACAGCGCCCTGCACCACATCTGGTGTTGGCTCATCGGTTACAACACACGGCTGGCCCCTCGGGCTGGCCGTTGTGCGTTCATAAGCGAAGCCCCGCCCACTGTCAATAACGCTGTCTGCCTAACTGTCTGATCGAATGGGCGAAAATGCCAATTGCCAGCAAAAACAACGCTGTCTGCGATTCAAATAATTACGTGTGTCAAGGGGATAATCACGCGACCTCTTGGCAATGTTCTTGTTTCGTTCTATGGTTCTAAACCCCGGAACAGAACGCCAGCCATGCGTGAGCCGACCGCCTTTTCCGTCCTGCGTAACCGCGCGGCGGTGGCCGAGGAATTGCGCCGATTATTGCCGAAAATCGAAGGATTTCAGCGCGCTAAAGCGATCCCCTTTGGCCTTGCCGCTCTCGATCATTGCCTGCCGCAAGGCGGGCTCGCCGGCGGTGCGTTGCATGAGATCGTACCTGGGGAACGCTCAACCGCCGCCGCCTTCGGTTTCATAACGGCTCTCCTGGCCCGCGTTGCCCGGCCGCACCCGCTCTTCTTTGTCCTCCCCACTTACGGGCGGCGCGATTACGGCCGTCCGTATGGACACGGCCTTGCCGCGCGCGGCCTCGATCCGAGCCGCCTGATCCTGGTCAAGACCTCGCACCGCAAGGCAACCCTGTGGGCGCTGGAAGAGGCACTGCATTCGCGCGCGGTGGCCGCCGTCGCCGGCGTAATCGACAAGCTCGATCTGCGATCGAGCCAAAGGCTGCAACTCGCCGCCGCCGATGCCGGCCTGCCGCTCTTTCTGCTGCGGCCGGCGGAGTTGCTGGAAACAAGCGCGGCGGCGACGCGCTGGCGCGTCGCCGCCGCCCCCGCCACGCGCGACCGCTTCGGCCTGATCGCATGCGCCCGCTGGCGGCTCATGCTGGAACGCTGCCGCAACGGACACGCGGGCGAATGGACAGTGGAGTACGATCATGTCGCGCATTGTTTCCGTCTGGCTGCCGCGCTGGCCGATCCTGCGCATGCTGGCGGCGCAGGCGAAAAATCCTTCCGGCAAGCCGGTTGATCCCGACCGGCCGTTCGTCCTGGCGCTCACCGCTTCCGGCGGGCCGCGCATCGCCGCCTTGAACGCGGCGGCGGAAGCCGCCGGGCTGACGCCCGGCGAAACCCTGGCCGATGCGCGCGCGAAAGCGGATAGCTTGCAGGTATGCGACGTCGATGCCGCCGCCGACGAGGCCGCATTGCGGCGGCTCGCGTTCTGGGCGACGCGCTACACGCCGACCGCTTCGCCATTGTGCAAGGATATTTGGGGCGCAGAGAACGGCGCCGACGGCTTTTTCCTCGACATCGAAGGCGCCGCGCATCTGTTCGGCGGCGAGGAACGGTTGCTGGCCGATCTTTCGGCGCGGCTGCATAAAAATTTCGGCCTGCCGGCGCGGCTCGCCGTCGCCGCAACACCCGGCGCGGCCTGGGCGCTGTCACGCTTTCATGCTGCGCCCTGTGTCGTGTTGCCGCCGGGCGGGGAAGCCGCGGCGCTCGGGCCCTTCCCGGTCGAGGCATTGCGGCTTTCGCCGGAAACCTGCGCGGCCTTGCGCCGGCTCGGCTTCAAGACCGTCGGCGCGCTGCTCGACAAACCGCGAGCGCCCTTTGCCGCGCGTTTCCCCGCCGAACTCCTTCGCCGCATCGATCAGGCGCTCGGCCGCATCGACGAGCCGCTCGTGCCGATCGTTCCGCCGCCGGTCTATCACTCCTTGCGTTATCTCATTGAGCCGATCATCACCCAGGAAGCCGTGATCGCGCTGGCGCGCCGGCTCATGCACACGCTCGTGCAGGTGCTCGCCCGCGACGATGTCGGCGCGCGCGCGCTCCGGCTCTCCCTCTATAACGTCGACGGCGCGGTCGAGACGATCGATATCGGACTTACCTTGCCGACGCGCGACGTCGCGCATGTGCTGCGTCTCCTCGATTTGAAACTCGATGCGCTCTCGGCGATGCGCGACGCCGGCTTCGGCTTCGAGGCGGTCGGCCTTGCCGTCACCCGCGTCGAGCCCATCCTCGCGCGGCAGAACGAACTCATCGAAGAGGCCGGCGAAGCCGGGCGACCCGAACGCTGCGCCGCCCTGATCGACACGCTGCGCCAGCGTCTCGGACCGCACAGCGTGCGGCGGTTCGAGCCGGTTGCCAGTCACCTCCCCGAGCGCGCCGAGATATTGCCGCCGATGACGGCGCCCGCATCGTGGCCGGAGCAAGAAACAGAAAAACCGCGCCCGCTGCTCATCCTTCCCCGCGCCGAGCCGACCGAAGTCACCGCGCTTGTCCCCGACGGCCCGCCCCGGCGTTTCTGCTGGCGCGGCGTGACCTATGAGGTCGCCGGCTCCGAAGGCCCGGAACGCATCGGAGCCGAATGGTGGCGCAAGAACGACGGACATCGCGCACCGGAGCCGACACGCGATTATTACCTCGTCGAGGATTCCGGCGGCCGCCGCTTCTGGCTCTACCGCGAGGGCCTCTACGGACGCGAAACGGCGGCGGCGCGCTGGTTCGTCCACGGTCTGTTTGCGTGAGTTGTCATGAGCGCCTATGCCGAACTGGCCGTCACCACCAATTTCTCCTTCCTACGCGGCGCCTCGCATCCGCATGAGATGGTCGCAGCCGCCGATGAGCTCGGCTGTTTCGCCATCGGCATCGCCGACCGCAATTCCTTTGCCGGCGTGGTGCGCGCCTATGACGAAGCCAGAAACAGAAAAATAAAACTCCTCGTCGGCACGCGGCTGGTGACAATTGATGGTTTCGAAGTACTGGCCTATCCAACCGACCGCGCGGCTTACGGCCGGCTCTGCAAGCTCATCACCGCCGGCAATCTCAAGGCCAGGAAAGGCGAATGCCACCTGGCCTTCGAAGCGATACTGGCCGCCAGCGAAGGCCAGATGCTGATCGCGCTGCCGCCGCATACACTTTCAGAAAACTTCACCGCCCGCCTCTCCGCTATGGTGCGCGCAGCGCCCGGCCGCACCTTTCTTGCCGGCTGTCATTATCACCGCGGCGACGAGCCGCGTCGGCTCGGACTGTTGGCCGAGCTCGGCGAACGCATCGGCGCCCCGCTGGTCGCCGTCAACGACGTTTCCTATCACGCGCCCGAGCGCCGGCCGCTTGCCGACATCCTCACCTGCGTGCGCGAGAAATGCACGCTTGCCCAGGCGGGCTTGCGGCTTGCCGTCAATGCCGAACGGCACCTGAAAACGCCGGAAGAGATGGCGCGGCTGTTCAAAAACTTTCCCGATGCCATCGCCCGCACGACCGAAATCGCCCAGAACTGCAACTTTTCGCTCGGCCAGCTGAAATACGAATATCCCGACGAGCCGGTGCCGGCAGGCAAAACCGCGCAAGCGCATCTTGAGGATCTGACCTGGGCGGGCGCGCGAGACCGCTACCCAAAAGCCCAATATCCGGACGGCATTCCGGCCGACGTCGTCAAGCGGCTCAATGACGAGCTTGCGCTCATCGCCCGGCTCGATTACGCGCGCTACTTCCTCACCGTCCACGACGTCGTGCATTTCGCCCGCCGGCAGGAGAAGGAAATCCTCTGCCAGGGCCGCGGCTCGGCGGCCAACAGCGCCGTGTGTTATTGCCTCGGCATCACCTCGGTAAATCCGGACAAGACCCAGCTGCTGTTCGCCCGTTTCATTTCCGAGAACCGCGGCGAGCCGCCCGATATCGACGTCGATTTCGAGCATGAGCGGCGCGAGGAGGTGATCCAGTACATCTATCAGCGCTACGGGCGCGACCGCGCGGCGATCTGCTCGACCGTGGTGCATTACCGCTCACGCCGCGCCATCCGCGAAGTCGGCAAGGTGATGGGCCTGACCGAGGATGTGACTTCGGCGCTGGCCAAAACGGTGTGGGGCTATGGCGACGGCTTGCCGGACGATCACATCCGCCAGGCCGGCCTCGATCCCTTCAATCCGGCGATCCGTCAGGCGGTGCATCTCGCCGACGAATTGATCGGCTTCCCGCGCCATCTCTCGCAGCATGTCGGCGGTTTCGTGCTCACCCGCGCGCCGCTCGACGAGACGGTTCCCATCGGCAATGCCGCCATGGAGGACCGCACCTTCATCGAATGGGACAAGGACGACATCGACACGCTCGGCCTGATGAAGGTCGATGTGCTGGCGCTCGGCATGCTGAGTTGCGTGCGGCGCGGGCTCGATCTCCTCAAAGCGCATTATGGCAAGGATTATTCGCTCGCCACGCTGCCGCAGGACGATCCCGCGGTTTACGAGATGCTGTCGCGCGCCGATTCCATCGGCGTGTTCCAGGTGGAAAGCCGCGCGCAGATGTCGATGCTGCCGCGGCTAAAACCGCGCTGCTTCTACGATCTGGTCATCGAGGTGGCGATCGTGCGGCCCGGCCCGATCCAGGGCGACATGGTGCATCCCTATCTGCGCCGGCGCGACGGTATCGATCAGGAGCATTACCCCTCGCCTTCTCCCGCGCATGGGCCGAAGAACGAATTGGAAGAGGTTCTCAAACGAACGCTCGGCGTGCCGCTGTTCCAGGAGCAGGCGATGCAGATCGCGATAACGGCGGCGAAATTCACCCCCGACGAAGCGGATGGATTGCGCCGCGCCATGGCCACTTTCCGCCATAACGGGACGGTCCATCTCTTCCGCGACAAGTTCATCGAGGGCATGACAGCGCGCGGCTATGACCGCGGCTTCGCCGAAAACTGCTTCGGCCAGATCGAAGGCTTCGGCGAATACGGCTTTCCGGAAAGCCACGCCGCAAGCTTCGCGTTGCTCGTCTATGCCTCGTCGTGGATCAAATGCCGCTACCCCGACGTGTTCTGCGCCGCCATCCTTAACAGCCAGCCGATGGGCTTTTATCAGCCGGCGCAGCTCGTGCGCGATGCGCAAGCGCATGCGCATGCGCATGATGTCGAAATTCGCGCGGTCGACGTCAACTTCAGTGATTGGGACTGCACGCTTGAGCCGGCCGCGGAAGGCCAGCATGCCGTTCGCCTCGGCTTTCGCCTCATTTACGGCCTCAACGAAGACGAATTGAAAAAGCTCGTCGCGGCGCGCGGCAACGGCTTTGCCAGCATCGAGCGGCTGGCCGCCATCGCCGGTGTTTCGCGCTTCACCATCGAGCGGCTCGCCGAAGCCGATGCGTTCCGATCGCTAGGTTTGGATCGTCGTGCCGCATTATGGGCGGCGCGACGCCTCGACGCGATCGGCGCGCGTCCGCCGCGCCGGCCGGATTCCGCCCGATCGGATGCGCTGCCGCTTTTAACGCCGCATCTCGGCGATGAGCTTTTCCCGGAGCCTGCCGTGGCGCTGCCGCAAATGCCGCTGTCCGAGCATGTGGTGGAGGACTACGCGGTGACCGGGCTGTCGCTGAAAGAGCATCCGGTGTGCTTCTTCCGCGACCGCCTGACCGCGCTCGGCGCCATGCCCAATGCACAGCTGCGTAACGACGATTTGCGCCAGGATGCGCGCATCACCGTTGCCGGCCTCGTGCTGGTGCGGCAACGGCCGGGCACGGCCAAGGGCGTGATCTTCATGACGCTGGAGGACGAAACCGACATCGCCAACATCATCGTCTGGCCGAAGGCTTTCGAGCAAAACCGCCGCGTGGTGATGACGTCGCGTTTCCTCGCCGTGCGCGGCCGCCTGCAACGCGCGGGCCTCGTGATTCATGTGGTGGCGGAAAAGTTTGTCGATCTGTCCGCCGCGCTAGCGACATTGCGCGACGATCCGCAGCGCGACAGCGCCGATTTGTTCTCAGCCGCGCTCCCCGGCGCGCATCCGCTGGATACCCAGCTCCTCCTGAAGAGCCGCGATTTTCACTAATTCGCCCCTGTGCGCTAAACGCCCTTCCCTACGCACTTCCCCAACACGCGCGCCAGCCGCTCGGAAAACAACTTTGCATCAGCCGGCCGGTCGCCTTCGAGCACGCGCGCCTCATCGAGCAACAGATGCGCTGCATCTTCCTTCAAGCTCCGCTCATCCTCGCCAAGCGCGGCAAGCGCAACCACCAGCGGGTGCCGCGGATTGATTTCGAGGATCGGCTTCGATGCCGCGGTCAGCCGGCCTGCGCCGGCCAGGATCTTCTCCAGCGCCCGGTCCGGTCCTTGGTCGGATGCGACCAGGCACACCGCGCTGTCGGTGAGCCGGTCGGAGGCGCGTACTTGCGCCACCGCATCGCCGAGCGCGCTCTGCGCAAACACCAGGAACTTCTTGACCGTATCTTGCAATTCCGCCGCCGGCGCTTCGTTGGCATCGAGCAGCGGAATAAGCGCCAGATCCGCCGCGCCCTGGGTGACCGATTTGAACGGCTCGCCGTCGAACCCTGCCGACATCGCCCAAAACGTATCGACCGGATCGGGCAAGAGGAGGACCTCGATGCCGCGGGCGCGAAAACCTTCCAGATGCGGCGAGGAGTTCAGCCGCTCGATGTTGTCGCCGGCGAGATAATAAATGGCCGTCTGATTGGGCTTCAGCGCGGCGACGTAGTCCTTCAGGCCGCGCCAAGTTTCGCCACCGGCCGTCTTGAAGCGCGCAAGCGCCATCAGTGCATCGCGCCGCTCGAAGTCCTCGTAGAGGCCCTCCTTCAGTACGGCACCGTACAGATCCCAAATCTTCGTGAAGGACTCGGGCTCCTTCTCTGCCAGCCGTTCCAGTTCACCCAGTACCCGGCTGGTCGCGCCTTTTCTGATGGCGGCAAGGAGCGGGCTTTCCTGAATTTTCTCGCGCGAAACGTTGAGCGGCAGGTCGGCGCTGTCGACCAGGCCGCGCACGAACCGCAGATAGCGCGGCAGGAGGTCGGCGTCATCGGTAATGAAGACACGCTTGACGTAAAGCTTGATGCGGCCCTTGCGGTCCGGATCGAACAGATCGAACGGCCGCGAGCCGGGCACAAAGAACAGCGACGTGTAGTCGTGCCGCCCTTCGGCGTGGAAATGGATGGTCAGCGCCGGCTCATCGAACTGGCCGGCGACGCTACGGTAGAAGTCGGTGTAATCGGCCGGCGTGATCGCCGATTTCGGCTTCGCCCATAATGCGGCGCCGTCGCTGATTTCCGCCGGCTCGGCGCCGGGCTTTTCCACGATCGCGATGGGCACCGGAACGTGACCGGATTGTGCCCGCACCAGACGCTCGACCTTTGCTCGTTCGGTGTACGACTTCGCGTCTTCGAGAAGATGCAGCACGACGCGGGTGCCGCGCCGCGGCGCGTCCGCCTCTGTCGGCGCTACCGCGAAAGTGCCTTTGCCGTCGGACGACCAAATGAAGGCCGTCTCGGCGCCGGCGCGACGCGAGATCACCTCGACGCGCTCGGCCACCATGAAGACCGAATAGAAACCGACGCCGAACCGGCCGATCAGCGCCGTCTCCTCGTCCTGCTGCGCCGCTTCGATGCGATCGAGAAACGCCTTGGTGCCGGAGCGGGCGATGGTGCCGAGCGCCTCGACCATTTCGTCGCGGCTCATGCCGATGCCGTTGTCCTCCACCGCAAGCTGCCGTTTGTCGGCGTCGAGCATAAGCGTGATGCGCGGTTTCGGATCGTCACCCAGTAACGCAGGCGTGGCGATGGCCTCGTAGCGCAGCCGCTCGCAGGCATCGGCGGCATTGGCGATCAGCTCGCGCAGAAAGACCGATTTTTCCGAATAGACCGAGTGCACCATCAGCTGCAGGAGCTTGGCGACGTCGGCCTGGAAAGGTTGAGCTTCGGATGGGCCGCTCTCCGGCCGGCTCTCCTCGGTCATGTTCATTGGGCGTTCCCAGCGGAATTCCTCTGCCCGAAGTTAAGTGAAGAAGCCGCCGATTCAAGACCGTGCCAAGGCGCCAACGAGCGTTCAGGCGGAAGCAAACACGTCCGGCGTGTGGATATGCTCGGGCCGGATGCCGACCGCCAGCAGGCGACCGGGAATCCGCTGCAACAGCGGAAACTTGTCCAACAGTTTGAACAGAAACGGCGGCTTCGGCCTCTGCGTGCCCTGCAGCACGCGGCTGATGATCTGGTTCTGCATCGTCAGCTGCAGCCGCTGCGTAAAGCGGACCGGCAGCATCCGCCGCGTCTGGACCGCCCGCAAATCATCGTCGGAGAGCCTGCCGGCCTTAAGCGGCCCGGCCAGCCGATTGGCGGCGGCGACCGCGTCCTGCACGGCCAGATTGATGCCGACGCCACCGATCGGCGACATCGCGTGGGCGGCGTCGCCGATGCAAAGAAGGCCCGGCCGCCACCATTTTTGCAGCCGGTCGACGGAGACGCTCAAAAGCTTGATGTCGTCCCAGCTCTTCAACTGCCCGACGCGATCGGCGAGGAAGGGCGACATCGCCACCGCGCGCGCGCGGAAGGCGTCGAGGCCAACCGCCTGCACCCGCTCGATGCCGCCTTTCGGGATGACAAAAGCGCACTGCCAATAGTCGCCGCGGTTGAGCATGATCATCATCATGCCGGCTTCGATGTGGCCGAAGGTCTCGGTCTCGTCGGTTTCCCTGCGCGGCTGCCGGAACCAGAGCACGTCCATCGGCGCGCCGTAGTCATCGCTCTTAAAACCCCCCTTCGCGCGCACGGTCGAATGGCGCCCGTCGGCGCCGACGACAAGATCGGCGCGAATCGTCAATTCGCCGTCCGGCGTCTGCGCGCGAAGCCCAACGACGCGCCCGCCTTCCTCAATCAAATCGGTCGCTTCGGCATGCATGCGCAGATCGAAAGATTTGTAGCGCCTGGCTTGCTTCGCCAGGAAATTGAGGAAATCCCACTGCGGCATCAGCGCGATAAATTTGCAGTGAGTCGGCAGGTGCGTAAGGTCGATCGCCCGCAACCGCTGGTCGCCCACTTGGGCGGTGAGGCGTTCGACCTTCTGATGCGGCAGCTTCAGGAATTCGTCGAGCAGGCCGAGTTCGTACATCAACTCCAGTGTCGAGGGGTGCACGGTGTCGCCGCGAAAGTCGCGGAAAAAGTCGGCGTGTTTTTCCAGCACGACGACATCGACACCGGCGCGGACGAGCAGAAAGCCAAGCATCATCCCGGCCGGCCCGCCGCCGGCAATGCAGCATTTGGTGGCGATCGGCGCGTTCGGCATCACCGTAATTCCGCCGCTTCTGGCGCCTGACGAGGAAGCCGTGCGCGCGTTTAGGCCGGCTGCGCCGTCTGCGGCGCCACGCCGAGCTTCTTCTGCAGGCTGGAAGACGACGTTGTGTATTGGAACACCAGCCGCTTCTCCGGATAGCAGTAATGATACGCCTTCTGCGCCATCAACGCCGCCTCGTGGAAGCCGGACAGGATCAGCTTGAGCTTGCCGGGATACCAATTGATGTCCCCGATGGCGAAGACGCCGGGCATGCTGGTTTCGAACGCTGCGGTCTCGACCGGGATCAACTCGTTGTTCTTGAGCTCGAAGCCCCAATTGGCGACCGGACCGAGCTTCATGGTCAGCCCGAAGAACGGCAGCAGCGCGTCGCAGGCGATCTCATAGGCCGAGCCCTCATTGGTCTTGACCATGGCCTTGGTCACCTGACCATCGCCGCCGGCCAGGCTGGTGACCTGTCCCAGCACGAGATCGATTTTGCCTTCGCCGACAAGCGCCATCATCTTGTTGACGCTGTCGGGCGCGGCGCGGAATTCGCTGCGCCGGT
>CAYVPC010000082.1:0-13902 GCA_964453555.1 uncultured Hyphomicrobiales bacterium | reverse complement strand
AGCCGCTCCATCAGCTTGCGCGTCGACGGCACCGGCCCGATGCCCATGATGCGCGGCGGCACCGCGGCTGAAGCCATGCCAAGCACGCGTGCGCGCGGCGTCAAGCCGTGCACCTTCGCCGCGTCCTCGCTGGCGAGAATAATGGCGGCGGCGCCGTCGTTGACGCCCGACGCATTGCCGGCGGTGACTGTGCCCGAATTGCGCACGATCGGCCGAAGCTTGGCGAGATTCTCAAGCGTCGTGTCGGGCCGCGGATGCTCGTCCTTGCTGACGACGATCGGCCCGGCCTTGCCGCCGGGGGCCTCGACCGGAACGATCTCTTCGGCAAAATACCCGCTGGCGATCGCCTTGCCGGCGCGCTGCTGCGAGCGCAGCGCGAAGGCGTCCTGATCCTTGCGCGCCACCTGAAATTCCTCGGCGACGTTCTCGCCGGTCTCGGGCATGGCGTCGATGCCGTATTGCGCCTTGAGCACCGGATTGACGAAACGCCAGCCGATGGTGGTGTCGTACACTTCGGCCGTACGCGAAAACGCCTCGCCGGCCTTGCCCATCACGAACGGCGCGCGCGTCATCGACTCGACGCCGCCGGCGACGGCGAAATCCATGTCGCCGGTCCGGATCGCGCGCGCGGCGTCACCGACGGCATTGAGACCGGACGCGCACAGCCGGTTGACGGTCAGGCCGGGAACCGAATCCGGCAGCCCGGCCAGGAGCACCGCCATGCGCGCGACGTTGCGGTTGTCCTCGCCCGCCTGGTTGGCGCAACCGAAGAACACTTCATCGAGCTGCGACCAATCGGCGTTGCTGTTGCGCACGACCAATGCGCGGATCGGCACCGCGGCAAGATCGTCGGTGCGCACCTTGGCAAGCGCGCCGCCGTAACGGCCGATGGCGGTGCGCGCCGCGTCGCAAATGAAGACTTCGCGCATTGGTCGCGTCCTCACGGCTTCGATTGTGCGCAGCAACATAGCGCGCCGAGCTCGCCGTCCGCTGGTTATTTACGGGCCGCGGTAGACAGGGTCAAATGGCGGGCGGCCGTGTCAATCTCGGTCGCGCCTTGACGCGCTTGCCCGGCCATGTCAGGCGGATTGCGCATTGATTTGGTATCATGTCGCGCACGTTGGCAAAGACGCAATCAGCGCAAAGTCGTCCGCCGCTGCGGCCGGTGCGGCTCGGTCCCGCCGATGTCGTGGTCGAGCGCAAAGCCGACGGCTCAATCCTGATGCGCTCGCCGCATGCGCTGCAACCTTATCCGAACGCCATAACCGAGCGGCTTGCCTACTGGGCCAAGGCAGCGCCCGAACGAATCTTCCTGGCGCAGCGCGATGCCGCCGGCGCCTGGCGGACGCTGACTTATGTGCAGACTTTCGCGGCGGTCCGTGCGATTGCCGCCGCGCTGCTGGCGCGCGATCTTTCGCCGGAGCGGCCGATCGCGATCTTGTCGGGCAACGATCTGGAACACGCGCTGCTCGGGCTTGCGGCCATGCATGTCGGCATTCCCTATGCGCCGATTTCGGTGCCTTACTCGCTGGTGTCACAGGATTTCAAAAAGCTCAAAGGCATTATCGAGACTTTGACGCCGGGCCTGGTATTTGCCGCCGACGGCAAAACGTTCGCGCGCGCCATCGCCGCAACCGTGCCGGCCGACGTGGAAGTGACGGTAGTCGCCAATCCTGCCGGCGACCGGCCGGCGACGCCGTTTGCCGAACTCGCGGGCGCAACGCCGACGGCGGCGGTGGAAGCGGCGCACGCCAAGGTCAGCCCGGATACGATCGCAAAATTCCTGTTCACCTCCGGCTCGACCGGCCACCCGAAGGGCGTCATCAACACCCAGCGGATGCTGTGCGCCAATCAGTCGATGCTACGTTCGAGCCTTGCGTTCATCGCCGACGAGCCGCCGGTGCTGGTCGAGTGGCCGCCGTGGAGCCACACCTTCGGCGGCAATCACGATTTCAACATGGTGCTGTTCAACGGCGGCTCGTTCTATATCGACGAAGGCAAGCCGCTGCCCGGCGCGATCGAAGCGACCGTGCGCAATCTGCGCGACGTTGCCACCACGATCTATTTGAACGTGCCGAAGGGCTTCGAGATGCTACTGCCCTATCTGCGCAGCGACCCGGCCTTGCGCGAGCGTTTCTTCAGCCGCCTGAAAGTCCTGTTCTACGCCGGCGCCAGTCTCGCGCAGCACGTCTGGGACGGATACCAGGAGCTCGCGGTAGCGACGACCGGCGAGCGCATCATATTTCTCTCCAGCCTCGGCTCGACCGAAACGGCGCCAGCGGCGGTCGCCTGCACGTGGGAGATCGAGCGCTCCGGCAATATCGGCATCCCGCTGCCGGGCGTCGAGCTCAAGCTGGTGCCGCGCGACGGCAAATACGAGGCGCGGCTTAAGGGCCCCAACATCACGCCCGGTTATTGGCGCGCGCCAAAGCTCACTGCCGACGCTTTCGACGCGGAAGGATTCTACAAGATCGGCGACGCGCTCAAATTCGCCGATCCGAACGAGCCAGCCAAGGGCCTACTGTTCGACGGGCGTATCGCCGAGGATTTCAAGCTCGCGACCGGGACTTGGGTCAGCGTCGGGCCGCTGCGCGCGGCGTTCATCGCGCATTGCGCGCCGCTGGTGCGCGACGTGGTTTTTGCCGGAGCGGATCGCGACGACGTCGCCGCGCTGATCGTCCCCGACGTCGAGGCCTGCCGGAAACTGGCGCCCGATCTTGCGGCCGACGCATCCACCGCGGCCGCGCTCGCCGACCCGCGCGTGCGCGACAAGTTCGCGCGCCTGCTCGAAACGCTTTCGGATCCGAGCCGCGGCACATCGGCGCGCATCCGCCGCGCCATATTGCTCGCCCAGCCGCCGTCGCTCGACGTCGGCGAAGTCACCGACAAAGGATCGATCAATCAGCGCGCGGTGCTGGCGCATCGGGCGGCCCTGGTCGAAGACCTCTACATGGAACCGTCGCCCGCGAACGTCATAACCGCGGGACGCCCGGTAATTCCCACAGCACGAGCAAGTTGATCATGGACATTCGCGGACAGTCGGCACTCGTCACCGGCGGCGGCTCCGGCCTTGGCGCCGCAACCGCCCGCATGCTGGCCGGCGCCGGCGCCGGCGCCAAAGTCGCCATTCTCGACGTCAACGACAAGGCCGCCGCCGAAGTGGCGATCGATATCAACGGCATCGCCATTCATTGCGACGTCGCCGACGGACCGTCCACCGAAGCGGCGATCGCCAAGGCGGCAGCCGATCACGGCGTCGCGCGCATCCTGGTCAACTGCGCCGGAATCGGCAGGGCGATGCGCATCGTCGGTAAGGAAGGACCGATGGCGCTTGCCGACTATGAACGGGTCATTCGCATCAACCTGATCGGCACTTTCAATACGATGCGGCTTGCCGCAGCGGCGATGTCAAAACTCGATCCGCTCGCCGACGGCGAACGCGGCGTCATTCTCTGCACGGCTTCGGTCGCGGCCTACGAGGGGCAGATCGGCCAGGCCGCCTATTCCTCGTCGAAAGGCGGCGTCGTCGCCCTGGTGCTACCGGCGGCACGCGAATTCGCCCAGTTCGGCGTGCGCGTCAACGCAATTGCGCCCGGCATCTTTCTTACGCCGATGCTGATGGGGCTGACCCCGCAGGCGCAGGAAAGTCTCGCCGCCTCGCTGCCGTTCCCCAAGAAGCTCGGCGATCCGTCGCAATTCGCCGCCCTCGCGCGCCACCTGATCGAGAACCGCTACATCAATGGCGAAACGATCCGCATCGACGCGGCCTTGCGCATGGCGCCGCGATAACCACGGCCGCCGGGATGCTCAGCAACGTCCGTACAACGCGCATCGAGTGGTGCGATTGCGATCCCGCCGGCATCATCTTCTATCCGCGTTACTTCGAGATCTTCGACACCTCGACGACGATGCTGATCGAACGGGCGCTCGGCATGAACAAGATCGATTATCTCAAGGCTTTTGCTTTCGCCGGTTATCCGCTGGTGGAAACCCGCGCCCGCTTTAAATTTCCCACCCGGTTCGGCGACGAGGTGGCGATCGAATCCCGGCTGGTGGAATGCGGCCGCTCAAGCTTCAAGATCGAGCACCGCTTGACCAAAAGCGGTGCGCTTGCGGCTGAAGGTTTCGAGACGCGCGTTTGGACCGCGCGCTCGGCCGATGATCCCCGGAACATAAAATCGCAGCCGATTCCCGCCGAGGTACGCGCGCGTTTTGGGCATGGCGCGGTTGCATAACTGACGGCGGCGCGGCGCAAGGGCCGTGCTAGAAAACTCGAAACACAGAGAGAAACGGCCCATGCGCATCGACGCCTACACACATTTTTTCCCGAAAAAATTCTTCGACATGCTCGATGACGTCGCTGCGGACTACAGGGACATGGGCAAGCGCGTGCGTTCGCTCCCTGCACTCTATGATCTCAACGTCCGCAAGAAGATCGTCGACGGCCACAAGGATTATCAGCAAATACTTAGCTATACGCAGCCGCCGATCGAAAAAATCGCCAAGACGCCGGCGCAAATCGACGAGTTCTGTCGCATCATCAACGACGGCTTCGTCGAGCTGTGCGCCAAGGAGCAGGATCATTTTCCCGGCTGGGTGGCGCAGGTCTCACTCGAAGCCGCGGACGCCGGGGCCGGCGAGGCCGAACGCGCGGTGAAGAAACTCGGCGCGCTCGGGGTGCAGATCTACACCAACGTCAACGGCAAGCCGCTCGATCGGCTGGAGTACCGGCCGTTCTGGGACAAGGTGAACACGCTTGGAATTCCGGTATGGATGCATCCCTGCCGCGGCGCCGAGATGCCCGACTATATTACCGAGCAGAAATCGCTGTACGAGATCTGGTGGACTTTCGGCTGGTCGTATGACACCGCAACCGCGATGATGCGCCTGGTTTACTCGAAAATCATGGATACGCATCCCAATCTGAAAATCATCACTCACCACTTCGGCGGCATCGTGCCGATGCTGGAGGGCCGCATCGGCCCCGGCAACGACGTGATGGGCTCGCGCACCTCCGACACCGACTACGTCTCGCTGCGCAAAAGCCTCAAAAAACGCCCACTCGATTATTTCAAGCAGGACTTCTGGGCAGACACCGCGGTATTCACCGCCGAACCGGCGACCAAGGCGGGGATGGACTTCTTTCCGCGCGACAAAATCGTGTTCGCGTCCGACTGTCCGTACGATCCGGAGGGAGGAACGATGTATCCGCGCGAGACGCTGCGGATTCTGGAAGCGCTAAACCTGTCCAAGACCGACCACGACAAAATCTTCTTCAAGAATCTTGAAGCGGTCACCGGCCGCACGCTGGTGAAGGACTGAAACGAAGCCGTTCGCTGCCACGAGTGCGCGGCTTCCTTGCGCCGTCCCACCCGGGTTCGTATGTTTCGGCGATGGCAATTTCGGCGGCCGATCCCAGCACGAGCGGCGCGGCAAATCACGAGCTTTTTCGCCGGGTCATGGCCTCTTTCGCCACCGGGGTCACCGTCGTCACCACCCAGGTGCGCGGCGAGGTGCGCGGCATGACTGCGAACGCGTTCATGTCGGGCTCGCTCGATCCGCCGTTGTGCGTCATTTCGGTCAGCGTCAAAGCGCGCATGCACGCCTTCCTGCTGGAGGCCGGCCATTTCGGCGTAAATATTCTCGGCCGCGGCCAGGAAACGCTGATCAACCATTTCGCCGGGCGCCCGGTCGAAGGCATCGATCTGAAATACGAATATGCAGACGACACGCCGCTATTCGCGCAAGCCAATGCGACGATCGCGGCCAAAGTAGTCGCGCGCCACGCTTGCGGCGACCACTCGCTGTTCGTCGGCCACATCTTCGCGCTGAAACACATCGAAGGACTCGCGCCGATCGTGTTGCATGTCGGCCGGCTGGCCTCCCTCGTGCATTCGCACGAGCAAACAATCTGGCCGACGCTCGATTTCTGGTGAGCCCAAACACGCGGCGAGATGAGTCCGGCCGCTAACCCTCGTCCGAATCGGCAAAACTTGAGCAGAGTTGGCTGCTTGAATGGGCGATGGCCGGTTGTGCGAATCGCAACGTCAATGACCGCCGCGAATGCGGGCAAGCCGGCCATTGGCATCGCCGAATTAATCTTTTGTTTTCAATTGTTTATTTTAGGAAACCGATATCCGCCTGGACCCCTGCGGAAGTGCCTATTTGCGTGTCATTTTTGCCACTACCCGGACATAAATGACGTTTCCCCCGTTCCAAACCGCACAAAGGATTGCATTCTTCATTGGCATGCATGACCCTGCCGCGAGTTGGCAGGGTGTGCCGACGAGTCAAGCCCCGTGCGGAATTCCTTGCGCTGGGTCTTGGGGACAAACACGGAGGGGCAAATGACCCGAATGAGAAATATCGTGCTGGGCGGCATTGCTGCGCTCGCCATTGGCGGCGCGGCAACTTCGGCTCTCGCCGAAGAAACCGGCACGTTCCAAAATCGCTTGAACGGCGCCACGATCGGTTTGCCGTTGGGCGCGCTGCCACCGGCCGGCTTGTATACCGGTTTGGAGACGGCCTACCTCGGTATGGTTGGAACGTCGGGCTCTAGCATCGGCAACGCGGCCGGTGGAGCGAGACTGTTCCTGCCCGCCATCGCTCAAGCGGTACCGTTACTGTATGTGCCGGGATGGAACTTCCTGGGCGCCACCTACGCGATGTCGGTGGTTCAAGCGTTCTACAACGCCGAAAACTGCGGCGTGACGCCGTGCCCCGGTCCATTCTCGACCAGCAATAACGCTGCGCTCGGCGGCAACTTCGTAACCGCCAATACGACCTGGAACCCGATCACGTTGTCGTGGAACCTGGGTGGCGGCTGGTTCGTGTCTGGCGCCTTCAACTTCATGGGCCCGGACGGCACGCGCATTACCGGCACCACGAACCCCGATTACTGGACGTTTGAGCCGGCGTTCGCGATCGCCTACCTGGCCAACAACTGGGTGCTGGCGGCGAACTTCTTCTATGACATCAACACCAAGTCGACCGGCCTTTGCTGCGCTGTGAATTCAACCATCACCGGCGGCAACGCGCTCTACGGCGATCTCACGGCCGCGTATAAGTTCGGCAAGTGGGAAGTCGGCCCGGTTGGCTACTTCGAAGTGCAGACCACTTCGGACACCGGCACTGGCTGCCCGGCTCTGTGCGGCAACTATTCGACCGTCGCACTCGGCGGCTTGGTTGGCTACAATTTCGGCCCGGTCGATCTTCAGGTCTGGGTCACCGCCCAGGTCGAAGGACAAAACACTCCTGCAGGCGCTGGCGCGATCGACATCTGGACGCGCTTGGGCTTCCGCCTGTGGGCACCCGAGGCTCCGAAGCCGTTGGTCGCCAAGAACTAAGCTAGCAATACTCGATCTTTCCAGGGCTCCGCGGGAAACCGCGGAGCCTTTTTCTATTTGCCGTACCCGGCTCCGTTCAGTTGGAGGGGATCCCGCGGGTTTCCGTTGCACCCATCCATGCCCGAGGATGCGCTATTTGAAACCTTCCCGTACGCCATCTATCGTGCAGGCCATGTCGACCGTTAACGCCCCAATTCCGGCTGCCACGCAGCCACGCCGCGACTGGACCCGTGTCGAACTGCGCGCGCTGTTCGACCTGCCGCTTGCCGAATTGATATTCCGCGCGCAAAGCGTTCACCGTCAGAGTTTCGATCCGGCAACGCTGCAAATCTCGACGTTGCTGTCGATCAAGACCGGCGGTTGCCCGGAGGACTGCGCCTATTGTCCGCAAAGCGCGCAATACGATACCGGCGTGCGCGCCGAAAAATTGCTGCCGCTCGCGACGGTGCTCGCGCAAGCGCGCGCCGCGCGTGACGCCGGTGCAAGCCGCTTCTGCATGGGCGCGGCCTGGCGCTCGCCCAAGGAGCGCGAGCTCGCGCAGGTCTGCGCCATGGTCGAGGGCGTCAAGGCGCTCGGTCTCGAAACCTGCGCGACCCTTGGCATGCTCACGGCCGCGCAGGCGCGCCAACTCAAGGACGCAGGCCTCGACTACTACAATCACAACCTCGACTCGTCGCCCGAGTTTTACGGCGAGATCATCACCACGCGGACCTACCAAGATCGGCTGACGACACTCCGTCATGTGCGCGCCGCCAGCATCCACGTCTGCTGTGGCGGCATCGTCGGCATGGGCGAGACTCGCGAAGACCGCGTCGGCATGATCGAGGCGCTGGCGAATTTGCCGGTGCATCCGGAGTCCGTTCCGATCAACATGCTGGTGCGCGTCGCGGGCACGCCGCAGGCGGATGCCCCGCAGCTCGACCCGATCGAGTTCGTGCGCACAATCGCCGTCGCGCGCATCGTCATGCCACGCTCGGTTGTGCGGCTTTCCGCCGGGCGCGACAGTATGAGCGAGGAGACGCAAGCGCTGTGCTTTCTCGCCGGCGCCAATTCGATCTTCTGCGGGCCAAAGCTTCTGACCACGCCAAATCCCGGGCAAGACCGCGATCACGCCCTGATGAACAGGCTTGGCTTGTCGCCGGAAAAGGCCAAAGGCGCGCCGGTGATTTCTTAAGCACGACGTTGCTGCTTATTTGATCTCATTGCTAATTTTTTTGTTTGATTCGCATTGACGGGCCGTGAGGTCCCAGAGTCCGAGTTTTGTTGTTGTTCGTTGTTTGAAAATTCGATTTTGATGCGGCGATTTGCACTTTGCTCAATACCTAATCCGCGCAATGCTTAATCGAGCGGCGCAACAGTTTTTGCTCGTGACTTTTTTACAACGCGCGCGACCAAATTCGAATTTTCCGCCGCGTTCGCAGTCGCGTTCCGTTGCAATCTTCTGAGTGCTGGCTCAAGTCTTGGCACGCCGGTATCTGGAAATAGTCGGAGGGGCATTATGACTCGGCTAAGACAAATAATTTTGAGCGGCTGTCTGGCGGCGGCTTTCGCTGGCGGCGCGGCGAGCGAAGGCTTCGCCACAGAACCGGGCGATTTCACCAACTATCTGCGCGGCGCCACCCAAGGCATTCCGCTAGGCGCGCTACCGCCCGCCGGCATCTACGGCGGCTTTGGGTTGAACGCGACTGGTTTGGGCGGAAGCGCCGGCAAAGGAGATCAGGCAATCGCCGGCTCCGCGACCGCGCCGGCCTTCGGCTACGGCATGAACGTGCTGTTTGTGCCGGGCTGGACCTTCCTCGGTGCCACGTATGGTGCTGCTGTCGTGCAAGGGTTCTATCAGGCGGAGCTTGGCACTCCGCTCAATCCGCCCTTCACCGCACAGTCAATTTCGCCGGAACTTGCCAACACGGGCTTCACGCCGGTCATTCTGTCGTGGGCGCTGGGGCACGGTTGGTTCACCTCCATCGATCTGACCATCGTCGGACCGGACGGCTCGCGTTGGCCGAGCAACGCAGCTGCTGGCGCTGTCGACCTCAATCCAGACTACTGGACCATCGCGCCGGGCTTCGCCGTGTCTTACCTCGACGCGAACTGGGTGGCTTCGGCGAACTTCCGCTATGACATCAACACCGCTGCCAAGGGTATCACGATGTCGCCGTTCATGCCGGCTGGCGCCGCTAACGGCTATGTCGACGGTAACCTGCTGTTCGGCGAATTGACCGCGTTGTACAAGATCGGCAAGTGGTCGCTCGGTCCCGTCGGTTACTTTGTCGCGCAGACCACGGCTGACCGCCCCGGCGGTGGTGTCGCCTGCACGCCGGCGATTTGCGGCTTTCAGTCGCAAATCGATCTCGGCTTCCTGGTTGGCTACGATTTCGGCCCAATCGCAGTCCAGGTCTGGGCTGACCAAACAGTCGAATGCGCAAACTGCATCGGATCCGGCTGGGACGTTTGGGCCCGCATGAGCTTCCGGATCTGGGCGCCGGACGCGAAGCCGCTGGTGGCGAAGAACTGATGGCACACTGGTAACGCTAAGGCCCCGCGGGATGACCGCGGGGCCTTTTTATTGACCGACCGCGGGCGCTGCACGATCGTTTTTGCGGACCGAAAACATATACATATTCATGAATGTATGCGGATTGGCCGTTTCGAAAGCATTCCAGCAATCGAGATCGGTAAGTGCGCCAGGCCCGGGATATTGTTCCCGAAACCTTTCGACGACCCCAGGGTCAAGCTCGAAGCCGAGAAACAGAAGCCGCTGCTCGTTCAGGAAGACCTTGATGTCGGGGAGCGTCAGTCTGTGCTCCATGACGTTGAAGAACATGTCGCGGCACCCGCTCATGCTGTAGAAATCCACCGTCTGGACGAGCGGTTTCCAGCGCGCTTCGTTCCTTTCGCGGATGATCGTCTGCCGCAATTCGCGAATGCCTGCCGCGGTCGGCTGATAGCCGCGTTCGGCAACGAGCGCCCTCGCTTCGACAATCGAGCGACGCGCGGCCGCGCTGTAGAGGCCGACGCGCATGGTCCCGCCGGGCGACAGCAGCGAAAGCAGGACGCGCCAGCCGGCTTTCGGATCGGCCAGATGGTGCAGGACACCCACCGCCTCGATGCGGTCGAAGGTCCGGGCCATCGCGGACATATTGAGAATGTCGGCCTGCCCATACTCGATATTGCTTAGACCTTCCTCGCGCGTCTTCCGGCGCGCATAAGCGAGGCTGACCACGCTGAGATCAACGGCAAGGATCTGCGCATTGGGCGATTTCTGCGCGACGTCGAACGGATGCTCGCCGGTACCGCATCCGGCGACGAGTATCTGGTGACGCGCAGCGGGCTCGCTTCCGCGACCGGTTTCGCCATCGGGTTTCAAACTGCTGCGCAGAGCAGCCAGCGGATTTACCGACCAGCGGGGATACGGGTTCTCTTCATATTGCCGCATGACCTCCAGCGAGGTGCCGTCGGTGATGGACGTCAGTCGGGATATAGCGCTCCGGTCGTCCTCCTCCTCCAGCGGCTCGCGCACCTGCTGCCGCAGGAGGCCGGCGGCGGCGGCCGGCCACTGCCCGGCGAGCAGCGATCTTGCTCCGGCGATGGCGTGGAGCGGAACGTAGGCTCCCACAGCGGCGAGCAAAAGCGGGTGGACCTCGTCCCCGGCCGCCAGTTTTTGAATCAGCAGCGCGCGGAGCCGGTCCACCTGCTGGGATTCGCCGGCGGACATCGCAAACGCGTATTCGTTCAGAAAGCACTGGCGGGCGAGAGCACAGAACAGACCGAGCACATCGTCATCAATCTTGGCGGGATCGGACATTGCGGCGGCTGCAACGCGCAGCAATGCGTGACGCAGACCCGTCAGGAACTGTTCGAGCGCTATGCCGCGGATGATCGTCGACTCAAGGGCACACCGCAAAAATACCCTGCCGGCCACAGCCGCCAGGTCGGCGGCGCTGAACATCCCGTCGTTGTTGACCAGCAAACCGAATTTGTCCGTGCTCCGGTTCGCGCATTCGATGATGATCGGGATTTGCAGCAGAAACGGCTCGACGCCTCTGCCGCTGAGCCCGAGCGCGATGGCCTTATTGAAATGCGCGGCTGCCTCGTCGCGCTGGTCCATCGCCTCGTAGGACGTCGCAATGTTGTAATGGCAGGCGGCGTCGAGGTCGTTCACGGCGATCGCCTTGGCCAACGTCTTGGCCGCAAGCCGGTGGCTGCCCGACGCCTGATATAGGATTCCGAGAATATTCAATGCGACCGGATGGGCGGAATCGCGGCCCAATATCCGCTTGCAAAGCACCTCCGCGTCGACCGGCCGCCCTTGCTGGTACGCGGACGTAGCTTCCGCCGCCAAGGCCGGGATTTCGGCCGGTAAGGCCGCGGCGGTCTTGCCGCGTGCCAAGGCGGCGCGGCGGTCTCTGCGGCTCATGTTGCAGTGGTCCGCTTGATGCCGAACGGAATGTTGGACACCCACGGCGCTTGCACCATGCACCGGCCCGTGGATGCCTGGCCGCCGCCGCCAGGCGGGGCGACCCGCGCGTTAATCTGGATTACTTCGCTCTCGCGCGTTTCGCAACGAGGCGCTTATTTTTTGCCCGCGCGCAGCACGTGATAGCTCAGTGCGCCGGGATCGGTCAGATCCGGCACCTTCCAGCCGTCGAGATCGTATTCGGCCATGCAGTCTTCGGCGAAGCCCTTGAAGCGGTCGGCATTGCCGGAGGCCTGTGCGCCGAACAGGCAATAGCGGCGGATCTCTTCCGTCGAGCCGCCGTAATTGATCTCGTAGAGCTCGTGCCGGCCGCCGAATTCGGTCGCCAGACAGTCCCATAGTAGCTTCATCAGCTTGACGCGCTCCTCGGCCTTATAACCATTCGAGCCGCGCATATAGCGGTCGATGTAGGGCCGGATCTCGGGATTCTTGAAGTCGCTGACGTGTGAGTTGAGATAGATCAGCCCGGACGCCACCGTCTGCTCGATGATGTATTTGACCTTGGTGTAGGCCATAGTGGCGATGATCTGATAGGCGTTGCCCGGGTCCATATTGGGCAGCACGTAATCGCCGATCCAGGGTTTGGGATCGCGCACCATTGCGTCCGACAACGCCCAGAACAGATTGCGCCAGGCGATTACCTCGCCGACATTGGCCTGTACGCCGCGATAATCCTTGGTGCCGGCGGCTTCGACCGCTTTCAGCAGCAGCCCGGCGATGAAATCGAGCTTGACCGCCAGCCGCGTGCAGCCGTGCACGACGAAGCGCGGCAGGAAGCCGGTGCGCGGGAAGAAGTTGTTGGCTTTTTCGATGTCGCCGTAAACGAAGACGTTCTCCCAGGGGACCAGCACCTTGTCGAGAATAAAGACGGCGTCGTTCTCGTCGATCCGGCTCGACAGCGGATAGTCGAACGGACTGCCCATCGCCGTCGAGGTCATCTCGTAGGAGGTGCGGCAGATGAATTTCACCCCCGGATGATTGGTCGGCACCATGAACACCACGGCGAATTTCTTGTCCTGCACCGGGATAAGGCCGTGATGGGCGACGAACGTGTAGTTGGTCAGCACCGAGCCGGTCGCCACGACCTTGGCTCCGGACACCACGATGCCGGCGTCGGTTTCCTTCTCGACATGACAGCAGATGTCGCCGACTTCGCTCGGCGGCCGGTCGCGATCGACCGGCGGATGGATGATGGCGTGATTGACGAACGGAACGCGCTCCTGGCTGAATTTGTACCAGCGTTTGGCGTTATCGCTGTACGGATCGTAGAACTGCGCGTTGGCGCCGAGCGTCGCCAGGAACGACGCCTTATAGTCCGGTGAGCGGCCGAGCCAGCCGTAAGTGATCTTCGCCCATTCGGCGATGGCGTTGCGCCCGGCCAGCAAGTCCTCGAGCGACTTCGGCGCCTTGAAGAAGGCGTGCGTCTTGCCGCCGTTGCCGGTGTCGGTCGGCACCATAATTTTATCGGCGTGCTTCTTGTCGTGCACGGCGTCGTACAACCGCGCCACCATGCGGGCGGTGTTGCGGAAGGCCGGATGCGTGGTTACGTCCTTCACGCGCTCGCCGTAGATGTAGATGGTGCGGTCGTCGCGCAGCGAATCGAGGTATTCGTCGCCGGTCTGCGGCGCGGTGATGGTGGTCTTCGCGGCTGATTGTGATCCTTTGGCTGCGACGCTCATGGCGCTCACCCCTTTTTGCGTGTTCGCTCCCGCCGATGCCGCGCTGACAAGCGGCCTTGGAAGTTCGATTATCGAACTACCGTGCGTTATTCGACCGGTGAGCGAACATTAACCGCGGAGCGGCTGCCGGGCAAGCTACCGATCGCGATCACCGTCGCTCTTCCGTGCGCGCCGTCATCTCAGACCAGCGACGTTGAAATCTGCTCGGCGACGGCGCGTAGCTGGGGCAGAAAGCGATCGCGCATTTCGTTGCGCGTCGTGCGCGTCGAGTGCGTGCTCAAGTTGAGCGCCGCAACCGTCTGTCCGGCGCGGTCAATAATCGGCACCGCAATCGCGCGCAACCCACGCTCGAGCTCCTCGTCAACGATGGAAAAGCCTTGTGCGCGATCTTCGCGCACCC
>CAYVPC010000081.1:0-13926 GCA_964453555.1 uncultured Hyphomicrobiales bacterium | reverse complement strand
CTGATCGCGCTCGCGGCGCCGACTTGTATTGTTGCCCACGAATCGTAAAGACCCGCCGCATATAGCCCGACATTGTGCCGGTGCCGTTTCTCCCTTAGAAGCGCGGGCGAAGTTTGGGAGTGCTGACGATGGGTTACGCCGTCGCCGTGGCGGGCGCGACCGGCAATGTGGGCCGGGAAATCCTGGGCATTCTTGCCGAGCGGGAGTTTCCCGCCGACGAGGTGATCGCGCTTGCTTCGCGCAAGAGCCAGGGCGTCGAAGTGTCTTACGGCGAGCGGACGCTGACGGTCAAAGCGCTCGAACACTTCGATTTCTCCCGCGTCGATATCTGCCTGATGTCGGCCGGCTCCGCCGTATCGAAGGAGTGGGCGCCGAAGATCGCCGCCGCCGGCGCGGTGGTGATCGATAATTCCTCCTGCTGGCGCTACGACTCCGACGTCCCGTTGATCGTGCCTGAAGTCAATGCCGGCGCCATCGAAGGTTTCCGCAAGCGCGGCATCATTGCCAATCCCAACTGCTCGACCGCGCAGCTCGTGGTCGCACTCAAGCCGCTGCATGACCGCGCCACCATCAAGCGGGTGGTGGTCGCCACCTACCAGTCGGTCTCCGGCGCCGGCAAGAGCGCGATGGACGAACTGTTTTCGCAGACCAAGTCGGTGTTCCAGATCGACGAGGTCGTGCCGAAGGAGTTTCCCAAGCGGATTGCGTTCAACGTCATCCCGGAGATCGACACGTTCATGGAGGACGGCTTCACCAGGGAAGAATGGAAGATGGTGGTCGAGACCAAGAAGATTCTCGACCCGAAGATCAAGCTTACCGCCACCTGCGTACGCGTGCCGGTGTTCGTCGGCCATTCGGAGGCGGTCAACATCGAGTTCGAGCGCCCGATCACGCCCGACGAGGCGCGCAACATCCTGCGCAACGCGCCGGGCTGCATCGTCATCGATAAGCGCGAGCCGGGCGGTTACGTCACGCCCTATGAGGCGGCGGGCGAGGATGCGACCTATATCAGCCGCATCCGCGAGGATGCGACCGTCGAGAACGGATTATCGCTGTGGGTCGTGTCGGACAATCTGCGCAAGGGTGCGGCGCTCAACGCCATCCAGATCGCCGAATGCCTGATCAACCGCAAGCTGATCACCGCCAAGCGCAAGGCGGCTTGAGCTAGCGGCCCGGCGCGAACAGCCGCGCATGGTCGGCCGCCGCAACTTGCACAAACTCTCCGGTTTTTTCATCGCGCACCGAAAGCTCACCGGTCGCGACGCCGAAATAGGCGCCATGGATGGCGACCTCGCCGCGCTCGGTCTGCTTGCGCAGCCGCGGAAAGGTCCGCAGGTTGTCAAGGCTGTTGACCACGTTCGCCTGTTCGAGTCGGGTCAGATAATCCGCCGGCGAAAGATCGCCCGGCGGGCCGGCCTTCTCCGCCGCCGGCGTCATCAGCCGCATCCAGTTGCCGATGAAGTCGCCGGGCGACAGCGGCGCGGCTTTTTCTGCGAATGCACGCACGCCGCCGCAGCGGGCGTGGCCGAGCACGACGATATGTTTGACCTTGAGCGCCGCCACGCCGAATTCCAGCGCCGCCGACACGCCGTGCGCATGGCCGTCGGGCTGGTAAGGCGGCACGATGTTGGCGACGTTGCGCACCACGAACAACTCGCCCGGACCCGCATCAAAGATCACTTCCGGCGAAACGCGCGAGTCGCTACAGCCGATCACCATCACTTCCGGCGATTGTCCAGCCTCGGCGAGCTCGCGATAGCGGTTCTGCTCGTGCGGAAGCCGGCCGGCGAGAAAAGTGCGATAACCCTCGATCAGGCGTTGCGGGAACTGCATCCTGGCTGCGTCATCGGCTTTTAGCCCCGGCAGGCCCTCAAGTAGGCCGTGCGCGCGCCGCGCTCGGATTCGACCATCGGGACGGCTGAGTGAGACACCATTGAAAATGGATCGCTTCGTCGGGGGCCCAGCGTGGTCCTTTGACGCCGGCCGCGCAGCCCGGATTCGCCAGCCCGGCGCGGACCTGGTTCATCGCCGCCCTTGCGTAGTCGCGGCAGAAATCGGCCAGGGCGGCCCGTAACGAAAGGGGGGCTCCAACCGTCAGAGCAACCATCGCGATGCCGGCGGCAATAAGCGCCTTGCGCACGTTATCCTCCACGTCGTCGTTTGTGTCCGGGGCGGCGCATCATGTCCGGTTGGCATGGGCCCTGCAAGACCGCTAGTTTGCCGATCAGGAAAAGGAGTGAACGATGACCATCCGGCCGCGGCGCAGTGTCCTCTATATGCCTGGATCGAATGCGCGAGCGATGGAAAAGGCGCGCGAATTGCCGGCCGACGCCGTCATCTTCGACCTCGAAGACGCAGTCGCGCCGGACGCCAAGGCAAAAGCGCGCGAGCTGATCGTGCAAGCGCTGCAAAAGGGCGGCTTCGGCAGGCGCGAGGTCGTGGTGCGGATCAACGGGCTCGATACCGGCTGGTGGCGCGACGATCTTGCGGTCGCCGCCGCCGGTCCGGACGCGGTGCTGGTGCCGAAGGTGTCCGCTCCCGAGCAGCTGCGCGAAGTGGCGAAACATCTGGTCGGCGTCCGCGCCGAAGCCAAAATTCGCCTCTGGGCGATGATGGAGACGCCGCTTGCCGTGCTCAACGCGCGCGATATCGCGGCGGCGGCGCGCGAGGAAGGCACGCGGCTCGCCGGTTTCGTCATGGGCACCAACGACCTCGCCAAGGATACTGGCGCACGGCTCGTTCCGGGGCGGGCGCCGATGCTGCCGTGGCTGATGAATTGCGTGGCAGCGGCGCGCGCCTACGGGCTCGACATCCTCGACGGCGTCTACAATGAGCTCGGCAATGCCGATGGCTTCGCCGCCGAATGCCGGCAGGCGCGCGATCTCGGCTTCGACGGCAAGACGCTGATCCATCCGCAGCAGATCGCTCCCTGCAACGCGGCATTTTCGCCGGCCGCCGAAGAGGTGGCGTGGGCGCGCAAGATCATCGCTGCGTTCGATCTGCCGGAGAACGCCAGCAAAGGCGTCATTTCCGTCGATGGCCGGATGGTCGAGCGGCTGCACGCCGATATGGGACGGCGAACGGTGGCGATCGCCGACGCCATCGCGCAAGCGGCGGTCTAGCGAGAATCGTCACGCCGCCTGGAGTATCCGTTTCACCTCGGGCCAGCTTTGCGCGCCGAATGTCGCCAGATCTTTCGTCAAGTCGGGCGGGCACCAATCACGCAGCTGGGGCTTGTAGGTTGGGCGCGCTTTAATACGCTCGAACCAATTGGTCAGGTCCGGCCGCCTCTCCGTCCACATCTCCGACATGCCCATCATGTCGAGTCGGGTGACGTAGGGAGCAAGCGCGATGTCCGCCAGTGAGAACGTTGAGCCAGCAAGCCAGGGACTGGTGCGCAGCCGGTCGTCCATCTTCTGCAAAAAACCATCGTAGAGCCGGTATGCCTTCTCGATGCCGGGCGTCTTAAAACCCTGCATGACGATGGCCTTTTTTCGCTCGTGCCATTCCGACGTCACGGAAATGGGCGGCGTGCTGGCTAGGAATTTTGCCACGCCTTCCGGCCCAAGCCTCGCAACAGTATGGCGATGGGACGCCGAGAACGTGATTTCGGCACACATCGGATGTAAGAATTCATCCACCGCCTTGGTCCACACCCGCATCTCCGCTCGCTCGCGCGGGTCGTTCGGCTTCAACGGCGGATCGGTAAACACTTCGTCGAGGTATTCGCAGATTACGGCAGACTCCAGGATCACGTGGCCGTCGTGCACGAGTGTCGGTACCACCGCTTTGGGATTGAGCTGCATGTATGCGGCGCTGAATTGGTCGCCTTTTAGAATGTCGATGTAATGGCCTTGCCACTCGACTCCCTTATCCGCGAGCACGAGACGAACCTTGGCCGCGCACACTGAAGACCCATGATGATAAAGTTCGATCATGCCGCTGCTCCCGACCGTCAAGTCTTTAGCCGATAGCCGGTCTTGAAGATCCACCAGACGATGGCGAGGCAGATCGCGAGGCAAAGCAGGATCGCCGCGATGCTGATTTCGATATTCACGTCGGCAAGACCGAAGAAGCTCCAGCGGAATCCGCTGATCAGATAAACCAGCGGATTGAACAGCGTGACCGTGCGCCAGACCGGCGGCAGCAGGCTGGTCGAATAGAAGGTGCCGCCGAGAAACGTCAGCGGCGTGATGATGAGGAGCGGCACGACTTGCAGCTTGTCGATGCCGTCGGCCCAGATGCCGATAATAAAGCCGAGCAAGCTGAAGCTTAGGGCCGTCAGAACCAGGAAGGCCAGCATCCAGAGCGGGTGCGCGATATGCAGCGGCACGAACAGCGCGGAAGTCGCCAGAATGATCAACCCGAGCACGATCGATTTGGTCGCCGCCGCGCCGACATAGCCGAGCACGATCTCGAAAGCGGATGCCGGCGCCGAAAGGATTTCATAGATGGTCCCCGCGAAACGGGGAAAGTAGATGCCGATCGCGGCATTGCTGACGCTTTGCGTCAGCAGCATCAGCATCATCAGCCCCGGCACGATGAATGCGCCATAGGGGACGCCTTCGATCGTCGTCATGCGCGAGCCGATGGCGGCGCCGAAGACGACGAAATAGAGAGAGGTGGAGAGCACCGGCGACACGATGCTTTGCATCCAGGTGCGCCGGGTGCGCGCCATCTCGAACCGGTAGATCGCGCCGACGGCGTGCAGGTTCATTGCCGCTGCCTCACCAGGTCGACGAAGATGTCCTCCAGAGAGCGTTCGGTCGTCGAGAGGTCCTTAAACCGCAACCCGGCGGCATGAAGATCGTCGAGCAGGCTGGTGATGCCGGTCCGCTCGCCGCGCGTGTCGTAGGTATAAACAAGCTTGGTGCCGTTATCGGCCAGCACCAGCCCGTGCTTGGCGAGCGCGGGCGGAATCGCGGCGATCGGCTCGCGCAGCTCCAGCACCAGCTGCTTTTGGCCGAGCTTGCGCATCAGCTCGGCTTTGTTCTCGACCAGGATAAGCTCGCCCCTGTTGATCACGCCGATGCGGTCGGCCATCTGCTCGGCTTCTTCGATATAGTGCGTGGTCAAGATGACGGTCACGCCGGATTCGCGCAGCGCCCGCACCATGTCCCACATGCCCTTGCGCAGTTCGACGTCGACGCCGGCGGTCGGCTCATCGAGGAACAGGATGCGCGGCTCGTGCGACAGCGCCTTGGCGATCATCAGCCGGCGCTTCATGCCGCCGGACAGGGTGGCGATCTTGTTGTCCTTCTTGTCCCAAAGCGACAGGTCTTTCAGCACTTTTTGAAGGTAGGCGGGATAAGCCGACTTGCCGAACAGGCCGCGGCTGAACGATACCGTCGCCCATACCGTCGAAAACATGTCGGTGGAGAGTTCCTGCGGGACCAAGCCGATCAGCGAGCGGGTGGCGCGGTAGTCGGCGATGATGTCGTGGCCATCGACTGTAACGCTGCCGCTGGTCGGATTGACGATGCCGCAGATGATGCCGATCAGTGTGGTCTTGCCGGCGCCGTTCGGGCCGAGCAGCGCGAAAATCTCGCCGTGGCGTATCTCCAAATTAATGTCTTTGAGCGCCTGGAAGCCCGACGCGTAGGTCTTGTTAAGATGCGAGACGGAAATGACGGGCGTCATTGCACTGCCCTGGGCGGTCAAACCCAAGGCCGCGCCGTTTTGGATTTGTCCTCGAAGCGATCGATCTGACCGCTCTTGACCATGGTCAGGCCGATATCGTCGAGCCCGTTGAGCAGGCAATGCTTGCGGTGCGCGTCGATTTCGAATTTCACCACGCCGCCGTCGGGTCCGCGGATTTCCTGCTTCTCCAGATCGACGGTGAGCGTGGCGTTGGCGCCGCGCTCGGCGTCGTCGAACAGCTTCTCCAGATCTTCCGGCGAGACCTGCACCGGCAGGATGCAGTTCTTGAAGCAGTTGTTGTAAAAAATATCGCCGAACGAGGTCGAGATCACGCAGGTGATGCCGAAATCCTTGAGCGCCCATGGCGCGTGCTCGCGCGACGAGCCGCAGCCGAAATTGTCGCCGGCGACCATGATCTTGGCCTTACGATAAGCCGGCTTGTTGAGAACGAAATCGGGATTCTCATTGCCGTCGTCGCGATAGCGCTGCTCGGCGAACAGGCCCTTGCCGAGGCCGGTGCGCTTGATGGTTTTCAGGTACTGCTTGGGGATGATCATGTCGGTATCGACGTTGATCATCCGCAGCGGCGCCGCAACGCCTTCGAGCACGGTAAACTTATCCATGACGGCTTGGCTTCCCGAACGTCGCCTCTAAATGGCGTGCCGCAGGCGGCCGGTCAACCCTGCGCCGCCGCGCCTTCTTTTGCCTTGAATTTCGACTCGCGGTCGAGCGTGCAAACTTGGATGTGGTATTCCGTGTAGTACTTCTCCCGCGCCAGCTTTTGCGCCGCGACATGCTCCAGGTTCGTCCGCCAGGCGCGCAAGCCCTCTTCGTTTTCGAATTCGACGATGGTGCACCGCTCGCCGTCTTCGGCGTAAAAGGTCTTGTGCGAAATGTAGCCCGGCATGGTACGGGCGAGTTCGTTCATGCGCTCGATCGCGGCGGCATATTCGTCGCGAAGTCCAGGCTTCAGCCGGGAGCGAAAAACAGTGACAAGCATGGCAGAGTCCCCGTGTTGATGCATCAAGTGTGGTTTCCGATCTTCAGCGCAGGTGCGATGTGCCGGTCTGCTTCTCGTCCTTGGGAAGATCGGCGAGGCCGGTGATCCACGGCCGTGCCGAACGGAACCAGATTTGCCGGCGTGGCGTGAGCTGGTCGCGCTGGCGCAAGACGCCGACGCGAAGCATGTACGATTCCTTCGGGCCGTCGCCGGGCGAGGTCGAATAAAGCGGCGAGCCGCATTTCGGGCAGAAGGCATTGGCGCGCTGGTTGCCGCTTTCCGCGGTTTTTACGTGAATGGCCGGTTGCCCGGTCATCTTGAAGGTCTGGCCCGGCGCCGGGATCGACACGCGAAAAGCCGTGCCGGTTGCGGTCTGGCAATCGGTACAGTGGCAAACAATCGCTTTCTCCGGATCAACCTCGGCCTCGATGGTGATCGAGCCGCAAAAGCAGGCGCCGTCGACTTTCATGGTGTTGCTCCTTTCGCAAAAATACTACACCACCTAATTCTCGATCGCTTCCATGTCGGCATCGGAGAGGCCGAAATGATGGCCGATTTCGTGCACCAGCACATGCCTGACGATGGCGCCGAGCGCTTCGTCATGTTCGGCCCAGTAATCGAGGATCGGGCGGCGGTAAAGCCAGATCATATTCGGCATCTGCACCGGCGCGCTTTCGGTGCGAAACGGCAAGCCGACGCCCTGGAACAGGCCGAGCAGATCGAATTCGCTCTCCGCCCGCATCTGCTCAAGCACCTCCTCGGTCGGAAAGTCATCGACCTGGATGACGAGATCGGCGCACAAATCGCGAAACCGCCGCGGCAGGCGCCGGAATACTTCGCTGGCCAGCACTTCGAGCGCGGCGAGCGAAGGCGCCTTTATGTCGCGCCAGGCGAGCGGATCGGATGCCAGATCGGCCATGTTCGTAGTCTAGCGTGGATCGGCTAGGGTAGGCAGCGATGTCAGCGAAGTCCTCGACCGCCATGCTCGCAGCTTTGCTGCTTCTCGGCGCCGCATTACCGGCAGTGGCGCAAAATCCGCCGCCGCGCCAGCCGTCGCCGCGGCCCCGCATCGAAGTCAATCCGCGGCCGCTCCTCTACCGCCGCTGCACCAGCTGGTACGAGCTGCAATACCGGCCGAGCGGCACGGTGCTGTTTCCGCAAAAGCGTTGCTGGTGGGTGCGCGGCTGAAGCCGCCACTTGGGTCGCCGGAATAGCTTTCGCCATTCAAGACTTGAGCGGCGGACTTTCGTTCGCAACGGCCCATTCCGCACGCGCATGCAATCCCGCTGCGAACAGGGCCGAGCCGCCGAAGATCATGTTGACTCCGACAAGAAGACCCAATGTCCAGGCGGACGTGCCGGGAAGAGCAAAGATCAAGACACTCGCCAAAACGATGTCGAAGACGCCGCTCGCGCACATCAACGCCCAATGCCGGGAGAACTGACGCAGGTGCTCGATCGCGAGCATGATCGACGCGCCACTTCGACCAGGAAGAACAGAACCAAGATCAGCCGCATCGGGCCGGCGTTATGAAAAGGCCATCCCAGCATGCCGCCGTACAGGTCTTGCGACATGTTTTCGATCAGCACCACTCCGACCAGTATTGCCAGCAAAGCCGATACAAGAGACCACAAGAACCCTGGCGCCTGTCGTGCCCAGTAGGTTGTTAGCAGTCCTGTCGCGCCGCTGAGCAGAAACAGCCAGCCCAGTATCCCGGTCACGTTCTCGTTGGCGATTGATGGAATGGCGATTGCGAAGCCCCAATAAAACGAGAGCCACGCCTTCGATAAGAAAGAGAAACCAATGGTCCGGCGTGGATTTTTGCCACCGATCCCGCAACGCGATCGCGGTTCGAATAGAGACTCATATCCATTTGCCACCTCTGCTGACTTTGCCGCCACATCTCGGCTTTGGCTCCGCCTCGGAAGCGGAACTCCGATGTCCTGCCGGACGTTTAGTTGCATGAACATCTCCTCACGGTTTTCACATGCCATCCCCGAACCGTCGGTTCGGCTGTTTCTCAGGCTCTGCTTCCTCGCGGCGGTGGCGATGTCGGTATTTCTTCTTTTGAAGTCATCGCATCACGATCATGTACGTCATCACCAACTTGATATCGGTGCCGATCATTCGAAAGTTTGACAGCCTGGAAGCAGAACCTAGTCCGTCATTTTTACGGTTTGTCTCGCGAACGCTCGACGTCTCAAGCACGCTGCATAACTCAGCGGCGTGCGTGGCGGATGCAATGGATCGAGTACCAAGCCACCATCTTCCGCTTGAACTGCTTCTGCTCGTCGGTGAGCGCAACGCCCGCATATTGAGTGGCGAGCGCCTCCAGTTGCTGACAGTTCTCGGCGCTTGAACCCGCAATCGAACTAAATGCCAGGACTAGTCCGGCGCCCAGGATTGCGAAGGCGAGGTAATGATGCTTGAGCGCACGAGCCACATGATCCATGTGTAGATGCTCTATCGCCGTGCGACCTTCAGCGTGGGGGAATCGTCTTGTCATGATTGTCACTGAGCCATTGCGCATTATCTGCAAGCTCGTTGAAAGTTCGCTCGAGCCTCTGATATTCGCGCACATCGTCAGGGCACTGCGCGATCATCATCAGGTTGGAATATTCGATCGCTTTGCCGCGATATTGCTCGGCAGTAAACATCGGCGAGCCTTTCTATAAGGGTCCCTCGGCTGACACGCTTTGAGCCAGTGACTTAATTTTCTTCCAGATAAAGATGATTACGGCATTAACCGTAAGTCTGATGGCCGCGTACAGTCTGTATCGAATTGCTCACCAAGCACGCTCGATTGAGCTTGGCGCACACGCGAACGTGTCCGCATGGATGGCAACCTTCGCGGCTACCCGGCGTTGGTATTGCTCTCAACACAATAATTGTTTGAGCGATCAACAGGAGAAGCATATGCTTCGCAAAACACTCATCACTTTCACCGCCGCGGTCGCGCTTGGTTGCGTATCTCTCGCGACAAACGCGCTGGCTGCTCCCCCCGGACATCCTGGCGGACATCCAAGCGGACATGCAAGCAATGGCCAAACCCGTGGCGGTCATTACGGGGGTGGCTATCGCGGTGGAGCGGGCTATGTCGGACCGGGCTACGTCGGACCGATCTATAACAGCTGCGCCGACTATGGCTATGGCAACGGCTACTACAATAATGGATGCCCTGGCTACGGCGTTCCGCTTGTCGGCGGCGTGATCAACGGCATCCTCGGTGGTGGTTATTAGGCTAGTCTGAAGACGACCGGCGTACTTCACCGAGGCGGCCGCTTTACGGGTTGGAACGCGGCCGCCCGCTGCCGTGCGTCGCGCTTATAAATATGATGGATCAGGATCGAGCTCAGCCACGCTGTCAATTGCTGAGCTGTTCCGCGAGCCGCCGGCGCGCGCGATTGACGCGACTCTTTATCGTCCCTATCGCCGTCCCGCAGATCGCGGCCGCGTCGTCGTAGGAAAAGCCCGAAGCGCCGACCAGCAGCAAGGCCTCGCGCTGAGCGACCGGCAACTTCCCGACCGCGGCGAGGAGTTCCTTCAAGTCCATGCGACTTTGCTGCCCCGGATGCGATGTCAGACTAGCGGCGTAGTTGCCCTCGGCGTCTTCGACTTCGCGGCGCCGCTGGCGATATTCCGATCGAAACAGGTTGCGGAGGATGGTGAAAAGCCAGGCCGACATGTTCGTTCCCGGGGTGAACGAATTGATGTTGGCCATGGCGCGCATCAGCGTCCCCTGCACGAGGTCATCTGCGCGGTCGGCATTGCCGCTGAGAGAGATCGCGAATGCACGCAAGCGCGGAACAGCAGCAAGCATGAGATCGCGTTCGGACGGCTGAAGTACCGTCGGTTTGATTTTTTGTCGACCCACCAGGACTGCTTGGTCCGGCAAATGATGCTGCAGAGACATGAGGTTTTTTCCTCTCGTGAGAGAAATCAACACCCATATGAAGTCAGGTGGGGCGAACAGCGTCTGTATAAAAATGCTCACCCACGAACCTTTGCGGCGCGTCCAGCAGTGTTGTTGGGGGGCAAGGAAAGTCGGCCAGAGCCGAGGTGACGCTTGCGAGATAAATTGGAACGACGCGCTCGCGCGTGATTTTTCGTTATCAACCTTCGAAAACTCGGCTTAAAATTAACGCGAGCTTTCAGGATGACTTGGTCATGCAGGTGTAGAGAAACGACCAGCTTTTACGGTCCGCGAGCTTTTGGTCCGTCGCTTGCTGCTGGCAGTCGGCCCATTTGCTCTTATCCTTGGCCCACTCGGCTTTTGCGGCATTCCACTGCTCGATCGTCCAATTCTCGACCGTGGTCGACGCTGAGTGTTTCGCGCCGGATCCTGCTGTTTGTTCGGATGCGACGCCGGCGCCCATCGTCAGTGCAGCGATGGCCAGTGCTGTAATAGTGATGGCGATTTTTTTCACGATATCCTCCAAAGATGCTGATGAATAATAGTTCGGCCGACGCAAAGTTCCGCGTGGCCAATGGAATAAATCAAACGACGCCCATCAACAGCGACGTCAAATCCGACCAAGTACCTCTAGAACGAGAAGGATGATCAAGATGATGCCGATGGCACGACACTACTGTGTTCATGACCGTAACCATAGGCGCCGAACCGGCCCAGCTAAGGGTTATCCCGCTTATCCACCGCTGATTCAAAGTGAGCGATTCTATACAGATTCAGCAACGCGCCCGGCCCAGAGTCGCAAGAGGCGCTTGCTTGGCCCCCCGCCCCCAACTCCCCCGCCTTCAAGCGCCGATGTACGTTGTGTTCATGTGTATGGGACCCCGGCTATCCGGTTATAGCCGGGGTTCTTTTTCATGTTGTTCAAGCTTAGGAGCCGCCGCTTGCCGGTCACACAATATTCCGAGCATCGTGAGCGCGCAGGACAGATGTAGTGTTGGACATAATACCCACCGCTTCGAGAAAAGTCGTTCCGCCGGCAGAAGCGCCGGAGGAACATCCGCTGCCCTCGGATCCGAAAGCCATATTCCTCGGTGGTCTCTTCGTCCTCGCGCTCCTGACGACAGCCTTTGTCGCGCGCGAGATCGTGTTGCCTCTGGTCTTTGCTATCGTTCTCAAGCTCCTGCTTCAGCCAGCTTTGCGCGCATTGGAGCGGTTGCAGGTACCGCGATTGCCCGCGGCGCTGCTGCTGATCCTCGCCTTGTTCGGAACGATCGTCGGATTGGGGACGGCCATTTCGGGCCCGGCCCGCACCTGGGCAGCGAAGCTTCCCGAAGGCATTCCTCGGCTCGAAGAGCGGCTGAGTTTTACGCGGGTTCCTATCAACGCACTGCAATTGTTTTTGCAGCAGGTTGAAGATATTGGCGGAACGGTACCTTCGCCAAATGGGGCCGTCTCGGAGCGAGGTGTTGCTCTTTTGACGACCCTATTCGCCGGAACCCGAAGCTTTGCCAGCGGTTTTTTTACGACGGTGCTGTTTCTTTTTTTTCTGCTCGTGTCCGGCGATATCTTCCTGCACCGTCTTGTCGAGATGCTGCCCCGCTTCAGAAGCAAGCGCCAAGTCGTCGAAATATCACGGCAAATCGAACGCGACATCTCCGCCTATCTCGTCACGATCACGCTCATGAATGCGGCCGTGGGTATCGTTATGGCATTGGCGGTGTCGCTCACGGGCGTCGGCGACCCGATCCTCTGGGGGACGGTGGCCTTTCTGCTGAACTATGTACCGATCCTAGGCACCGCTTTGGGCGTGTTGATCTTTCTTATGGCTGGCCTTTTGACCGTTGACACTCTCTGGCTGGCGCTGCTTCCCGCGGGGCTCTATGTGGGATTGCATTTGATCGAAGCCGAGACTTTGACGCCGATGCTCCTGGCCAGGCGGTTTACCCTCAATCCTGTCCTCGTCGTCATCTCGCTCGTCTTCTGGTTCTGGATGTGGGGCATCCCCGGCGCGATCCTGTCTGTGCCTATGCTGGCGACTACCAAGATCGTCTGCGACCGTATTCGGCCGCTGGCCGCATTCGGTCATTTTCTTGAGGGGTGAAATCCAGCTGCAAACTTTAGATTTGCGGCTGGTCGTGCAGTACGACGTTCAACAGCGAACTGTGAACTTCGATGCCGCCGTTGTATTCGATGAAGCCCAGCTTGCGAAATTTGTTCATGAAGAAACTCACGCGCGACCGCGTCGTTCCGATCATCTCCGCAAGCGTCTCCTGGCTGATTTTCGCGATCACCGGTTCGGGCGCCCCCTCCTTGCCGAAGTTCGCCAGCAGCAGCAGCAGGCGGGCAAGGCGCTTCTCGCTCGAATTAAACAGCTGATCGACGAGGTCTGCTTCGACACGAATACTCCGGCTCAGAAGATGCGCAATGAACAGCTCAGAGAATGCCGGTTCCTCGTGGATGACCTCCAGAATCGCCGATTTTTCCAATCGCGCGATGACGGCGTCGGTCAACGCCGTGACGGTAGCTATCCGCTGCGCCTGCCCGGCCAGACATCCCTCGCCGAAGAAATCGTCCGTGCTGAGGATGGCGATGACCGCTTCCTTGCCTTGTTCGGAAACGACGGTGAGCTTCGCCTTGCCCTTTTGGATGTAGAAGACCGCATCGCCAGGGTCGCCCTGTGAAAAGACGACCTGACCTTTGCGATATTTGCCGATGCTGCGGCCGTTGCCGACCCTGGCAAGAAACGATTTCGTGTCGAACGAGCGCCGGTGTTTGGTTGCCATGACAAGACCTTCCACACCGATCTTAGGCGGATTTTTTGGGGAAGGGAATCGCGCACTCAACCGGGAGGACACCTTGAAGCGGCCCTTGTGCTTATGGGCGGCCGCCCAGGCAATGAAAACATCAAACACGATATGGCTGCAGGAGTGTGAGCAATATTGCTCAGGAATGCGTCGGCTCGCCGATTAATGTGGCCGAATTGGCGGGTGCCCGAATTTCAAGTCAGACCGACGGGATGTAGTCATGTCGATAATTAAACTCGGGGTTGCCATCGTTGTTTTTGCGACTGCGCTGCCGGCTGCGGCCTATGCGGCCACGGAGAAACCGGCTGCGCAACACGCAGCTCCGGCTCCGCAACGCGCGGCTCCGGCTCCGCAACGACGCGCAGCTCCAATTCCGCAACGCACTCCATAGCGGGCCGCCGTTCCGCAACGCCCTGCTTCGGAGCGGGCCGCCGAGCCGGAAAGACCGGCTGAGCGCGTAGCCAGACCACCCACTGTTGCCGATCGATCTGTAACCCGAACTGCAACTCCCGGTGCAACACCACGCGCAAACGTCAAATCCCGCGCCGTGCGCAGCACGCTGAACTCGC
>CAYVPC010000080.1:0-13985 GCA_964453555.1 uncultured Hyphomicrobiales bacterium | reverse complement strand
ATATTTCCATGGCAATGGCATCTCCGCCGCAGGCGGCCACGAGCGAACGCGATCTGCGGCTCGATCTGTTCCGCGGCGTGGCGCTGTGGCTGATCTTCCTCGACCACATCCCGGAAAATATCGCGAACTGGTTCACCATCCGCAATTACGGTTTCAGCGATGCCACCGAAATCTTCATCTTCATTTCCGGCTACACGGCGGCGTTCGTTTACGGCCGCGCGATGCGCGAACGTGGCTTCGTGCTCTCAAGCGCCCGTATCCTGCGCCGCGCCTGGCAGATTTACGTGGCGCACATCTTTTTGTTCACAATCTTCATGGCCGAGATCGCCTATGTGGCGGCCACGTTCAACAACCCGCTCTACGCGGAAGAAATGAATATCCTCGATTTTCTCAAGCAACCCGATGTCACGATCTTTCAGGCGCTGCTGTTAAAGTTCAAGCCGGTCAATATGGACGTGCTGCCGCTGTACATCGTCCTGCTGCTGCTGTTCCCGCCGGCGCTGTTTTTGTTGTTGCGGCAGCCGAATCTCGCGCTCGCCGGCTCGGCGGTGGTTTATGCATTCGCATGGAAACTCGACTGGAACCTGCCCGCTTATCCGAACGGCGTCTGGTTCTTCAATCCGTTCGCCTGGCAATTATTGTTCGTGTTCGGGGCATGGTGCGCGCTCGGCGGCGCGCATCGGCTCGCCGGCGTGTTGCGGTCGCACATCGTGCTGGCCATTGCGATCGTCTACCTCGTGTTCGCTTTTGCCATCACGCTGACTTGGCATTTTGAATCGCTCGACCGGTTCGTGCCGGGCTGGCTGGCTGACTGGATGTATCCGATCGACAAAACCAATCTCGACGTGCTGCGGTTTACGCACTTCCTGGCGCTCGCGGCCGTGACGGTGCGCTTCGTGCCGCGCGATTGGCCCGGCCTTAAGGCGCCGGTGCTGCAACCGGCAATCCGCTGCGGCCAGCATTCGCTCGAAATCTTCTGCCTCGGCGTGTTCCTGGCTTTTGCCGGCCAATTCATCATTGCCCAATCTTCGGGCGGCCCGCTGCTGCAGACGGCTGTCAGCGTGTTAGGCATTCTTTTGATGATCGCTACCGCCAACCTGATTTCATGGTACAAAAGCATCGAAGGACGCAGTTCCTCGTCGCGCGTCAAAACGCCCGACGCCGACCTCGCGGGGGGCGAGGCATGAGATTTATTTTCGCCATGGTGGCGGCGATGGCGCTCGTCAGCGGCGTTGCCGCGGCCGAGCCGGAGCCCGATTGCAGCGTTCCGGAATCGCTCATTCCCGCGGAGGTCGATCTGACGCGGGCCGCCAGTGAAATCAAGGATCGCCACCGGCTCGATATCACGGTTGTCGGTTCGGGCTCCTCGGTGCTGTCCGGTCCCGACGGGGCGCGGTTCGCCTACCCGGCACAGTTGGAGCAGGCGCTCAAGGAGCGGCTGCCGGGCTACGAGATCAAGGTTACTGCGCACATCGAGCCGCGCCTGATCACTGCGGATATGGCCGCCAACATCCCGAAGCTTCTGGCGGCAGACCAGCCGGCTTTGGTGATCTGGCAAGCCGGCACTGCCGACGCACTGCTTGGCGTCGAGCCGGAAGAGTTTCGCACCAGCCTGGATCAGGGACTCGACGCGATTGCGGCCGCCAAAGCGGATGCCATTCTGATGAACATGCAATACAGTCCGCGCACCGAAACCATGCTGAGCGTCACCCAGTACGCCGACGTCATGCGCTGGGTTACCGAGCAGCGCGGCATCGTGTTGTTTGATCGGTTGGCGATCATGCGTTACTGGAGCGACGAGGGCACGTTTGACCTCTACTCGGCCACCAACGGGTATGCTATGGCTCGTCGGGTTCACGAGTGTATTGGCCGGGCTTTGGCGGCACAGATCGTTAACGCTGGCCATCTCGACGCAGGGACGGAAACGACGCGCTAATGGCAGCAAACAACAATAAGACGCGCGCTTGGGCCGCAGCCGGCGCATTGGCTCTGGCCGCGGTTGCTTCGGCAGCGGTGCCCACGAACGCGCAAATGCTGGCGGCCGCCGGATTGCCGGCCAAGGGTCTGCCGCCGACAGGGACGGCGCTCGCCTGCACGGCGCCGGCGGAATTTGCCCGCCTCAATTATCCGTTGCGCCACACCGCGCAGCGGCTCGCGAGCGGCGAACCGCTGACCATCGTCGCCATCGGCTCCTCCTCGACCACGGGCGTCGGCGCAACCTCGCCGGCGGCCAGTTATCCGGGCCGGCTTGCCGTCGAGCTCAAGCAGCTTTTTCCGGGACGTGAAATCACGGTGCTCAACCGCGGCGTCAACGGCGAGGTGACCGACCAAATGATGGCCCGCTTCGCCGTCGACGTTATCGCTGCCCGTCCCGATCTCGTTCTTTGGCAGGTCGGCACCAATTCCGTGCTGCGCGATCAGCCGCTCAAGCCGCATTCGGTCCTGCTGCGCGAAGGCATAGCCGAACTCAAGGCTGCCGGCGCCGACGTCGTGTTGATGAATATGCAGTTCGCCCCGCAGGTGATCGCCAAGCAGGAAGCCGATGGCATGGAAGATCAGATTGCGCTTGCCGCCAAACAGGCGAGCGTCGATCTGTTCGACCGTTTCGCCATCATGCGCAACTGGCACGACGTCCAGCATTTGCCGTTCGACGCTTTCCTGTCGCCGGACAAATTGCACATGAACGATTGGAGCTATGCCTGCGTGGCGAAATTGCTCGCCACCGCGATCGGCGACGCGGCGACACGCCCGATCGCAGGGGCTGCGGTGCGTCCCGCGCACTGAAGCTGCGTCGCCGTTCCGCTACACCGCCTCCAGCGCGGCGAGCACGTCTTCCACGATATCGTCGGGATGTTCGAGACCGACGGAGACCCGAACCAGACCGTCGGTGATGCCAAGCTCGTCGCGCTGTGCCGGCGTAAGACGCTGGTGCGTCGTCGTCGACGGATGGGTGATCAGGCTCTTGGCATCGCCGAGATTGTTGCTGATGCGGATGAGCTTGAGCGCGTCCTGGAAGCGGAAGGCGGCGTTCTTGCCGCCTTTGATATCGAAGGCGACCAGCGTCGAGCCGCCGCGCATCTGCTTCTGCGCCACTTTGGCCTGCGGATGATCCGGCCGGCCGGGATAAATCAAGCGCGCGATTTTCGGGTGCTCGGCCAGCGCGACGGCGAGCGTCGCCGCCGAGTCGGTCTGCCGCCGCACCCGCACCGGCAGCGTCTCCAGCCCCTTGAGCAGCACCCAGGCATTGAACGGCGACAGCGAAGGCCCGGTTTGCCGCAGCAGGGTGTGCACGTTTTTCTGGATGAAGTCTTCCGAGCCCAGGATGATGCCGCCGAGGCAGCGTCCCTGGCCGTCGATATGCTTGGTGGCCGAATAGACCACGCAATCGGCGCCGAACGCGAGCGGCGACTGGAAGATCGGCGTGGCGAAAACGTTGTCGACAACGAGCGTCGCGCCGGCGGCATGCGCGATCTCCGCGACCGCGGCGATGTCGATGATCTCAAGCGTCGGGTTGGTCGGCGTCTCGATGAAGAACGTCCGGGTGTTCGGCCGTACCGCGTTGCTCCACTGTTTGAGATCGGTGCCGTTGACTAGCGTCGACTCAATCCCGAAACGCGGCAGGTAATCTTCCATGACGTAGCGGCAGGAGCCGAACAGCGCTTTCGCCGCCACCACGTGGTCGCCGGCTTTAAGCTGGCCGACGAGCGCGAGCGTCACCGCCGCCATGCCGGTGGCGGTCGCGCGGGCGGCTTCGGCGCCTTCAAACGCCGCCATGCGCTGCTCGAACATCGCAACCGTCGGATTGGCGAAGCGCGAATATTGAAAGCCCGGATCTTCGTTCTTGAAGCGGCGCTCGGCCTGGGCGGCGTTGTCGTAAACGTAGCCCTGGGTAAGGAACAGCGCCTCGGAGGTCTCGCCGAATTGCGAGCGCATTGTGCCGGCATGCACGAGACGGGTTTCGGGACGGTAGCGATCGGGTGCGGACGCGGTCATGTGGCCCTCCTCGTCGGCCAGACAAAACAAAACCCGGCCGGGAGGACTAATCCTCGGGCCGGGCTCACGCATCCCCGGCCTTTTAGCAACTTGTTTTACGTGGCTGCAAGCCGGCCGGCTCAAATGACCACGGGATAAGACGGCTCTTACGCCGCGGCTGTCTTTGCGTCAAGCCGGGCATCGGGTTAGATCGCAACTGCCCGCTACCACCACTGTGCGGTGCGGCGAACTGGTGATCGCGTGCCGCTTTCCTTTAAGCCCTCGGACAAGGGGATTCTGCCCGACCGCATGATCGCGGCGCTGGCCGAGGAGGGCGCGATCGCGGCGGCGCGGCCGTTCGCTCCCGATCAGATCCAGCCGGCAAGTCTCGACCTCCGTCTCGGCGCCATCGCCTATCGCGTGCGCGCAAGCTTCCTGCCCGGTCCCGGGACCGCGGTCGTCCGCCGCATCGCCGAACTCAAGCTGCATGAATTCGCGCTGACCGACGGCGCGGTGCTGGAGACCGGCTGCGTCTATATCGTGCCGCTGATCGAACGCCTGGCGCTGCCGGCCGATGTCGCGGCTGCCACCAACCCGAAGAGTTCGACCGGCCGCCTCGATGTCTTCACCCGCGTGATCGCCGACGAGACGCGCGGCTTCGACCGCGTCGACGCCGGCTATTACGGCCCGCTCTACGCCGAGATCAGCCCAAAGACTTTTCCGGTACTCGTGCGCGAGGGTTCGCGGCTGTCGCAAATCCGCTTTCGCCACGGTGATGCCGCGCTCGACGGCGAAAGCTTGCGTGCGCTGCACGCGCGCGAGCGTCTGGTCGATCGCGCCGAGGCGGTGATGGGCGAGGGCGTTGCGGTCAGTGTCGATCTGTCCGGCGGCGGGATGCGCAACGGCAAGGGCATCGTCGGCTACCGCGCCAAACGTCACACCGCGGTCATCGAGGTCGAGCGCCGCGCCGCCTACGAGGTCGCGGATTTCTGGGAACCGATCGCCGCCCGCGGCGATCACAGCCTGATCCTCGATCCCGACGAGTTTTACATCCTCGCCTCCACCGAGGCGGTGCAGGTGCCGCCCGATTACGCCGCCGAGATGGTTCCGTTCGATCCGCTGGTCGGCGAATTCCGCGTGCATTATGCCGGCTTCTTCGACCCGGGCTTCGGCTATGCCGGCGCGGGCGGCCTCGGCGCGCGCGCGGTGCTGGAGGTGCGCTCGCGCGAAGTGCCGTTCATCCTCGAACACGGCCAGGTCGTCGGCCGGCTGGTGTACGAAAAAATGCTGGCGCGGCCGGACCAGCTTTATGGCAGCGGCATCGGCTCTAACTATCAGGCGCAGGGGCTCAAATTATCGAAGCACTTCCGCAGTTGAGCGCGCGGATTTTCATTTGAGCATGATCTTTTCCTAAAACCAGGGTCCACTTTTCGGGATCATGCTCTGCGGGCGGGCGCGACCGCGCGCCAGCCGGCGAGTGCGACGGTGAACGCCGCGATCCAGACGATACGCGAACCGTAGCGGTCGTGCGGATTGGAGATTACGCCGCAGAACGCGGCGTTGGCGAGCAACGCCAGCGCGACGGCCGCGGCGAGCCAGCCGAGATCGGCGAATTCGGCGCGGTAAAATGCCAGCACGATCAGCAGCGGAAGCAGGGCCATCGCCGCCCACGCCACCGGCTCGTGCACGGCATTGACCGCGGTGAAGCTTACTTCGCCGCGCTGTTGCCGCGCCGCCTGCATCGCCGGCACGACCGAAGGCGCGAAGCGTTCAAGAACGGCGTAAGTGTGCCAGACCGAGTTGACGACGCCTTCGCCGGTGCCGACCGCGACCAGCTGCCTTGCCGTCGCGATCAGCGCCGCTTTCAGCTGCAGTAGCGGATAGTCGCGCAGGCTGCCGAGCACAATCTCGCGGATTTCATCGCCGAGCCCGTCAAAGCGGCCGAGCCGGTCGAACAATCCGCCACCCCACAGAAACTCGTCGGCGTCGCGCGGCAGTTCTTTGCGGTACGGACAGAGCTTGAGGCGCGGATCGGGACAATGATCGTCGAGGTATCGCGTGACGATCCCGTCCTGCAGCATGCGGGCAAAGGCGATGCTATAGCCGCCCGGCGTCCAGGCGAGCCGTTTCGCCACGACGTAATTCGCCGCGACCAGCATGGCGGCGCCGAGCGCCAGGACGCCGATCGCAGAGGCGACCACCGTGCCGGGGATGATCCTGCGGCCAAAAAGCCGGCCGAAAAGCCAGCAGAGCAGCGTGCCGGCGCCGAGCGCGAGGATCACCGCGTAGGTGGCGCTGTGGGTGGACGCGGCAAAGGCGATGAACGGCACCAGGGCGAAGCGTTGACGCGGCTCGATCCTGTCGCCGTGCCAGACCAGCGCGTGAAATCCGAGCACGGCGAGGCCGGCGAAAATGTCGGTCAGAAGTTCGCCGGCGAGCCACGGCAGCGCGGTTGTTGCCGCAAGCGCCGCTACGATCGCCGGCAATCCGGCGGGATGAAAATCGGGCCGGTAGATCTTCAACATGACGCCGATGATCCAGACCGCGGCGGCGGCCTGCAGGATCACGATCGGCCAGAAATCAAGCGGCCATCCAGGCGTGAGGAAAAGGCCGTAAACGGTCGAGCGGCTTGCATCGAGGGTGCCTTCGAACCAGCGCGCGAAATATCCGCCGGTGTCGTGTTCCAGGAACGGAAAGCCGTTCCAGATCGCCGGCAGCAGCAGGACGAATGTGGCGGCGAGCCCGGCGATGCTGCGCGCGACGCGTGCGGGATTTCCAGTTGCGGCGACCATTGCCGAACCATAGCGGAGTCGCGGTGGTAATAAAGCGGACCGGGTGCTGCGGCATCGGGCCGCCGAGGGCGGCTTCGCCGCATGGCTGAGAGCGAAAATTATTGTGGAATTTCGGCGCGGAAGAGCGTTCTTGTGCGGGCGGGGGCGTATCGCGAAGCACACGGGGCTGCGCATGCGCGCATTCACGATAGCTTTTGCCGCCATCGCTTTCGCGGCGGCCGGCGTCGTGATGGACGGGACGCCGGCGTCGGCGCAAGCGGGATACGATCGTCCGGGCGGCGATTATGCCAGCGCCCCGGTCCCGAGCGGCGATCCGGCGGTGTGCGCGGCGCGGTGCGAGCGCGACAAGGACTGCCGCTCCTGGAGCTTCTCCTATCCGTCGGCCACCGGCCAACCGGCCATGTGCTGGCTCAAGCGCAAAGTGATGCCGCGCGTGCGGGCAAGCTGCTGCGTGTCGGGCGTCCACGGCGGTGGCGTGGTCGAGCCGCAGCTCGGCGACGTTGAGTTTTCGATCGACCGCGTCGGCGGCGACTATAGTTCGTTCGAGACGGCGGCCGATCCGCGCGGCAAAGCCTGCGCCGCCGCCTGCAACGCCGACACGCGCTGCCGGGCCTGGACCTATCGCCGGCACGGTTACGGCACCAGCGCGCCGCGCTGTTACCTGAAGGACACGATCAAGCCGCCGCGCCACCGGCCGTGCTGCATTTCCGGAGTGGTGCGCTAGGCCGCGACGGTTTCCGCGCTCAGAAATGCCGGCGGATCTCGGCGGCAAGCGTGCTGCTGGACTGCGGATGCACGCGCAGCCGGTCGGTGGCCGACACGACGAACGGCACTACCGCATCGCCGTGCGCTCGCGCGACTGTATCGACCGCGGCGGCGGCGACCTGCGGGATCGGCCTGATCCAGATGACGCGCGCCGAGCCCGCGCGGGATCGCAATACCTGCAGACGCGCGAGCAAGCCTGGGGTGAGGTAATCGTTGCTGCCGGCCGACACGACGATCACGTCGGCATTGGCCGGCACGCGGTACGCGATCGCCGCCGTGCCGATACCGATCTGTACGGAGAACCGGCATTCGCGAAGCGATGGGCGCAGACCCTCAGCGATCGAATCGCCGATGACGGCGCATGTCGCCGACGCCGGCGTCGCCGATTGGATCAACAGGAGGGCGACTGACGTGGCGAGAAGGAGGCGCATGGTCGGGAACGCAGAACACTCCACGCAGCGTACCGCACTGTCCGTCCCAGCGGAACCGGGATGCCAGCACCGCAAAGCAAAGCGGACATCGTCACAGATCATCCCCGCTGACAAATCCCGGTTCGCGCGTGCAGGTCCAATCAAGCATGGCCTGCGTACGAAAGGTCGGCCGTGCGGTTTTCAGCCGGTGCCGCCGACGGTGATGCGGTCGATGCGCAACGTCGGCTGGCCGACGCCGACCGGCACGCCCTGGCCGTTCTTGCCGCAGGTGCCGATGCCGTCGTCGAGCGCAAGATCGTTGCCGACCATGGAGATGCGGTTCAGATCGGTCGGACCGTTGCCGATGAGCATGGCGCCTTTGATCGGTGCGCCCTGTTTGCCGTCCTCGATCCGATAGGCCTCGGTGCATTCGAATACGTATTTGCCCGACGTGATGTCGACCTGGCCGCCGCCGAAATGCACCGCGTAGATGCCGTTCTTGACCGAGGCGATGATTTCGGCCGGATCGCGCGTGCCCGCCAGCATGTAGGTGTTGGTCATCCGCGGCATCGGCACGTGGGCGAAGCTTTCGCGCCGGCCGTTTCCGGTCGGCTGCATGCCCATCAGGCGGGCGTTCTGGCGGTCCTGCATGTAGCCGACCAGGATGCCGTCCTCGATCAGCACCGTTCGGTTGGTCGGCGTGCCTTCATCGTCGATCGAGAGCGAGCCGCGGCGCAGCGCGATGGTGCCGTCGTCGACCACCGTGATGCCTTTGGCGGCGACGCGCTGCCCCATCAGGCCGGCAAACGCCGAGGTCTTCTTGCGGTTGAAGTCGCCCTCCAGCCCGTGGCCCACCGCCTCGTGCAGCATGACGCCGGGCCAGCCCGAGCCGAGCACGACATCCATCTCGCCGGCCGGCGCCGGTACGGCTTCGAGATTGACCAGCGCCTGGCGCACGGCGTTGTCGACAGCGTTCTGCCACGTATCGGTGACGATAAAGCGCTCGTAGCCTTCGCGACCGCCATAGCCGGCGCTGCCGATTTCCTGCCGGTCGCCGTCGCCGACCACAACCGAGACGTTGACGCGCACCAGCGGGCGGATGTCGCGGTAAGTCTCGCCGTCGCCGCGCACGACTTCGACCGCCTGCCAGCTCGCGCCGAGACTGACGGAAACCTGGCGCACGCGCGGATCCCTGGCGCGCGCGTAAGCGTCGATCGCTTCGAGCAATCGCGCTTTCGCTTCGAAGCCCGGGCTCGCGAGCGGGCTTTCCTCGCCGTAAAGCTTGGCGTTGGTGCGCGCCGGCGGACCGGCATAGCGGCCGGAATAACCGCCCTTGACCGCGCGCACGGCATCGGCGGCGCGGGCGATCGCAGCTTCCGATACGTCGGAGGCATGCGCGTAGCCGACCGCCTCGTCCTTGACCGCGCGCAGCCCGAAACCCTGCGACGTGTCGTAGGTCGCCTGCTTCAAGCGGCCGTTATCGAACACCAGCATCTCGGCCTGGCGATATTCGAGGTACAATTCGCCGTCGTCGGCGCCGTCGAGGCCGCGGGAGATGATCTTGGCAAGCCGCGGCCGGTCGAGGCCGGCGCGATCGATCAGCGAAGTAGGGACAGAGGCCATCCAAAAGCTCCGGGCGTTTCCTTTATATTTCTCGCCCTAGAGATAGGCCATTGCGCGCCGTATTGCTACTTGCCGGCTACCCCGACAGCCGCTCGATGGCGGCGCCGCAGCGCCCGAGCTTGTCTTCCAGCCGCTCGAAACCGCGGTCGAGGTGATAGACGCGGTTGACGATGGTCTCGCCTTCGGCGGCGAGCGCCGCGATAACCAGTGAAACCGAGGCGCGCAGGTCGGTCGCCATCACCGGCGCGCCCTTGAGCCGCTCGACGCCTTCGATCGTCGCCCGCTCGCCGTCGAGATGAATGCGCGCGCCGAGCCGGGCCAGTTCCTGCACGTGCATGAAGCGGTTTTCGAACACCGTCTCGACGATGTGCGAGGTGCCGCGCGCGCGCGTCATCAGCGCCATCAGCTGCGCCTGCAAATCGGTTGGAAAGGCCGGAAACGGCGCCGTGGTCACTTCCACCGGCGCCAGGCCCTCGCCGTTGCGGGCGATGCGGATGCCCTGGTTGGTCGGCGTGACGGTGACCCCGGTCTGTTGCAGCACGTCGAGCGCGGCTTGCAGGAGTTCCGGTCGCGAATTTTGCAGCAGGATGTCGCCGCCGGCCATGGCGACCGCCATGGCATAGGTGCCGGTCTCGATGCGATCGGGCAATACCGCATGCCGCGCGCCGTTGAGCCTGGCTGTGCCCTCGACGACGATCCGCGACGTGCCGGCGCCGGTGATGCGCGCGCCCATTTTGTTGAGGCAATCGGCGACGTCGGCGATTTCCGGTTCGCGCGCGGCGTTCTCGATCACGGTCGTGCCGGTGGCAAGCGTCGCCGCCATGACGGCGGTGTGGGTGCCGCCGACGGTGACTTTCGGAAACACGATCTCGCCGCCCTTGAGCCCGCGCGGCGCGCGCGCCACCACATAGCCGCTGTCGATCTCGATCTGCGCGCCGAGCCGCTCCATCGCCATGATGAGAAGGTCGACCGGCCGCGTGCCGATGGCGCAGCCGCCGGGAAGCGACACGCGCGCTTCGCCCATGCGCGCAAGCAGCGGCGCCAGTACCCAAAAGCTCGCCCGCATGCGCGACACGAGTTCGTAAGGCGCGGTGGTGTCGACGATGCGGGCGGCGGAAATGTGCAGGGTCTGGCCGTCGTCGGCGGTTTCGCCCGGCCGCTTGCCGCCGACCATGACGTCGACGCCGTGATTGCCGAGGATGCGCTGGAGCAGAACGACATCGGCGAGCCGCGGCACATCATCGAGGATCAATGTCTGGTCGGTGAGCAGGCTCGCGATCATCAGCGGGAGCGTGGCGTTCTTCGCCCCGGAGATCGGTATCGTGCCGTGCAAACGCCGGCCGCCGACGATACGAATACGGTCCATCATCACCCCCAAGCCCCGATCAAGCTGCCCTGCGGGACCGAACGTGCTAATCGCGGCTCCGATTGCGGCGAAAGTCGGGTGCCTGCGGCGCGGTATCGCCAGCGGGCGGCGCGGCCACGTCGGCGCTGCGATCCTGCGCTCGGCTGCGCGCCTGCGCCTTGCGGCGCTTTAGGTTTTCGCGCAATGCCGCCGCCAGCCGCGCGGCTCGCGCCGCCTGCTTTTCCGCTTTGCCGCGCGAGATCACAGTCATTGCGCGCTAGGGGAGAGCAATCAGGTGCGGCGCAAACAGGCCGAGCGAGAGAACGCCGAGCCCGAGTACGCCGAGCAGGCCCGCGCACCAGGCGAGCAGGACCATGCCGGTGATCACCGCCGCCGAAGCGAGCACGATGCCGATCTGGAACGCGGCGGACGCAAGCTCGTAATGGTGATATTTCGCCAGCGAGAGATTGCGGTTTTCTTCTGCCTCCTTGGCGCGCGCGACCAGCTCCTTGCGCCCCTCGCGAGTCTCCGGCTCGGAATCGTAGCGCGCGACGGTTTTCTCCCAGGCCGCGATCTGCTTTTCCATCGCTTCTTTCGTCGCCGGGTCGGTGGCGGCAGCGGCGGCGGTGAGCTTGAGCTCTTCGGCGGCGGTGCTCAACGTCGTCATGCGGATCGTCTTGGCCTGGAAAAAAGCCCAAAGGTTCGAGGATTCCACGTTGGCGCTGATCGCCTCGGTTTGCGCGCTCTTTCCCACCGTTTCGGAGAAGGACAGAAACAGCGCCAGAATGGCGATGACCAGCGCGATCTTTCTGTCCTCGCGCGAGACCTCCTTCGCGAGATCGGCCTGCTCCATTTGTTCGTGTGCGTCCGACATCCTGGCCCCTTGTCGCTTGTCATTCCGGATTGCCGTCAAAGCGGGCTCGCCACTTCCGTGGCACCGCGAAATGACGGATAGCACAAATCTTACGCGCGGGGATGGGCTGAGCGATAGGCCTCGATGAGGCGTTCGGCATCGACCTCGGTGTAGATCTGCGTCGTCGCCAGCGAGGCGTGGCCGAGCAATTCCTGGATCGCGCGCAGGTCGCCGCCGCGGGCGAGGAGATGGGTGGCAAAGGAGTGCCGCAGCGCGTGCGGCGTCGCGCTCTCCGGCAGGCCGAGCGCGCCGCGGGCCCGCGCCATGGCGAGCTGCACCACGCGCGGCGACAGCGATCCGCCCTTGGCGCCGACGAACAGCGGTCCGTCCGGCGGCGCGTCGTGGGGACAAAGCGCGAGATAGTCGGCGATCAGCTTTTGCACCGGGGAGATCAGCGGCACCATGCGCTGCTTGCGGCCTTTTCCCGTGACGGTGATGGCGTCGCCCATGCCGAAATCGGCGCGGCGCAGCCCAAGCGCTTCGGAAATGCGCAAGCCGCAGCCGTAGAGCAGCGCCAGCACCGCTGCATCGCGCGCGTGAATCCATACGTCGCGGTCGTCGCCTGCGGCGAGATCGGGATCGGCGATGCTTTTGGCGGCGGCGACCGGCAGCGGCCGCGGCAGCGTCTTGCCGAGCTTCGGCGTCCGCACGGCGGCGAGCGCGCCGACCTTGCCTTTGCCATTGCGTTCCAGAAAGCGCGCGAAGCCGCGCACGCCGGCGAGCGTGCGCATCAGCGAGCGGCTGCCGATGCCGGCTGAGCGGCGCGCGGCGAGGAAGGCGCGTACATCGGCCGGCGTCAGCGCCGCCAAATCCCTGAGCGATGGCGCGCCGCCGAGGTGCCCGGCGAGGAAAGTCAGGAACTGGAGCGCGTCGCGCCGATAGGCTTCGAGCGTCTTGGGCGAAAAGCGCCGCTCATTGCCAAGATGGGCGAGCCAAGCCTCGATTTCGGCGGCGACCTTCGGCGCGACCACGTTTGTTTCAGTCTTCCGAGCCATCCACGCTCGTCCCCAACGCAGGCGGGGACCCAGTTCTTTGCTGCGATTTCAGTACTAGATTCCCGCTTTCGCGGGAATGAGCGGATTGTAGCTTTGCCGCCTTTCCCCTTCCTAAACCGGCCGGAATCGGGACAACCTGCGGTATGGCCAAACGCGTCGTCGATGTGCTGGTGCCGGTCGCGCTCGACCGGGCCTATTCCTACCGGGTGCCCGAGGCGCTGACGCTGGCCGCGGGCGATATCGTCAGCGTGCCGCTCGGCGCCCTCGAGGCGACCGCTGTGGTGTGGGCCGACAACGTCAAGCCCAATCCGCGGCTCGACAACCGGCTCAAGGACGTCGAGGAAAAACTCGAAGTGCCGCCGCTTCGTCCGGAGCTGCGCGAGTTCGTCGATTGGGTGGCGAATTACACGCTCTCCTCGCGCGGCATGGTGCTGCGGATGTGCCTGCGGATGGGCGAGCATCTGGGCAGCCCGCGCGAGCGCGTCGGTGTGCGGCTTTGCGGCCCCGCGCCGGCGCGCATGACGACGGCACGCTCGCGCGTGCTGCAACTCCTGGCCGACCGCATGGTGCGCGGCAAGGTCGACGCCGCGCGCGAAGCCGGCGTCAGTGCCGGCGTGATCGACGGCCTGATCGACGAAGGCACGCTCGAGACTTTGGTGCTGCCGCCGGAGCCCGTGGCGGCAAAGCCCGATCCGGATTTCGCGCGAACGGATTTCTCCGCCGATCAGGCCGCCGCCGCGGCCGAGCTGAAAGCAACCGTCGCCGAGCGCGGCTACGCGGTGACGTTGCTCGACGGCGTCACCGGCTCGGGCAAGACCGAAGTTTATTTCGAGGCGGTCGCCGAGACGATCCGCGCCGGCCGGCAAAGCCTGATCCTGATGCCGGAGATCGCGCTCACCGCGCAATTCCTCGACCGCTTCGCCGCCCGCTTCGGCGTCCGCCCGGCGGAATGGCATTCGGAATTGTCGCCGCGCCGGCGCGCGCGCACCTGGCGGGCCGTCGCCGACGGCGAAGTCTCCGTCGTGGTCGGCGCGCGCTCGGCGCTGTTCCTGCCTTACGCCGATCTCGGATTGATCGTCGTGGATGAAGAGCACGACCAGGCCTACAAGCAGGAGGACGGCGTGCATTATCACGCCCGCGACATGGCGGTGGTGCGCGGCCATATCGCGC
>CAYVPC010000079.1:0-14151 GCA_964453555.1 uncultured Hyphomicrobiales bacterium | reverse complement strand
TGATGAACGTGCAATACGCCATCAAGAACGGCGATATCTACGTGCTCGAAGTCAACCCGCGTGCCTCGCGCACAGTGCCGTTCGTCGCCAAGGTCACCGGCGTCCCGGCCGCCAAGATTGCGGCGCGAATCATGGCGGGCGAGACGCTCAAGAGCTTCAACCTGCGACCGCAAAACTTCGAATTCGCCACCGCCCGCCACGTCGGCGTGAAAGAAGCGGTGTTTCCCTTCGCGCGTTTCGGGCCGGCGGTCGATACCGTGCTCGGGCCGGAGATGAAATCGACCGGCGAAGTGATGGGCATCGACCGCGACTACAATGTCGCCTTCGTCAAAAGCCAACTGGGCGGCGGCACGCGGCTGCCGCGGCGCGGAACCGTATTCGTGTCGGTCAAGGACGCCGACAAGCCGCGCATTCTCGAATCGATCCGCCTGCTCGCGGGGCTCGGGTTCGGGGTGCTGGCGACCTCGGGAACCCAGCGCTACCTCGCCGACGAGGGCGTTTCGGCGGTCAAGATCAACAAGGTCGCGGAAGGCCGCCCGCACATTGTCGACGCCATCAAAAACGGCGGCGTTCAGCTGGTTTTCAACACCACCGAGGGCGCCACAGCGCTGGCCGACAGCCGCTCGCTGCGCCGGGCTGCCCTCTTGCATAAAGTGCCGTACTACACCACTCTCTCAGGGGCCGTCGCCGCAGCGCAGGGTATCAAGGCCTACCTCGGGGGTGACCTCGAAGTGTGTGCGCTGCAAAATTATTTTGCGGCCGCCCCCTGATCCAAAATCGGACCAGCGCGAGCGCCGGCAGTAGAGACAGGATTTTGGTCGCGAGGCCGGACGACGCTCCGGTCCGCGGCTTGAATTTTGTCACTAGTGCGGTGGATTTGAAGTTCCTAAGACTTGTCGGCGACCTCTCGTAGGAACTTCAAATCCAGAACCGTACTAGCATCGAAAGTGGCTAGCGTCCTTTTGATTTTGAAGTTCGCAACAAAGTGGGCCCGCGGGCGCTGGCGAACTTCAAAATCGGGACGATAGCTGAGGAACGGAGATGAACAACGATGGACAAAATTCCGATGACTGCGGAGGGCTATGCGGCGCTTGAGTCCGAGCTCAAGCATTGCCAGCAGGTCGAACGGCCCCGCATCATCCAGCAGATTACCGACGCGCGGACGCACGGCGATCTTTCCGAAAATGCCGAGTATCACGCCGCCAAGGAATCGCAGTCGCTCAACGAGGGCCGCATCGCCGAGCTCGAGGACAAGCTCGCGCGTGCTGAAGTCATCGACGTGTCGAAGCTGCACGGCGACACCATCACCTTCGGCGCCACCGTGACGCTGATCGACGAGGATACCGACAAGAAAGCGGTCTGGCAGATCGTCGGCGAGCCGGAAGCGGACGCCAAGAAAGGCAAGATATCGATCACCTCTCCGCTCGCCCGCGCGTTGGTCGGCAAGAAGAAGGGCGTTCAGGTCGAGGTGGTCACCCCGGGTGGCGCCAAGGCGTACGAGATCGTCAAGGTCGAGTGGAAATAGCGCCGGCGATTGCGCCGCTTGGCGGCGACGGAGCGTAACGGGTTGCTGGTACGACGGCCGGACCGAGGCTCGGCTGTCTTGATTCAAGAGGGATTCCAGCGCGTTACGCCGACGCCCGGGCTGCCATGAGTGAACTGGGGGTAAGGGGTTGCGTACCTTGCATGGCTCCCGAAAATCCCTAGATTCCAGCTGGATGCGGCAGAGAGCCGGGCTGGGCTTCGGTTGGCTTGGCCATCGCCAGATCCACCGAAGTCCAGACGTCCGACTTCAAGGGCTGCCGGGCAGGCCAGATGCTGCCCAATGGACGGATGAGCGGTGACCCAATCCACCCATGCGAAGGTTGTGATCATCGGCTCCGGGCCCGCGGGCTACACGGCGGCGATCTATGCCGCGCGCGCCATGCTCGATCCGGTGCTGATTCAGGGCATCGAGACCGGCGGCCAGCTCACCACCACCACCGACGTCGAGAACTATCCCGGTTTCGCCGACGTGATCCAGGGTCCCTGGCTCATGGAGCAGATGCAGAAGCAGGCGGCGCATGTCGGCACCAGGATGGTCGCCGACCATGTCAGCAAGGTCGACCTCGGCCGCCGGCCGTACCGTATCGAATGCGATTCCGGCGACGTCTATTTCGCCGAATCCCTGATCCTGGCCACCGGCGCGCAGGCGCGCTGGCTCGATCTGCCGTCCGAGCAGAAATTCCGCGGCTACGGCGTCTCCGCCTGCGCCACCTGCGACGGCTTCTTCTATCGCGGTAAGGAAGTTCTGGTGATCGGCGGCGGCAATACCGCGGTCGAGGAGGCGCTGTTCCTCACCAACTTCGCCAGCAAGGTCACCGTCGTACATCGGCGCGATTCTTTCCGCGCCGAACGCATCTTGCAGGAGCGGCTTTATCGCAATCCGAAGATCAGCGTGTTGTGGAACACAGTGCTGGCCGACGTGAGGGGCGATGACAATCCACTCAAGGTCAAGGCCGCGGTGCTGCGCGACGTCAAGAGCGGCGAGACGAGCGAGCATGCGGTGGACGGCATCTTCATCGCCATCGGGCACTCGCCGGCGACTGCGCTGGTGACCGGCCAGGTGGAGATGAAATCCTCCGGCTACCTCAAGACCGCACCGCATTCCACCGCGACCTCGGTGCCCGGACTGTTTGCGGCCGGTGACGTCGCCGACGACGTTTATCGCCAGGCGGTGACCGCTGCCGGGCTGGGCTGCATGGCCGCGCTGGAGGCGGAGAAATTTCTGGCCGCGCACGGCGAGGCCGAGCCGCGCATCGCGGCGGAATGAAATCGCAATTCCTCTCGCCCTTGAAGCGAGGGAGATAAAGAGCGAGCTGATGGATTGGGACAAGCTTAAAGTCTTTCATGCCGCCGCCGAGGCCGGCAGCTTCACGCATGCCGGCGAGCAGCTCGGCCTGTCGCAATCGGCGGTATCGCGCCAGGTAAGCGCGCTCGAGCAGGAGCTTGCCGTCTCGCTGTTTCACCGTCACGCGCGCGGTCTCATTCTCACCGAGCAGGGCGATCTGCTGTTTCGCACCGCCCACGACGTGTTCATGAAGCTGGAAGCGGCGCGCGCAAAGCTCACGGACAGCCGCGAGCGGCCGAATGGCGATCTGAGAGTCACGACCACGCCCGGCATCGGCGTGCACTGGCTCACCCCGCGGCTCGGCGAATTTGTCGATCTTTATCCGGAGGTCCGCATCACGTTGCTGACCACCGAGGAGGAGCTCGATCTCGCCATGCGCGAGGCCGACGTCGCGATCCGGCTGCGCCAGCCGACGCAGCCCGACCTTATTCAGCGCAAACTGTTCTCGGTGCACTTCCACGTCTACGCTTCACCGGAATACCTCAAGCGGTTCGGCACCCCGCGCACGTTCGAAGACCTCGACAATCACCGCGTGCTGGTGCTCGGCGGCAATGTGCCGCAGTATTTGCAGCGCTCGCTCTATCTCACCGAGGTGGCACGCAACGGCAAAGGGCCGCGCACGGCGCACCTTGTCATCAACAATATTCTCGGCATCCTGCGCGCCTGCCAGCGCGGCATCGGGATCGCCATGCTGCCGGACTACCTGGTCGAAGGCGACGGCGGGCTGGTGCAGCTTTTCTCCGACGCCGATCCGATCGCGCTCGATGCCTACTTCGTCTACCCGGAAGAGCTCAAGAGCGTGGCGCGCGTACAGGCGTTTCGCGATTTTCTGGTCGCCAACGCGCAACGCTGGAATTACTGACGCCGGACAAAACCCTATTGCATGGCTGGCATGCCCGCGGCCGCGTTGTGCGGCCGGATAGCGGCTCGCATTATACAACGTAGCTGCGGAACAAGCGGTCGCCACGATCCTCCCAGATCGGTAACCGCCGTGACGTGGCACTTCCCCTCTGGAAGGTGCTCGCTGGCGCCCCCACGCCGGCGAACTCAACCGGGCCCGCAAGGGCCCGGTTTTCCTTTGCGCCGGCGCGCACGACATAGCCCGATGCGGCGCAAAACCGTCATCGCGGCTTGCGCGTACTTCACCAAGTGTTGCCGAGCTTGTTACCGCGGCCGCCCGTGACGGGGGCCGATGCCTCGGTTATAGACGCCACAGCGATGCAGCTGGAGCATGAATCGGGGTCATGCTCGTGGAGGACGGCACATGCTTACACGCAGACACGCTGTCTATGCTGGCGGCGCCTTGGGCGCGCTCGCCCTCGGCCGCCTCGCCTGGCCGCACGCGGCTCGGGCGGAAAAGACCTACGAAGTCACCCACACCGACGAGGAGTGGCGGAAGATTCTCTCCCCCGAAGCCTATCAAGTGCTGCGGCACGAAGGCACCGAGCGTCCGTTCACCAGTCGGCTGCTGCACGAGCATCGCGCCGGCACTTTCGCCTGCGACGGCTGCGACCTGCCGCTCTACTCCTCGAAGACCAAATTCGACAGCGGTACCGGCTGGCCGAGCTTCTGGGCGCCGCTCGACAAAGCGGTCGAGGAAACCAAGGACACCACCTACGGCATGACGCGCACCGCGATTTCGTGCCGGCGCTGCGGCGGTCATCTCGGCCATGTGTTCAACGACGGCCCGCGCCCGACCGGCTTGCGTTACTGCATGAACGGGGTGGCGCTGAAGTTCGTGCCGGCGACGCCGAGTTCGAGCTAGCGGCCGTCCCGCTAGCCGGCCTTCACGGCCGCATAGAGGCCGCGCTCGAACTGCCGGTACAGCTGCAAGGCGCGGTGATCGGCAAACGGCATGACCTGCGTCATGAAGACGGCTGCGATCTGTTTCACCGGATCGATCCAGTAATACGTGTTGTAAAGACCGGCCCATGTCATGCTGCCGGCGCTGCGGCCGCCCGGCACACCCCGCATATTGAGCATGTGACCCAACCCCCATTTGAGGCTGATGCCGGGGAAGAAATCGACATCGTTGGAGAGCATGGGCGCCGACGTGCGCAATAAGCCGGCCTCGATATCGCCGATCTGGTTCTTGCCCATCAGCGCCACTGTTTCCGGCCGCAGGATGCGAACGCCGTCGAGCGTGCCGCCGTGCATGAGCGCGCGCAGCAGCGTCAAATAATCCGGCGCGGTCGAATAAATCCCGCCGCCGCCGGTGAAAGTTTCGTGCGTCGGCGGCTTTTCCATCGGCAGCGGCAGCAGCGACCCATCGGGTTCGTGCCGATGCGCGCTTGCTTCCCGCGCGCGCTGTTCCGGCGCGATGACGAAGCCGGTATCCTTCATGCCGAGCGGACCAAGGATGTGCTTGCGGAAATAAGCGTCGACCGGCTCGCCGCTGACATGCTCGACGATTCTGCCGACCCAATCGATGTTGGGTCCGTATTGCCACCGCGTGCCGGGATCGAACATCAGCGGCGTTCGCGGCAGCTTGGCCCGCACGGCCGCCGGCAGCTTGCCGATCGTCTCGACATAGCGAAGCGCCTTGGCGTCCCAGAGCCGATAGGTGAAGCCCGCGGTATGCGTGAGCAAATGCCGAAGCGTGATCGGTGATTTTGCCGGGCGCAGTTGCGGAATCCCCTTGCTGTCGAAGCTGTCGAGCACAAGCGGCGCGGCAAGCTCGGGCGCGAGCGCGGGGACCGGCGCGTCGAGCGAGAGCTTGGCCTGCTCGATGAGCTGAAGCGCGGCGACCGACGTGATGAGCTTGACCATCGAGGCGATCCGAAAGACGGTGTCGCGCGTCATGCCCGGCCCGTCCGGAAGCCGGCGCCGGCCGAAAACACCCTGATAGACAATGCCATCGTCGGTCGCGGCCATCGCGACGACGCCGGGAATGTCTCCGGCCTGCGTTGCGCCGCGCAATATCGAGTCGATTTCGTGCAGCGCTGTTGCGCCGGGATCGATCGGCGTCTGCACGGACGCCAACGCCGCGTTGTCGGCGGCCAAATAGCCGGCCGCCGCGAGCTGCGCCGTCGTTTTCAGGATATCCCTGCGATTGGGATTGCCGATCATGCCATTTTCTTCGGAGCCCCTGGCCAAGCTATCACATGGCCGGCGCCGGTTTCGCTCGTACTGGAAGGGCGCTGCCGCCGCCGGCCCGCGCGGCAGGCGGGATTGTGCTGCCGGCCGATGAAGGATTAGGCGGCGACCGCGCCGAGGAAACGCTCGACTTCGGCGCGCAGCTTGACGGTCGCATTCTCCACTTCCTCGGAAGCGGTCAGCACGGTCTGCGCCGAACTGCGCGTTTGCGTCACGCCGATGGCGACGTCGCCGAGCGCGGCCACTACGGCCTTGCTTCCGGCGGCTGCGCTGGCGACATTGTGCGATATCTCCCCGGTCGCCAGTTCCTGCTGCTCGATGGCGCCGACCACTTCCGAGGTATGCGAGTTGATATCCTGCATCCGCCGGGTGATGGCACGGATAGCGGTCACCGCATCGCCGGTCGAGCCCTGGACCGATGAAATCTCCCGCGTAATCTCGCTGGTGGCCTTGGCCGTCTGCACCGCCAATGACTTCACCTCGGAAGCCACCACCGCAAAGCCGCGGCCGGCTTCGCCGGCACGCGCCGCTTCGATCGTGGCGTTGAGCGCCAGAAGGTTGGTCTGCTCGGCGATGTCCTGGATGAGCTTGACCACGTCGCCGATCCTCTGCGCGACGCGGGCGAGCGCCGCAATATCGTCGTTGGTGGCGGTTGCGTCGGCGGCGGCGCTGCGCACGACTTCGTTGGCTTGCGCCAACCGGCGGCTGATCTCCTTGATCGAGGCCGACAGCTCCTCGGCGGCGGCGGCGGCGGTCTCGACATTGGCCGAAGCCTCGTTCGAGCCTTGCACCGCGCCTTCGGCGCGCCGGAGCGTATGGTCGGAGGTAGTCAGCAGCGATTTGGCCGCCGTCTTCATGGCTACCGCGCTCTGCCCGACCGTCATCAGCATGCTCTCGACCCGGGCGCGGAACGCGACGATCGCCGCATCGGTGGCGGCACGGCGCTCCTCGCGCTGGCGGAGCGAATCGCGCTCTTTTTCGGCGGCGTGCTTCTCGGTGATATCGGAATGGGTGGTGACCCAGCCGCCGCCGGCCAGCGGCTGGCTGGCGAGCCCGATGATGCGGCCGTCATTGAAGGTGATGGTGCGCGTCTCGGTGCGGCCTTCGGCAACCTGTTTGAGGCACTCTGCCACGTAGAGACCCGGGTCGCCGGAGAACGTGCCCGTCTCGGTGCGGAGCACCAGAAGCTCGACCAACGGCATGCCCGCCCGCAATTGCTCGCGCCGCAGGCGATGCATTTCGATATAGCGCATGTTGCACAGCACGAGCCGCGCCGCGCTGTCGAACATGCAAAGGCCCTGCGTCATGTTGTTGAGCGCAATCCGCGACATGCGGCTGCGCCAGCGTTCCCGCGCCAGCGTGATCAGCGCGCCGACCGCCAGCGCGGCCAGAACAACTAGCCCGCACAGGATGGCATCCGCGATCATTAAAGGGGCGGCATTCAAAGCGCTCCACATCCCGTCGCGGCCGAGTATCAGCAGCGCGGCAAGAGCGCCGGCAAGGCCGAGCCCGCCCGCCGCGATGACGAGCCCCCATTGGCGGAGAGTTTTGCGGACCGAATGTGCTCCGGACATGACGCGCATCCCAATTTAATGGGCCAAGACTATGCGCTTAGGCGTTGTTTTGAGGTTAACAAAAGGTGCCCACGGTCGGCCACGGGCTTGGGCCTACGGCAGCTAAGCGGCGACCGTGCTCAGGAAACGTTCGACTTCGGCCCGGAGCTTAACGGTCGCGTTTTCGACGTCCTCGGAAGCTGTCAGTACGGTCTGCGCCGAGCTGCGCGTCTGCGTCACCCCGCTGGCAACGTCATCCAAGGCGGCGACGACAGCCTTGCTACCCGCGGCAGCGCTGGCGACGTTGTGCGATATTTCGCCGGTCGCCAGTTCCTGCTGCTCGATTGCGCCGACCACTTTCGACGTATGTGCGTTGATGTCCTGCATCCGCCGCGTGATCGCCAGGATGGCGGTGACCGCGTCGCCGGTCGAACCCTGCACCGATGAGATTTCGCGGGTGATCTCGCCGGTGGCCTTGGCGGTCTGTACCGCCAATGACTTCACCTCGGAAGCCACCACGGCGAAACCGCGCCCGGCATCGCCCGCGCGCGCCGCTTCGATCGTGGCGTTAAGCGCGAGAAGATTGGTCTGCTCGGCAATGTCCTGGATGAGCTTGACTACATCGCCGATCCTTTGCGCCACCCGCGCCAGCGCCGCAATGTCGTTGTTGGTGGCGGTCGCATCAGCGGCGGCGTCACGCACCACCTCGTTCGTTTGCACCAACTGCCGGCTGATCTCCTTAATCGAGACTGAGAGCTCCTCGGCGGCGGCTGCGGCGGTCTCCACATTGGCCGAGGCCTGGTTCGAGCCGTGCACCGCGCCCTCCGCGCGCTGGAGCGTATGGTCCGAGGTGGTCAAGAGCGACTTGGCCGCCGCCTTCATGGCGACGGCGCTCTGCCCGACCGTCATCAGCATGTTCTCGACGCGGGCGCGGAACGCGACGATCGCCGCATCGGTTGCGACCTGGCGTTGCTCGTTTTGCCGAAGTTTGTCGCGCTCCTTTTCGGCCGCGCGCTGCGCCGTAACGTCCGCATGGGTCGAAACCCAACCGCCGTCCGGCAGCGGGCGAAACACCAGCGCGATCGTGCGGCCATCCTTGAGCTCGACCGTTTTTTCCTCGGTGCGGCCTTCGGCGGATTGTTTCAGGCAGTGGGCGACATATTGATCCGGGTCGCCCGAAAAGGAACCAGCCTTGGCGCGTCGGATAAGAATCTCGCGCAGCGGCGTGCCTTCCTGGAAATTCTCCGGAGGCAATAGCGACATTTGGATGTAACGCTCATTGCACAGCACCAGCCGCGCGGCGCCATCATACATGCTCAAGCCTTGCGTCATGTTGTTGAGCGCATTCGCTGCATGCTGGCTACCCCGTCGTTCGCGCGCTAACGCGACCAGAGCGCCGGCAAACAAACCGGCGAACGCAAGCGTCACGGACGAGGCGACACCAACCAACGGCACGCCGACGACGAAGGCGACAACGGCCGCAATGGCGGTCAGGCCCCACTGACGGATGGTCTTGGCCAAGGTCAGGCTTCGCAGCATGGGCTGAACGTCCGCGTGGCGGATCGGATTATTTCCCTCAAGAGTTGTTTAGACGTTAACGAATCGTGTTCATCCACTGCGCCGGTACCGGCTAACCGCGAACGAGGCCGCGCAGCCGCTTGGCGCCGCTGATGGCGGTGGTGCGCAATCCTTCAAGGCGACTCGCCAGAGCAAACGGCGCCTGCGGCCGCACCGCAATCAATCGGTCGGAAAGCGCAAGCCGCTCGCGCCAAAGGTGGTCGATCATCGGATGATCGGCGGTGGCGCAGGAGTCGGTGCACGTGATGGTCAGGTCCTCGAGCAGGTCGTCGGTCAGCACGACGCTGAGCATGACGCCAGGCGAGAACCGCGCGAATGCCTCATCATAGGCGATCTTCAAGAACCAGGCGCGGCGGCCGCTGCGCAGAATGATGGTAGCAGCAATCGCTTGCCCGTCGACCGTGATGCGGGCGATCGATACCCGACCTTCGAGCGCGAGCCCGCCGACCGCGGCCCGGATAAAGTCGCCGATATCCTTTCGCTCGGCGGCGGCCGTGCCGGCGCGGCCCTTCCAACCGCCGGCTTCGAGCCTGAAGAAATCCTCCAGCGCGGCGGCGACCGCGGCCGGCTCGGTGGCGGCAGTGAACAGGACCGCGCCCACATCGCTCATGCGCCGCCAATGCCGGCGCAGTTCCTTATGCTGGTGCTGGCCGAGCGATTGTTCGACATAAAACAGGCGGTCGTCGCCCGGCTCCAGCAGCGCGCGCTGGCGACGGTTGAAGTCGGCGGCCGGCATCTGCGCGCGCCGGAGAATTGCGGCGAGCGCGACGGCGAAGGCCCCCTCTTCGGGCAAATAGGGCAACAGCAGCAGGCCGGGCAACTGCTTGTTCGCGGCGAGATGCGCCAACCACGCGGCAACGATCGGCTCGGCACCGTCGCGCTCGATGAGCGGCACGCCGAGCGGGGCGTAGGGGTGCGTCCAGCCGGCCAGGACCGGCAGGGCGATCCCATAGCGTCGCCGCTCGACGCGGCCCGGGAAGAAACCAAGAAGCCGGCGCGGCTCGGCGTCCGACCATACCAGCACCGCGCCGGCGTCGCCGCCGAAGACCGGCGCAGCCGCCAGCGCGAAGTCGGGCTCGTAGAAGATATTTGGCTCGATCGCGCGGGCGGCCAGCTCGCGCCAGGCATCTGTGATCGGGCTGAGTTGATCGAGCCGCCGCCATTCGACCGTGAGCAGATTTGCGGCGTAGCGATCGGCGAGGACGGCGCGGCGGGCGCTGGCGATCGCCGAGGCCGCGCCGTCAAGTGCGGCCCCCGGCGCCGGATCGGCCAGAACCCGGGCGCTCATCGCGGCCGCCTCAACGGCTCTTGGGGCTGCCGAAAATGAAGCAGTGAAGCCCCAGGCGGTATTTCGCGACGAAGAAAAGGCTGGCCGATTCGAAGACCAGCGCCACCGAACTTGCGATCGCGGCGCCGGCGAGCCCCATCGGCGGGATCAGCGCAATGCACAGGCCGATATTGAGCGCGAACGAGGACGCATAAACGAGCGCGCAGGAGCGCCGCTCGCCGAGCATATTGAGGAGCCGTTCGGCTGGACCGACCGAAGCGCGCGCCAAGAGCCCGATGGCGATGATGTACATCAAATAATAGCCGGACTCGAAGCCCTGGCCGAACAAGTGCAGCAACGGCCGGCCGAGCGCGAGCAGAAGGACGATCGAACCAAGCGACGGCCAGAATGTCAGCCGCACCGCCTGCCGAAGCGTCGCCCGTAGCTGCTTGTGATCCCCGCTGATGTGATATTCGGAAAATTTATGCGCGATGGTCTGCGACACCGAATAATAAATGAACGCAACGAAGGCGAGCGTCTTGGCGGCGGCGTAATAAATCGCGACTTCGTTGGCCGGACGAAATTGCTGCAGCACGATGACATCGGAATAGGTCAGCAGCAGATAAAACGCCTCGACCACGAAGATCGGTGCCGACGTGGCGAGCCACGTTGGCACCGCGTAAGCCTTGGCGCCGCTCTCGACCACGCCGGCAAGCCGGCGATTGAGCACCACGAGCTGACTGAGACCGACGCAGCACAGCGCCACAACGCCGACGAGGGTCGCGGTCACCGCACCGGTCGGCAGGCCGATGGCGTAAGCAAGGCCCATGAGGGCAATTAGCACCAGCTGGCGCTGCACGTAATTTGGCGTGAGCCCGAGATTGACCCAATTGAACGAGCGGGCGATGCCGCTCTGCACGCTCCACAGCGCGAACATCGGCAACGCGGCACAGGAGCAATAGAGCGGGACGACCGTCTTCGGATCGATGTATGGCGCGAGCAACGTCACGGCGATGGCGCCGATGCCGGCGATCAGGATCGAGCTGAACAAGGCGAGCCAACGGCTGCCGAAGAGGAAGCCGCGCAACAGCGCGAATTGCTTGTGCTCGATGTATTCCGGGATGAAGCGCTGCGCGGCCGAACCGAGGCCGAGGTCGACCATGCCGCCGATCAGCAGAACCCATGTCCAGGCGTAAATATAGATGCCGAACTCGAAGCCGCCCATCCAGCGCGCCAGCAGGATTTGCGCGACGAAGGCGATGGCGGCGCTGATCACCCGGATGAGGAAAGCGGCGCCGGCCAGGCGGCGCAGCAGCGAGGTGTCGGTGTCACCGGCAAACAGCGCATAGACGCGCGTGGCCGCGTTGCCGATATCTGCGCCCAAAAAGGCAGGCGGAAACGGGCGCCAATTGGAACGCGGCGCGTGCTCGGAACCGATCGAAGCCACAAATACCTCTGCGCCGCCAAAGCGGAACGTGAGGCGGCGCCGGAATTGTTAGCAAGGAAGCGTTAACATTCGGTTCGGGGAAATTAACAAATGCCGCCGATCACGGGGTCGCACAAGACAGAGAAATCGATACGATTTTCGGCGAAGCGCGCGGCATACTCGGACATGCCGAGTTTTTTCAGCCAATCCGCAATCTCAAGCATTGCGGCCCCGCCCGCGAAGCTTCGTCCATTGCCCCTTGATTTTAAAAGTGTAGCGCGGATTGAGGATCGGCGAAATCGCGGAATACGGCCTGTGGCACGGTAAAATCCGCAAAGCCAACAACAGCGGCGCTGCGCTCAATAATCCTTGAGCAGTCGCTCGATGTAATCGAGTTCGTCCTGCGGGCGCAGCACGTCGCCAAAGCGCCGGCGTAATTCCTCGATGATGCGGCGGGCACGCTGCACGTCGATCTCGCCGGGCACTTTGACGGTGATATCGTCGCCGTAATCGCGGCCATGCAACGGCCGGCCGAGCGGATCGGTGTCGCGGTCGGCGCGCGGCCGTCCGAGCCGGCCGTCACGGCCGGGACCGGGGCCCTGGCCGAGCTGCTGCTGCATCGATTCCGCAAGACCCTGCGCGCCCCTGCGCAGCGCGTCGAGCGCACGGCCCTGCGAATCGACCGCGCCGTCGGCATTGCCGTCGCCGAGCTGGCCTTCGGCTTGACCCATGGCCTCGCCGGCCCGGCCAAGCTGGTCCACACCGCCCTGCCCCTGGCCGGGCTGCCCCGGCTGGGGCTGTCCGAAGCCGTGGTTCTTGAAATCCTCCAGCAGTTTCTTGAGCCGATCGCGCAACGCCTGCTGGCTTTCGCGCAGATCGCCCATCGACTCGTCCAGCTGCTGGCCTTGCTGCCCCTGCTGGCCGCGCGGGTGCCGCTGGTTCTGGCCCTGGCGGTAGGTACGGTCGCGCAAATCCTGTTGCTGCTGGATCATGTCGCCGAGATCGTCGAGTTGCGACATCATATCGTCGAGGTCGTCGCCGTTCTGCTCCGGCGTCGCCATCTGCAAATTTTCCATCATCTGCTGAAGCTGCTGCAACAGCGCCCGCGCCGCGTCCTTGGCGCCGTTGCGCGCAAGGTTTTCGAGCCGGTCGAGCATGCTCTTGAGATCGCGCAGGCTTAAGCTTCGCTGATTGCGATCGAGGGGACGGGCGAGCTGCTGTTTATTCTTCAGCTGCTCCATCATCGATTGCAGGTAGCGGTCCATCGCCGCACGCAACTGATCCATGAGCTGCTTGATTTCCTGATCATTGGCGCCGCGTTCGAGGGCCTGCCGCAGCGCTTCTTCGGCATTGCGCAGCGCCGCCTGGGCGTCGGAGATGTTGCCGTCCTCGATGCCAACCGCCATCTGCCAAAGCCGCGCCGTCACATCGCGCAAATCATCGTCGGTCTTGGCGCGCACGAGAAGCCAGAAGATCGAGCGCAGCCCGAGATAGGTGCCGGCGTCGGTGTGGAATTTCTCCGGCGCCACGGCGAGCGCGTCGAGCGCGGTGACGACGCGCGGCCGCGCCAACGCATCGAGCGCGAGATTGCGCCGCTGTTCGACCAGCGCGCGCGCCAGCGGCTTACTGAATACGCGTTCGGGCAGGCGGAAGGTGAACGGCTCGCTACTGCCCTCGTTGCCGCCTTCGTCGTGCGCGACCAGCGTCATCGTTACCTCGGCGCCGGCCCAGGGATGATCGGTCAGGTCCTTGATGGTCTGGCCGACGCCGTTTTTGGTGCGGGCTTGCGGCAGCACGAGCGGGAAGTTGGGCGGCCCGAACAGCGGATGCGCGTCGGCGCTGTTGCCGGCCGGATCATCCTTGCGTGCGAACGTCGCTTGCGCCTCGGTCACGCCGTAATCGTCCTCGAGCGCGTACGACAAGAGGAGCGAGCCGCGCGCCTGTTGCTCGGGATCCTTGGTGAGCGCGATGGCCGGCGGCTTGTCGGGAATGACATTGAACGCCCAGGCCACGTCGTCGCCGGCGCCGTGCAATGTCGCGACGCCGGCGGACGCGATCTTGAATCGAAACTCCTGGGTGCCGGCGGGCGCGTGCGTCTCATCTTTCGCCGGCGTCACGCCGCCTTTGCCGGAAATATCCAGACTGACCTTGCCGGTGGCGCGCACGATCAGCATCGAGCCGGCTGGAACGGACACCGGCTCGCCCGACTCGGCATCCTGCCGCGATATTTCGCCGGGATGGATGCCCGCCAAAATGATCGGCGGCTTGCCGGTGTAATTCGGCGGGGTGACCCAGGCGTCGACGCGGAAATTGGCCGGCAGCACCACGCCCTGCCAGTCGA